>SCSF01000095.1 GCA_004298435.1 Beijerinckiaceae bacterium
TTGTCGGCGCGTTTGTCGTAGCGTGTGGCGACGCCGCGAAAGTGCTTGAGTTTGTTGAAGAAGCGCTCGACGAGATTGCGATAGCGGTAAAGGTAGGCGTCGAACGCCGGCACGTTCTTGCGGTTCGGCATCGGCTTGATATTCGCCCAGGCGCCGCGTTTTGCGAGTTTGGCGCGGGCCGCATCCGAGTCATAGGCCCTGTCGGCAAGCAGGATCTGGTCAGGACCGAGCGCATCGAGCATGTCCTCGGCGCTTTTGCCATCATGGGCCTGGCCTTCGCTGAGTTTGAGCGTAATCGGCAGGCCTTCGGCATCGACGAGCGCATGGATCTTGGTGGTCAGGCCGCCACGCGAGCGACCCATGCAACGGGATCCCTGATCTTTTTTTTAGTATTCGCGGCGTGCTGATGCACGCGGATCGACGATGAGTCGATCATCTGGATATCGCCATCGTAAGCCTCTGAGACGGCTTTCAAAAGACGATCCCAGACGCCGGCCTTGCGCCACCGGTTGAAGCGGTTCACGCAGGTCGTGTGCGGGCCATAGCGGGAGGGGATGTCGGCCCAGGGCGCGCCAGTCCGCAGTCGCCAGAAAATCCCGTTCAGAACCCGCCGGCCATCCACTCGCGGCACACCGCGAACCTTGTTTGGCAGCAAAGGCTCGATCACCGACCACTCGAAATCCGTCAAATCAAAGCGAGCCATCGCAGCCTCCCGTCCGCAGAGACTGAATCAGCAATTCCTCGATTCGGGAATCCCATTTATGGGTCTATGACCTAGATGTTTAGTCCCGGCATATGATGGAGCGGGTTTAGTTTGAATCGCTTTGCGTCTTCTGTCCAGACTTTGCAGATGTACTCGTAAGGCGTGAGGCCCTTCAGCGTCTTGAGTCTTCGAGCATAATTGTAGGCGTTGATGAAGTCGGCGAGATGCGCTTCGAGGTCATCGTGCCGGTCATAGTGATAACGCTTGACGGTCGCCTCCTTGATGGTGCGGTTCATCCGTTCGACCTGACCATTGGTCCAGGGATGTTTGATTTTGGTCAGCCGATGGTCGATGCCGTTTTCGCGGCAACGCATGTCGAACATATGCGTCATGTATCTGGCTGTCGGGCCGCCGGCATAGCGCGGCGGGAAGGTGAACTGAATGCCGTTGTCGGTGAGAACCGTGTGGATCTTGTAGGGCACGGCAGCGATGAGGGCTTCGAGGAAGGCGGATGCTGAGGTCCTTCCCGTCTTCTTGACTAATTGCACGAAGGCGAACTTCGATGTGCGATCGATGGCGACATAAAGGTAAAGCTTGCCTTCGGCAGTCTGAACCTCGGCGATGTCGATGTGAAAATAGCCAATCGGATAGGACTTGAACTTTTTCTTTGACGGCTTGGCCCCGTCAGTCTCCGGCAATCGAGAGATCCCATGCCTTTGCAGACATCGATGCAAGGATGACCGCGTGAGATGCGGAATCGTTGCTTGCAAGGCATAGAGGCAATCATCGAGCGGCAGAAGGGTGTGCCGCCGGAAGGCGACGATGATCGCTTCATCCTCGGTGGAAAGCACCGTCGATTTGGCTTCTTTCGGACCCGTCGGCAGGTCGGCGACCGTTGCCCGTTTCTTCCATTTGGCGACGGTTTTCTGGTTGATCCCGTAACGCCCGGCGAGCGCTCTTAAGCTCTCTTGACTATTTTGTATTGCTCGACGGATTGCCTCCGTCATCGTGGCGCACCCGTGCAGAACCTGTCCCATAGCGCATCCTTCCAGTCTTGCGACAAGAATGCACCATCAAAGCCTGGGATCAAACACCTAGAGCGGTTTCCGTTCATGATGGCTCGTAACCTGCGGCGGCGAAGAAGTTTGCGCATTCTTTTGGCGTGAAGGCGGGAAGCAGCGCGCCAATCATGTCCCAAAGACCGTCGAGGACACATGGTGCCACATCGGCCGGCTCGCACAGGCCATCGAGCCATCCGAATGCCAGAGCTATTTCAAAAATGCGAGATACGCTTCCCTCAAATCGTGAAAGGCTCAAGCAGTATCCCAACGCCAACGCCTCTCATGCGTCTCTATTGGCCATTTGCTCCTGCCCTAGATGGCACATGGTCTCCCCCGCCAGCAGTTGAAGTGATGTAAGTTCCCGCCCTTCAACGTCAAATGCGCGCCATCTTCCTCGTTCTTTATTCGTGCTCGACATATAAAGAAAAACCTTTCGGTCCGTCCTATTCCACTAACCGACGCGGCCAAAACAGGAAGAACCGCCATGGGATTTCGTCCGCTGCACGGGGACCGACTTGGAGAGAGGTCGCGATATCAGCCTTCGCTCATGACTTTTGCGGGCATCGACGCAACGCTGCCATGCACCTTGGCCTCGATTCGCTGACCGACCTCGGCGTCGATGTTTTTCCAGTAGTCGAAAGCGCGCTCAAGCACCGGCGAGCGCACGCCGGCAAGCAGGGCGCCGGCCACTGTCTCGACCAGAGAGTCCCGCTGGGCGTCGTTGAAGACCCTACGCACGAGGGTCCCTGCCTGGGAGAAGTCGTCGTCCTCGTCGCGCAGAGTGTAGGCGCTGCGAACCATCGTGCCGTCCGCTTCCCATCCGTCCGCCATCTCACCAGTCTTGTCCGCCCAGGTGCGCCCACCGCTGTTGGGCGCATAGACGGGCGCCGAGCCGCTGTGATGGAAGGCCATGTGTCCGTCGAACATATAGCTGTTCACCGGAACCTTCGGCTGGTTTACTGGCAGCTGGTGGAAGTTGACTCCGATCCGGTTGCGTTGAGCATCGTTATAGGCAAACGCGCGGCCGAGGAGCATCTTGTCCGGCGACAGGCCGACGCCCGGTACCGTGTTGCCCGGCGAAAAGGCCGCCTGTTCGATCTGCGCGAAGAAATTCTCCGGATTGCGGTTGAGCGTCATGACGCCGACCTTGATCAGCGGATAGTCCGCGTGGGACCACGTCTTGGTCAAGTCGAACGGGTTGATCCGGTATGTCTTGGCGTCCGCATAAGGCATTACTTGGACCGACAGGGTCCAGCGCGGATATTCGCCACGCTTGATCGCTTCGAACAGGTCGCGGCGATGGAAATCCGCATCTTCGCCCGAGGTCTTGGTGGCCTCCGCGTTGGTGAAGAACGCCAAGCCCTGCTGGGTGTGAAAGTGATACTTGACCCAGAACTTCTCACCAGCAGCGTTGATCCACATGTAGGTGTGCGAACCGTAGCCGTTCATGTTCCGCCAAGTGCGGGGAAGCCCGCGTTCGCCCATCAGATAGGCTACCTGGTGGGCCGACTCCGGATTGCTGGTCCAGAAATCCCACTGCATGTGATTGTCACGCAGGCCGCAATCGGGAAGTCGCTTCTGGCTGCGGATGAAGTGCGGAAACTTCATCGTGTCGCGGATGAAGAATACCGGGGTATTATTGCCGACCAAGTCGTAGTTGCCCTCGTCGGTGTAAAATTTCAGGGAGAAACCGCGCACGTCGCGCCACGTGTCGGGGCTGCCGGACTCGCCCGCAACCGTGGAGAAGCGCGCGAGCATTTCGGTGGCCGCGCCCTTCTGGAACAGGGTGGCCCTAGTATAGGCGGACACGTTCTCAGTTGTCTCGAAGACGCCGAAGGCGCCCGAACCCTTGGCGTGCGGCTGGCGCTCTGGAACCTTTTCGCGATTGAAGTGCGCCATCTGCTCAAGGAAGTGCACGTCATGGAGCAGGATCGGGCCATCAGGGCCGACGGTCAGCGAGTTGCGGTCGCTCGGCGCTGGCGCGCCGGTGCTCATGGTCGAGCCAGTCGTTTGCTTGTTCATAGGTTCTTCCCTTGTTGCCCATCCGAGCCGACGTCGCCGCCCGCGCACCCATGGAAAGCCGACACCAGCACTGATAGTTCCTCATCAATTATAGCTCGTTGATCTTGCTCAAGCGGCGGCGCCATCGTCTGGTGCGGCCAGCCAACCCCAAGCTGTGATTTCAGGCTGGCCAAGTTCTCGCGGCGCCCCGCCACATAAGATTGCCAAGCATCTCGGTTGTCAGAGTTGCATATGAGAGATGCATAGAAGCGCGCTTTGTGGATCGCCGACAACCGCTGCGCTCTCGAGCCGAAACCATCGTACCGGAAAAGCAGATGTCCATCACCGCCGTGTTGGCATTGATATGGGCCGCCGCGCCGAAGGGCGGATAGATCACGTCCCGACGCGCCGGCTAAAGCCATTCGCAGATCGGACCCAATCTGTGTCGGCAGCGTCCGCTGCATGGCTCGTCAGGGTGAGAACTGAGATCTCAGACCGCCTTTAAGGCTGAAACTCTCGAGACTCTATAGTCTGCGGCTGTTCGCTCAAGATTACGCTCAAAAGCGAGCTGTGAACCTCAAGGCGGCCGTTGTAGTCGATGAACCCAAGCTTGCGAAACTTGGTCATGAATGACTGACTCGCGGGTAATCCGGCTTGGCTCCATTGAAACGCAAGAAAGCCGACGCGATCAGTCTAATGCGCGCATCATCTGCTCGGCCCAAATCCTCCTTAAATCACACCCTCAAATTTGGGACATAGGTGGTGACGGGGAACAAGCTGCGCTTTTCTGCATGAGATCAAAATCGATAAATCGCGGCGATGCCCGTATCTGTCGGCATGCTCTCAGTTGGAACGATCACCACTTCGCCGCCGGTCTTGAGCGCATGCTCGCCCAGGTCATCGAGCAAGTCGCCCACGCCAGGTTCGTCGAGCGACGCGAATTCAATGGCGCCCGTTCCAGAATCGAAGCGTCCTGGAATCAAGCGATCAGCCTCGATCAACAGGGTGGAAGTGCGGCCAGCAGCAGCCGCTCTCGCGATATCGGCGAGATCGGCGCTGCCCAGACCGTTCGCTCTCGCCGCGCCGAACCTCTCGATAATTCCGTTCAGCCGCTCGAGATAATGCGGCAGAACGAGCTGCCAGGCGCGCTCCCGCAACTCGCTCGCCGACAAGGCGCCCGCGTACGTGTCGATCGCACCAGCCATAAGTGACGGGTTGCGGCTCACCTTGCGAAACAGATGATGGTACTCAGGGAGCGCCGCCAACAGGAGGGGCATTCCAGACGGCCGCGAATAGTTTTCCAGCACGGCATCATCGACCGCCCGAAAGAAGCGTTCTGTGTCGGCGTCTGTCTCTTCCTGCCGGACGTTGGTGCCATGCAACGTGCTGCCTGGCCCTGCCGGCCCATACGCCCGGTTCTTCCTTTCCGGTTCACCCTCTTTTTCCCCGACCACGTCAAAAACGGTCCTCGGCATTCCGGGCGCCGGTTCGACCCTGTCGAGGGCATAGCGATTGCCTTCGAAGAGGCTCGCTTCCTGCCGATTGAGGCCGAGAACATAGTAGCGATCCGCCGATTGCAGAACACGCACGAGCGGCTTGGTGTGAAAGCTGTCCGCGACTATTGCCAACTCCCGGACTGGTCGTTGGAGAACATAGATTTTGAACAACGTCGGCGTCGCAAAAACCGCGAGCCCGCCGAGACCGTGATTCCAGAACCGCGCATCTTCGGCCAGTTCGTGAAACCGGCGCAGGATGGGCGCAGTTTCGCGTCCGGTGTACTTCTTGTGTAGCGACAGCATCAGCTCCTGCACCAGGTTGCGAAAGCGGATCGGATCCTGCTGCTTCTCCGGGTAAGAGCGATGGGTCGGCTGATACAGTGACAGGCAGGGCGGCTCGTGATTGGCAAGCAGCAATGATTTGTAATCACGCTCGAGAGCGTCCATTACCTGTCTCCATATTTCATGTTTGTCATTCAGAGCATGCGGTCGCGGTCGTCACGATGGTGCTGACGCCGAAAATAGCTCTTTCATCTCCTGCGGCAGCTGCCCGCGCGCCTTTTGGATCTGGCCTGCGGATACACTTTCGGAGATTACCGTTGAAACCCCTCGGATGATTTCGCTCGCGCCCTCTGTAGACACACCAAGCGATCGACTCAGTTCATCCTCGATAGCCTGCCTGGATACCAAGCGGTCCGGCCCTTCGAGGCACTGGTCAAGCTGCGACTGGAGCATCGATGGGAATTGGGCGATAAGATTTTGTGCTTTGTCCAATGTCAGACGCTGGCACAGCATGCAGGTAGTGATCAACAGCGCACGCTCGGAGCGAGCACGCTCCAGTCCGGTCGCGGCGGCTACCGCCTGAACCATCTGGTCATACGTCGCTTCAGCCCGCGCTTTCGCGCGCATCAAGGCGCGGGTGAGGCTTTGAGCAGTTGTTCCGGCGCCCGGGTGTAACATTCCGGCAGGTTTCTGGGGAGCCTCGGCTTCAAGCTGCGCCGTGACAATGTCCCGTAATGCGGCAGGACTCACGGTGCCATCGACGACGAGATCGTCGAAAGTTATCAGTCCGACAGGCCGTGCACCTTCCACGAGAGGGATGCGCCGAACACCGTATTCTCGCATGAGATGGACCACTTCATCGAGATCTCCGCTGATGTCGCAGGTTATCACTTCCTCGGACATCATCTCGTCCAGGCGAGTGGTCTTGGGATCTAGTCCGCCGCCAAGGACTGCCAGTGCGAGATCACGATCGGTAACGATACCCGTGAGCCAGGGCGGATCGCTCACGAGCACTGCGCCAATATGATTATCCTCCATCGCACGAGCAGCCTGATAGGCCGTCGAGCTTCGATTCAGAATCACCATTCGCGTCCTGCGGAACTGCTCAAGTGACATTTCATATCTCCTTCAGCGGCTTTCGAAAGAACGGGCCTTGGCATCATGACGGCATCATGAAAGGCCGAGCCGCCGCCGGAGTGGCACGCCACGCTGACGCGCGCAGCACTCTCAAATGAGATCTGTCAGTGGACAGTTGCTCCCAGATCCGGCTCCGCTGCTTCACAACACTCCAAAGCATGGACCCGTTCCATGAAGCCCACGCGGGCTGGATTTGGCCAAGCTTGTGTTCAGAACCCATGGCAACCGACGCAGGGGCAGTCCAATCTTCAACCATCGACTGACGTACTCCGCTTTTCTAGAATTTGCTTGCGTGCCGTTTGAGCACGATACGGATCTCAGCAGGGCGGACGAACGCAGCGACCGGATTAGAAGCCACGGGCCAAGCTGTGTTTCGGCGGGGAATATTGACCCCGTAAGTATGGGGATCGGCACCGAAAATTGATCCTCTTATCCTTGGTCTGGTGGGCTGTCCGCTTTGAGGCGAAGCGGGCGGTGGGGGATGCTGGTTATGGAGACGATTGGCCGGATACGGCGGGAGCACCTGTTCAAGGGAAAGTCGAGCAAGGAGATCGCGCGCGAGCTGAAGGGATCGCGCAATACGGTCCGCAAGGTGCTGCGGTCGGAAGAGACATCGTTTTCCTATGAGCGGGAGATTCAGCCGCGTCCGAAGCTGGGGTGTTGGAAAGTCGCGCTTGACTTGATGCTGACGGCGAATGCCGGAAAGCCGGCCCGCGAGCAGCTGAGGCTGATCCGGCTTTTTGAAGAGCTGCAAGCCAAAGGCTATGATGGTGGGTGCGATGCCGTCAGGCGCCCACGGGGGAGGCGGAAGCAAGTCAGCGTCTCGGCTGAGGCTATGTGCCTTTGCTATTTGCGCCGGGCGAGGCCTACCAGTTTGACTGGAGCCACGATGTCGTGGTGATCAATGGCGTGACGGCGACCGCGAAGGTCGCGCACGTCCGTCTCTATCACAGCCGCATGATGTTCGTCCGCGCCTATCCACGCGAGACTCAGGAGATGGTGCTTGTGTCGGTGGTCGTGGTCATCGAACTGCTGCTCGTTCCCAACATTGCGGTAAGATCATTGTCGACTGCGGTGATGCAATATCCGTCATACTTGATCTCGTGTAACCACTCCAGACCGGCTCGTTTCGTCTTTCGCGCCATTCCGCCCTCTTTTTACGGAGTTGGCCAAAATGTATGCAGATCCCCAATTTATTCATAATCATTGCATGTGGCCACCGTTGCTAACCAGCTTGGGGTG
>SCSF01000096.1 GCA_004298435.1 Beijerinckiaceae bacterium
GCAGGCTTCTGCGCCAAGGCGCGCTTCCATCGCGCGGCGGCCGCCGTCTCCGCTCAAAAGGCGCGCATAAAACTGGAAGGGCGACAACGCCGCGCGCCCGCGCCAGCGCGTCAATGTTTCACAGGCTTGCTGGTGCCGCTTTTCGCCCGATTGCGCGAGCGCTTCAAAAAGCGAACCCGCGCGACCCGGCGCGAGCTTCAGGAGATCATCATCGTCGAGCCCGATCAACGGCGATTTCAGTACCGAGGCCAGAGTCAGATCGTCTTGCAGCAGCAGCGCCACGCGGCCTGCCGCCATCAGGTCCATCACAGCAATATGTTCTGTGAGTTGCAGCCGGTCCGCACCGGCAACAGGGACCTTGTGCTGCTTCAAGGCTCGAATGACGGCCTCAAAAAAGGGGCCGCGGCTGCGCACCAGAATCAATATATCGCCCGCGCCAACCGGACGGAAACGGTTGAGATCGGAATCGAAAACACACTCGTTTGGACCCGGCGCGATAAGTCTGCTGATCTTCTGCGCCACGCGCTGGGCAAGCTTGTTTGCAGGGTCGGATTCGTCAAGCAGATCGAGCGGCAGCCGCCAGTCGCCCGGCGCCTCCTCTTCCTTCGTTGCAATAGGCTGCCAGATTTCGATGAGCCCGGGAAGATCATGCTTCAGCGCGTCGTGCCCCATATATTTATCCGAACTGACAAGACCTTGCTGATGTTCGGCACAGCCGAAGACGGCATCGACCATATCGAGAATTGCTGGCACCGAGCGAAAAGAGGTTTTCAACTCGATATGCTGAAAGACATCGCTGCCGAGTCCCCGTTCGAAAAGCTTCCGCATTTGATGAAACATATGCGGCGCGGCGCCCTGGAAAGAGAAGATCGACTGCTTCTCGTCACCCACCGCGAAGAAAGTGCGCGGCCTCTCGTTGCCGCCAAGCCCTGCTGCGAATTCTCCGGTGAGTTCTTCGAGAATTTTCCATTGCGCTTCGCTAGTATCCTGCGCCTCGTCCACCAGAATGTGGTCGATGCCTGAATCGAGCTTGAACAGAACCCAGCGCGCGTCGGAACGTTGCAACAGACGAAGCGTGCGCGAGATCAAATCATCGAAGTCGAGCAGGCCGCGCACGGCTTTGGCGCGCTCGTAATTTGAGAGGATTTCCCGGATGACCGTCGCAAGTGCGATCGTCCGCTCGAAACAGGCCGCGACCTTGCGCCTTTCGCAAAGTTGCACAAGTCTCGCCTGCTCGGAATCAAGCTGGGCGACGAAATCAGGGCGGACCATCGCGAGATTTTTGGTGACCAGTTTTTTTTGCGGCTCGCCCGCTTTTGTGAAGAAAATCCCGAGATAGGCAGCCACACAGTCTGTTCGGACGCCCTCATCCTGAGGAGTCGCCGAAGGCGGCATCTCGAAGGGCGAGGGCTTCGCGCTCTTTTCCCTCGTGCTTCGAGACGCTTGCTTCGCAAGCTCCTCAGCATGAGGGAAAGGTGAGGAGTCTTTCGCGCTTTCGTAAATATCAGCCGCTTTGAGAAAAAGCGCCGCCCTGTCGCAATCCGTTTTCGACCCTTGCGAAAGAAAATCCGCGAAGTCGCGCCAGCGCTTCGGTGCAATACCTTCTTCGATCATTTCCGTTTCGATGGAGGCGATGCTGTCGCCAGCAGCGAGTCCCAGAGCACGGCGAAGTGCAGTGACAAAGTCCTCCGGCGATGCCTGTCGGAACCATTCGCGATGGCTCACCGCCTCGCGCAGAAGCGCGCCGAAATTGTCCTGCGTCGTTTCGTTGACGAGACGCTGCAAAGCCGCGCCGAGCGCACCGCGGTCTTTTTCCGCTGCACCGAGAGTCTTCTGTTTTGCGTCGTTGAGCAGTTCAGCCTGTTCGAGATCCTGAACGACTTCGAAACTGCCCGGAACATTCGCCTCGAACGGAAAGAGATGCAGAAGCCGCTCGCAGAAGGCGTGGATTGTATGGATCTTCAATCCGCCCGGTGTCTCGACCGTGCGGGCAAAGAGACGCCGCGCGAATGTCAGCGTTGCCGCATCGGGCCTTACGATCCCAATCTCCTCGATTGAGGCTGCGAGCGCCACATCGTCGATCTGCGTCCATTTTGACAGTGTGGCGAAGACTTTCACGGCCATATTCGCCGCCGCTGCCTTGGTGAAGGTCAGGCAGAGAATTTTCGCCGGGGCGACGCCGGCGAGAAGCAATCGCAACACGCGTTGCGCCAGCACATGCGTCTTGCCAGAGCCGGCATTGGCCGAAACCCAAACCGATTTTCCCGGGTCTGAGGCGCTGAGCTGCGCCTTGCGGACAACGGCAGGAATTTCGCGCGAGATGCTCATGTGTCGCCGCCCTCGTCGAAGTCGGACGACCATTCCCTGACGCGCGCGAGATGGTCATAAGCATTGTATTTCGCCGCAAATTTCGGAAATGGCCGCGGCGGGTAGGGCGTGGACTCGTCACGAAACTGGTTGAGCATCGCAAGCAGAAATCCGAAATGGCGCTCCGCGAGTTCAGGCAGCGTGATGTCTTCCTTCTTCAAGTCGAGCGGTCTTTCCTTGCCGCCATCTTTGCCCAGCAGCTTGACATATATTGCTTCCGCAACATCGATCTCGCCTTCAAGATTGAACGCGCCTTGCCGCGCCATTGCAGCTTCCAGAGTCAATTGCGGGGCGAAGCCGACGAGAACTTCGCGCGGACCGGGTGGCGTGCCGGTTTTGTAATCGATGAGATTGATTTTGCCATCGCGGCGATGCTCGATTCGGTCGGCGATGGCGGACAGGACGAAGGTCGAGCCGTCATCGAGCAGAATGGAAAGCTTGCCAGGAGTTTCGACGTCTATGCCTGTCAGTTCGTCGCGGCGGCGCGCTTCGAAGCCGAGGTAGAAATTCGCTGCGGCTTCGATCCCCGGCCATGTGAAAGCAGAAAATTCCGGGTCGGAAAGATAATCCGCGAAGCCGTTCCTCAAAATTTGCATAAGCTCGGGGCCGGCGCTTGCAGGCAACTGTCCGCTCGCGCAATTCTGGCAAATTCTGGCCAGCGCTTCATGGATCAACGTCCCCATGATGCGGCGGTTTATCGGTTCTGCGAAGGCAGGAAGTTCGACCAGACCAAGGATGAACTCGGCATAGATCGCGTAAGGATCACGGCGCAGAGTCTCGATGCGCGTCACACTAAGGCGCGTTGGACGCAACGCAACGGGGGGCCGCGGCATCGGACGCGCGCTTGGGGCGGCCGCGACGCGTGGCCGATCGAGCGCACGCGCAAGGTCGAGATAGACTTGCCCACGCTTGCGGCAGTCCTCGAACGCGCTGCCGCCGACGGCGGCCAGTCTTTGCACGAAGCGGGACGTGACAGTCGGCGCACCGTCGCGTTTTTGCGCCCGGCTCAGGATCACGCGCCGCGCGCCCATCGCTGCAACAAAATCATGCGCAGTCTGGCCGATCCTGCGTTCCGGCGGGCTGAGGCCGAGTGCGGCGCGCATAGGCCGGTTCAGAAAAGCATCGCTGCGCGATTCGGGCGGCCAGACCGTCTCATCAAGGCCGCCGAGCAGCATGAGATCGGCGTCCATGAGACGGGCTTCGAGAAGGCCGAATATCTTCAGGCGCGGATGCGTGCGCCGCCGGGGCCGCAGCGCAATCGCGCCGGCGGTTCTGGCAAAAAACAGAAGGTAGCTTTCAGCATCGAAGACGATCCCGGATTTTTCCTGCCCGCCGGCGCATGCGGAAAGCTCGTCGAAGAGCGCCTGCATAGCCTCGTAGTCTTCGCCAAATGCGCTTTGCGTATCGCCTTGCGTGACGTTGTCGAGGGCAAGACGATGCGCATCGATCCAGGCGCCGAGATGATGCGCGCCGGATAGAGCACGCAGCGGCGCCAGTGCATCGCACAGACGGGCGAGAAGACTTTCGAGCTTGCGCCAGTCCTTATCCGGGATGCGTTTTTGGGCCGGATGCGCAAAGCGCCCGGCGGATTGGCGTCGTGCCGCAGCGATAGCGTCCTTTATCGTGGGGAAGGCGGTAAAGGGCTGTTCCTGGCGCAGCAGACCGATTTCGAGGAGAGGTGCCAGTCTTTCCAGCTTGTCTCTCGCCAGGCCAAAGCGTGCGAGCGGGTGAGCGAGAAGCGCGGTCATGTCTTCCGCGGCAAACCCGCTTTCGGCACAAAGCGCGACGAGCCGCGCAAGCACGCCATAAGGACTGGAGCTTAAAGGTTCTCCGGCGGAATCCTCCACTTCAAGACCAAAGCGGGTGAGTTCCGCGCCGACGCGGCGCGCCAGATCACGATCCGGCGTCACCAGCGCGGCCGTCTTTTCAGGCTCTTCGAGGATTTCGCGCAAGGCTATGGCGAGCGCGAGCGCTTCCTCGCGTTCGTCGGCAGCTTCGATGAAGGCGACATCCGCCAGAGCCGTTTCGATTTCATCGGCAGCGGCGCTGCGATAGGCAAGCCAGCGGTCCGTCGTTGCGGCGGGTCGCAACGCTTCTGACATCAATCGCCCGCGCGCGGCGCGCGCGGAATCCAACTGTCCGAGTTCGATGACATCTGCGCGCGAAATGCCGAGGATGTTCAAAAGCCGGCGCAGCGTGGCTTGCGGATGGCTGAAGCCAGGCTCTTGCACATCGTGACCCGCAACCCCGATCTGCCGCCAGGCGGCGTCATCAAGATGAAGATCAAGCCCGGGAAGAACGACCGCACCTTGCGGCGCGCGGGCGATGGCAGCCAGCAGCCGCGCCGTGGCGCGATTGGTGCCTGTCGAACCAATAGCAATGACGGGGCCAAGCTTTCCGGTCTCGATCCGCGCGATCTGTTTTTCGACGAGCAGAACACGCCGGCGGGCCGCATCCACAAGCCGGTTTTCCTCCAGAATTTGCGGCCAATAGGCAAAGGCAATCTCGAGGAAATTGAGCGTGACGCGCCAATAGTCGTCGAATTCCGGCAGCGTCAGAGGATCCAGCGCCGAAAAATCGACATCTTCAATAATCATTTCGTCGATAAGATCGGCGAGATCTCCGGCAAGCGCGAAGGCATCGAGCGGCGATGTGCCGACGAGACAGGCTTCGCGCGTGTCGGTGATTTTTGTTCCATCCCGATCGATGGATACGATGGCATGGCGCAGTTTCTCTGCCCATGCGAAAACCAGCCGTGCGAGGTGCATGCGCCGCCAGAGTTCGCCCGCTGCCTGCGGCAAATCTTCCGCAAGGGGACCCTCCGGGTCAGGCTCTTCGAAGAGCAGAGCGGTTTCTGTCGCATCGAGAGCGCCGAGTGGCAGGATGCGCGGCAGGAGACAGGCGGGGCCGGGAAGCGCTGTTGCAAATTCATCGATGAGGGCGCGGGCGGCGCGTCGCGTCGGCACATAGATCGTTGCGTCCGCCATCGCGAGCGGCAAGAGAGCGGCCGGAAAACCCAGAATGATCCGGCCCTCAAGAAGCGCCGCGACAAAGGTTTTCAGGAATCCTGCGCCCGGCGCGATCGTGAAAATGGTGCCGGAGGGCCTCATTTCTTCAGCGTGCGCTGTTGTTCAGATCTTGCGCCACGCGTTCGATCCTCGTTGCGGTTTCGCCGATCGATCTGGCGAGACGATCCGCCCATTCGTCGCGCGCGCTTGTCTGGCCCTGCGAATCGGCCCTGAGATCGGCAACCTTGGCTTCGAGATCGCCGATCCGGCGATGCGCCTCCGCCAGGTCGTCAGCAAATGTGATCGCGGCCATGATGATCAGGCGCTGATCGCCGATTTCGCCAAAGTTCCGGCGCAGCGTCTCAATCCGCTCATCGATCTGGCGTGCAAGGGTCTGGAGATGGGACTCCTCGCCCTTGGCGCACGCCATGCGATAAGTATGGCCGGCGATCATGACAGAAACCTGCGTCATGCCGCCGTCATCCTCAATGCTCATGGATCCTCATCGCTATCACGGCTCTGGCGCCGATCCATGCGCCAGTATCGTCCTGATCGTCGAACTTGCCTTGGCGAGCCGGCGCGCGACCTCTCCATTGGCCTGTTCGAGTGACTTGGCTCTCGCCTGCACCTCGTCGAGTTCAAGCGCGAGGCGCATGCGGTCGTCCTGTAGAACTGCGTGCTCTTCCTCGAGATTGGCGTGCTCGGCGTCGGTTTTCAGGCGTCGCTCGCAGGCGGCTTCGAGATGATCGAGCGCAGCTAAAAGGCCTTTGAAGGCGGATTCGAGTTGGGCGTAATTGTTCATGCAGCGCTAAATCCGGATTCGGCTCATTAGGCCCTTGCCCGGTTTCTGCGTCAACTCAACAAAGCCCGGTCCACACCGGCAAAACGAATGAAACAACAACTATTTGCAGGGCCGGATTGAGACGGGCGCGAAAGCCGTGCAGGGGCAACACCGTTGCCGCATGAGAGATGTCATGCTGCAATGCAACAAAGGTTGTCAGGCAGTGTCGGCCAGCATGTTTGATTCGGCGCGGCGGCGGCGTAGTTCAATCTTCACGCTCCGAGCCTTCTCTTTCCTTTGCCACACTTGACGTTTGGTCGCGTCATTTTCAGATAAGAACCGCGACATTTGGCCTTGCAAAGATGCGCAAGGTCAAGAGGGCGCGTCTTGCGCGTGAATCGATCCCATGCGAGACATTCGGCCTCGCGCGATATTAAGGGCAGGTTTTTCGATCAGGGCAGGCAAATGGGATAATGCCGGCTGATCTGGTATGGAGCGCATTGATTTCAATTAAGGCGCAGCGGCACGGGATTTCCAGGTGCCGTCTGTGCGCAGCGGGGAAGGAACTATTCGGAATGACGGTGAATGTCGCGATCAACGGGTTCGGACGCATCGGGCGCAATATTTTGCGGGCGATCGTGGAATCGGGACGAAACGATGTTCGCGTCGTTGCGGTTAACGATCTTGGCCCTGTCGAGACTAATGCGCATCTCCTGCGATATGATTCCGTCCACGGCCGCTTTCCGGGGCAGGTAAAGGTGGATGGCGACACGATTGATGTCGGCACCGGCCCAATCAAGGTGACGGCGCTGCGCGATCCCGCCGAATTGCCGCACAAGGCTCTGGGCGTCGATATTGCTCTCGAATGCACCGGCCTGTTTACCTCAAAGGAAAAGGCGTCCGCGCATCTCAAGGCCGGCGCCAGGCGGGTGCTTGTGTCGGCGCCCGCGGAGCATGCGGATCTCACCGTCGTCTTCGGCGTCAATCACGACAAGCTCAATCGCGATCATGTTGTGGTCTCGAACGCATCCTGCACCACCAATTGCCTCGCGCCTCTCGCCAAAATTCTTAACGATTCGATCGGCATCGAGCGCGGCTTTATGACGACCATTCATTCCTACACGGGCGATCAGCCGACGCTCGATACGATGCACAGGGACCTTTATCGTGCGCGCGCAGCGGCGCTGTCGATGATTCCGACATCTACGGGCGCGGCGAAGGCTGTTGGGCTTGTCCTCCCGGAATTGCAGGGCAAACTCGAAGGCTATGCCATCCGTGTGCCGACGCCGAATGTGTCGGTCGTGGATTTTCATTTCATCGCCAAACGGCACACATCGTCAGATGAAATCGGCGCCATCGTGAAACGGGCCGCGGAGCAACAGCTCAAGGACATTTTGACGTTCACCGAAGAGAAGAACGTCTCGACCGATTTCAACCATGATCCGCATTCGTCGATTGTCCATATGGACCAGACGCGGGTGATGGAAGGCACTTTCGTCCGTATCGTCTCCTGGTACGACAATGAGTGGGGGTTCTCCAACCGGATGGCCGATACCGCCGTCGCAATGGGGAAGCTGGTATGACGAGGTCTGCGCCCTTGGCTCCGTTTCCCACACTTGACGATGTTCATCTCGCTGGAAAAAGAGTTCTCGTGCGCGTTGACGTCAATGTGCCGATGGAAAACGGCAAGGTCGGCGATGCGACACGAATGGACCGGATCCTGCCGAATCTGCGCGAAATCGGAGCGAAGGGCGCGAAGGTCATTATCCTGTCGCACCTCGGGCGGCCGAAAAATGGCCGGGATGAAAAATATTCACTGAAGCCGGTTGCCGTTGAACTCGAGAAACGTCTCGGCAGAAAAGTCGTTTTTGCGAACGATTGTATCGGTGAAGCCGCCGAAGCCGCCGTCGCCGCAATGGAGAACGGCGATTATCTTCTCCTCGAAAATACCCGCTTTCATAAGGGCGAGGAGACGAATGATCCTGCATTCGTGGACGCTCTGGCAAAGTTGGGCGACGTCTATGTGGACGATTCGTTTTCGACGGCGCATCGGGCGCATGCCTCAACCGAAGGCATCGCGCATAAAATGCCGTCCTTCGCCGGCCGCTCGATGCAGGTCGAACTTGAGATTCTGACCAATCTTCTGACGAGTCCCGTGCGTCCCGTCATGGCGGTCGTTGGTGGCGCCAAGGTTTCGACGAAACTGGAATTGCTCGGCAATCTCATGCGCCGGGTCGATCGGCTCGTCATCGGCGGCGGCATGGCCAATACGTTTCTGGCCGCGATGGGCAAGCCAATCGGCAAATCGCTCTGCGAGATGGAATTTGCCGAAACAGCCCGCAAGATCATGGCCGATGCGGCCGGCGCAAACTGCCAAGTCGTTCTGCCAGTCGATGTTGTGGTTGCGCCTGCACTGGAGGCGCATGCGCCGACACGCATCGTCACGATCGACGACGTTGCGGATGAAGATTTGATCCTCGATATTGGTCCCAAATCGGTCACGAGGATCGAGGCGCTGCTTGAGTCGACCCGGACACTCGTCTGGAACGGGCCTTTCGGCGCGTTTGAAATCCCGCCTTTCGATGCGGGAACGGTCGCCGTTGCGAAAGCGGCTGTGCGATTGACCAAATCCGGCCAGCTCGAGTCGATCGCCGGCGGCGGCGACACGATCGCGGCCTTGAACAAGGCCGATGCGGCGAAGGAATTCACCTATATCTCGACCGCAGGCGGCGCTTTTCTGGAATGGCTTGAGGGCAAGCGCCTCCCGGGCGTCGAGGCCTTGCGCGACAGATTTCGTCAAATATGATCGGCGCCGTCCGAGGGATCGGCGGCCGGGTTCGAAAATTTATGTCGGCAGGAGCGGTGCGTGAACAAAGATCAGCTCGAACGTGTTGCGCGTGCAATGGTGGCCAAAGGCAAGGGCCTGTTGGCAGCCGATGAAAGCAGTGGGACGATCAAGAAGCGCTTCGACGCGATCGGCATCCCATCGACTGTTGAGACACGGCGCGATTATCGCGAGTTCATGTTCCGCACACGTCCGGCGATGGATCAGCACATATCCGGCGTCATCCTCTATGATGAAACAATCCGCCAGATTGGCGCGGATGGCACGCCGCTCGTTAAATTGATTGAAACTGCCGGCTCGTTGCCGGGGATAAAGGTCGATCTCGGCGCGAAACCAATGCCTGGCTTTCCCGGCGAGACGATCACCGAGGGGCTGGACGGTCTCGCAAACCGGCTCAAGGATTACTATGCGCTTGGCGCGCGCTTTGCGAAGTGGCGCGCCGTGATCGACATTGGCGAGGGCATTCCGACCCATGCCGCGATCAAGGCGAACGCGCACGCTCTCGCGCGTTATGCAGCGCTTTGCCAGGAAGCGAATATCGTTCCGATCGTCGAGCCCGAGGTGCTGATGGATGGCGGCCACACGCAGGCGCGCTGCTACGACGTGACGGAAGCCGTATTGAAATGCGTCTTCTCGGAACTTTACGATCAGCGGATCTTCCTTGAAGGGATGATCCTGAAGCCGAATATGGTCGTGCCCGGCAAAAAAGCGCCGCAACAGGCGCAGGTGGCTGAAGTGGCTGCGGCAACGGTTCGGCTGCTCAAAAATTGCGTGCCGTCCGCTGTGCCGGGCATTGCATTCCTGTCGGGCGGCCAATCCGAGGTGGAAGCGACGGCTCACCTCGATGCCATCAATCAACTTGGTCCGCTGCCCTGGGCTGTCACTTTCTCCTACGGCAGAGCCTTGCAGGAGGCTGCGCAGAAAGCCTGGGCAGGCAAGCCGGAAAACATTCCGGCCGCGCAGGCCGCCTTTGCGCATCGCGCCCGTATGAATAGCCTCGCCGCCCTCGGCGAATGGTCGGAGCCGCTGGAGGCCGCGGCCTGAGCATGATCCCGAAAAGTTGGAGACTTTTCGGACAAGATCATGCGGTGAAAGAATCAGGCATGATCCCGAAAAGTTGGAGACTTTTCGGACAAGATCATGCGGTGAAAGAATCAGGCATGGCTGCGGGATTGGACCGGCGTGCTACGCTTTGAAAATAACCGCGCTTTTGCCCCAAAGCTTGGGCAGGTTAAATATCCTCTCAATCTTCCTACCCGTAGCAGTTCCCTATGGCCGAGGCCGCGCCACGACTTTATCTGATTACACCGAAGCTTGCTGAAGCGGCGGCCTTCGATGCCGCTTTCGAAGCCGCACTCGCGGCAGGAGACATCGCCTGCGTGTTATTGCGGATGCAAATGCAGGCGGGGAGCGACAGCAAAAAACTGGTCGCCAGATTTGCCGCGCTGGCACGCAAACACGACACGGCCCTGCTCATTGAAGATCCGCAGCTTGCCGCCCGCTGCGACGCCGATGGCGTGCATGTCGGCGAGGGAGGTATGGGGCTGGAAGCGGCTGTTGCTGCAATGAAACCTGACAGAATCGTTGGCGTGGGCGGATTGTCGAGCCGTCACGACGCCATGCTGGCGGGAGAATCCGGCGCCGATTACGTCATGTTTGGCGACCTGGATGCTGAAGAAGACTCCGCTGCCATCATTGAGCGGATCGCCTGGTGGGCGGAGATTTTCACTCTGCCTTGCGTCGCCTATGCGCAGACGCTTGCCGATGTCGCACCCCTTGCCGCCGCAGGCGCCGATTTCATTGCGCTTGATGATGCGGTCTGGGAGCATCCGCACGGCGCGGCGGCTGCCGTACAGGCGGCGATGCTGGCGCTCGCCAGCGCGCATGAGCCGGCTCGATGAAAGGTTTTTCCCGGAACGGGATCGTTTGCCGTGCTTCGGTGCTGGCCTGCGGGCTCGCTTTCGCTGCGTCCACCTGTCTGGCCCAGACACCGAAACTGCCTTCCGCGGCGCCTTTCCCGCCATTGACGCCCATCATGCCTGTGATGCCTGTGGCGCCGCAACAACCCGGCCTCGCACCGAAAAGGATTCCACCGGGGCCTCAATTGCCGACGCCCGAATCGCCGGAAGGGCAGGCGGCGACCAACGCCAGCCCCACGGATCAGAAAAACGTGGATCTCGCCTACGGAGCCTATCAGCGCGGCTACTACAAGACGGCGTTGACGGAGGCGATGAAGCGGGTCGCCGCAAACAAACATGATGGCGTGGCGATGACGCTCATCGGCGAGATCTACGAACAGGGGTTTGGGGTCAAGCAGGACGATGCCGAAGCTGCCAAATGGTATGCGGCTGCGGCGGCGGAAGGCGATGCGTCGGGAATGTTCAAACTTGGCCTCGCCAAACTGCGGGGAAAAGGCGTGCCGAAGGATCCTGCCGGCGCGAAGGCCCTTTTCCGAAAAGCGGCGGCCAAGAACAATGCCGGCGCGCTCTATAATCTCGGCATTCTGGAGTTGCAAAAGAAGACGGGCGGCACGCCGGATTTCAAAAAGGCCGCCGATTATTTCGGCAAGGCGGCGGAGTTCGGCCTGCCTGATGCCGATTATGCGCTTGGGCTCCTTTATCGCAAAGGCCGTGGCGTCGTCCGGGATGACAAGATCGCTGCCTTGTGGATGAGCCGTGCGGCCAGGGAAAACAACATCCCCGGCGAGGTCGAATATGCCATCATGCTGTTCAATGGCATCGGCGTTGCGAAAGACGAGACGGCAGCGGCCCGACTTTTCCTGAAGGCAGCCGCCGCCAATAATCCTGTGGCGCAAGACCGGATCGCGCGCTTGCTCGTCGTTGGGCGTGGCATAAAGAGCGATCTGGTCCAGGCCATGAAATGGCATATTCTCGCCAGGGCCGCCGGTGAGAAAGACCCCTGGCTCGATACGGTATTGAACAAGCTGACACCCGATCAGAAGAAGCAGGTCGAGACCGCCGTGCATCAATATGTCGGCTATTGAACCGACGCTATATTCGCTGATCGGGTGAAAATTTTCACTCTCGCCATTTTGTGCTTTATGCCGATTGCGATTGCCTCAACTCACCGGTTCCGGCGGACATCAGCATGACGCTTGCTCGTTTCTGGAGTCTCGCAGTTTCCGAATTTAGCGAGTACAAATCGCAATTGCGCTACTGCTTGCGGCTCACTCTCTCTGGGCTTCTGGCATTCGGGCTGGCGCAGTTCTTCGATTTTCCCTTGCATGGCCTTTGGGCTGTAATGACGGCCATCGTTGTCACGCAAGCGAGTATCGGCGGGTCGCTGAAGGCCACCACCGAATACGTCGTCGGTACGCTTGGCGGCGCGATCTATGCCGGCGCCATCGCGCTTCTGATGCCGCATTCAACCATACCCTCGCTCCTGATTGCATTCGTCGTGAGCGTCGCGCCGCTGGCGCTGTTGTCGGCCCTCAATCCAAAGTTCCGAGTTGCTCCCTTCACAGCGGTCATCGTTCTCTTTCTTGCCAATGAATTCCATCAGGGGCCGCTGGAATCGGCAGGTTATCGGGTCGTCGAGGTGATGCTCGGCGGCCTCAGCGCCATCATCATAGCGCTGCTTATTCTGCCGGAGAGAGCCGCGCGGCGGGCGCTTGAGGCG
Organism: Beijerinckiaceae bacterium; assembly: GCA_004298435.1. GTDB lineage: Bacteria > Pseudomonadota > Alphaproteobacteria > Rhizobiales > Beijerinckiaceae > Methylovirgula. Next base: position 12,641 of record SCSF01000096.1, read on the forward strand.
GCAGCGGAAATCCTCGAAAATTTTGCCAAGGTGCTGCCGGCGCTCATGGGAGGCTTTACGCATGCGCTCGACATCGAGGCGCTGCATCGGCTTCAGGATGATCTCGGCACTGCCATTGTCGGATTTCAGGGCATCGCTGATGAAGTCAGGCGCGAGCGCCTGACCTCTTTTATCGAGCAACTGGATCAGGGATCGCTGTCGCGGACGCTGTTGCGTCTCAGGCATGATCTCGTGATTCTCGGCCGCGCCGCAGGGGCTTCTTTGCCGGAGCAGTTTCACCGGCGGCTCAACCCGGTGCTTCAGGAGCTTTCCCTGATCACGAGCAACGATCTCCGCCAGAGCGCTGCGGCGCTTCTGGCGCATTGCCCGGCGCCGGAACTCAGCGCCTTCGATGCTGCCTGCCGCTCCTATGAAAAAGAATTTGCAGCATTGCGGGCGGAAGGATCGACGCGCAACCTTTCCGCCCATGACGTCGAGCGGGTTTTTGCGCTCGGCTTCGCGCTGGAGCAGTTTCACCGGGATTTGGGTGATCTGCATCGTTGCGTGAACGAAGCAGCAAAAGCACCGGGCAAAAGGTGAGGCGTCAAGCTGTAGCTGATGCCTGTCGCTGATTCCTAATCGACGCGAAGATTGCATGACATCCGCGGACAAGCGGCATAGAATAAATCGCCTGAAATGAAATTCGTGACGTCGCGGTTCGCTCGTGACTGACGAAGGCAGGTCAGGTTTCGGCGCGCGCGACTTCTCGAACTTGAGTTCGGGAGGAACCGAAAATGACAATCCGAAATCCTGTCGAATGGAGCGCTGGGCAAATCAGGGTCACGGCGCATGCGTTGAATTCCGGCAGCCATGTGTTTCTGCACCCCGAAGTAGACGTGCGTGCGTCTGAGCTCGAGGTGAGAAAGATTGCTCTTTCGGATATCGCAGACATTCTACGGAGCGGCTCGCGTGATTTTGCGGCCTATCGCACGGATGTGATGTTCATCTGCCTTCTGTTTCCGTTGATCGGGCTGGTTCTTGCGGATGTCACGCTCAGCTTCCGGTTGCTGCCGCTTCTGTTTCCGCTAATTGCCGGCTTCGCGCTCGTGGGGCCTTTCGCTGCGGCGGGTCTCTATGAAATGAGCCGGCGCCGGGAGCAGGGAAAACCGGTCTCCTGGTCTGATGCTTTCGGCATATTCGGTTCGCCGTCCTTTGCTGCTATTATCAAGCTCGGTGTGCTACTGACGGTTCTATTTCTGCTTTGGCTTGCGGCTGCGGCGGTTATCTATCTTGCGATTTTCGGTCGTGTAATGCCGCCATCGTCGGTAACCTTCATTCACGACGTCTTCACGTCCCGAGCGGGCTGGACTCTTATAGGCGTGGGAGTGGGGGTCGGATTCATCTTCGCGGCCGTCGCGTTCGCAATCAGCGTCATATCCTTTCCCTTGCTTCTCGATCGGCGCGTGCGCGTGATGACTGCGATCAGAACGTCTGTTCGCGCGGTGGTTCGCAATCCTGTTCCTATGCTCGCGTGGGCCATGATTATCGCAGGCAGCCTGGTGCTGGGGACGATCCCAGCTCTCGTCGGGCTGATCATCGTCATGCCGGTGCTTGGGCATGCGACATGGCATTTGTACCGGAAAGTTGTGCGATAAACCTGTTCCGGCCGGGGAGGACCATCAAGGACCGGGCGCGGCTTCCCGCGTCCGGTTGTGTGCGGGGTTATTGTCGCGCGGTCTGTTGAGCGGAAAGCGGAACCTGTTGCTTCGTCCACGCATTCCCGGTGACGACTATTTCAAGCGATGCGATTTGCCCCTTTCGGCGCAAGAGACAGACCTTTGGACCGCCGGCTACCAACACAAGCCCATGACGCCGAACCCCCGGCGCCCGTTCCGGTGCGCGAGGCGGAAAGCGCCCTCTGGCACGCAACGCAGATTGCGATCATCGGCACATTCCTGATTGCGTTTTGCGCATTGCTGTATTTCGCCTCGACCGTGTTCGTGCCGGTCACCGCGGCGATCATCGTGGGCGGGGTTCTGGGGCCACTCGAAAAGCGCCTGTCAGAGCATCGCATTCCGGAATGGCTGTTTGCCGCGATGGTCGTGCTGCTGATGTTTATCGGGCTGCAAATAGCCGCTGTCCTGCTCTCGACTTCGATCATCGATTGGGTCAAGCACGCGGCAGAATTCTCCAACACCCTGCAAAGCAAGCTACAGGTTTTCGAGGGTGGACTTAATGCTATTCACGAGTTGCAGAAGGCGCTCGGCGCGAAAAGCGCCGGCATGTCGCTCGATGTCGCGCCAATTCTTCAGATGACGGCGGCGTTTCTTACGCCAACTCTCGCCGAGCTTCTCATCTTTTTCGCGACCCTGTTCTTCTACCTGCTGGGGCGCGAAGATCTGCGGCGGCATCTCGTAATGTTTTTCGCGGAGCGCGAGCGTCGTTTGCAGACGCTCAGGATCATCAGCGATGTCGAAGAAAATCTTTCGCGTTATTTCGCGACCGTCACGGTTATCAACCTCATTATCGGCGTGTTGACATTCATCTTGAGCTGGATCGTTGGCATTCCGAATCCGGCTTTCTTCGGCGTGCTTGCTTTCGCCTGCAATTATATTCCCTATATCGGCCCGGCGTTTGTCATCGCAACGCTGCTTGCAGTTGGCATCGTCACATTGCCAACCTTGGGTCATGCAGTTTGGGCGCCTTTGTTTTATCTCGGAATGACGACGGTGGAAGGCAATGTCATAACGCCGAAGATCGTCGGGACGCGGCTCACCCTGCATCCGTTCGTCATTCTCATCGGACTCACCTTCTGGACATGGTTATGGGGGCCGATCGGCGCATTTCTTTCTGTGCCAATTCTCATAATCGGCCTGGCGATCTACGACCGGATGACCCCGGAGAACGAGCCGAAACTGCCAGAATAACAAAACGGAGTCGTCAAAGCGGCTTAAGATCCCCGAGCACGGTCGGTATCAGTTCTGAAACGGTCGGATGAATCTGTACAGCGCGCTTGAGCACACTATAGGGCTGGTTTGCGTACATCATCGCGGTGACGCAATGAATGGCTTCGTCGCCGCCAGTTCCAAGAATGACGGCGCCGAGAATTTTGTCTGTCCCGGCATCGACGAGCACTTTCATGAAGCCTTGCGTCTCGCCTTTTTCGATTGCGCGCCCGACGCGCGACATAGGCCGTTTGCCTGACAGAATTTTATGGCCGGCAGCCCGCGCTTCGGCTTCCGTCATGCCGACGCGGCCAAGTGGCGGATCGATGAAGAGTCCGTAGGTGACGATGCGATCGCTGATGCGGCGCGTTTCTCCATCGAGGAGATTGGCGGCCATGATTTCAAAATCATTATAGGCCGTATGCGTGAAGGGCCCGTGGCCATTACATTCGCCCAGGGCATAAATCGAGGCCACATTGGTGCGCAAAAAATCGTCGACTTTGATGTAGCCCTTCGTGTCGCGTGCGACGCCTGCCGCTTCGAGACCGAGGCCATCCGTGTTCGGCTTGCGCCCGACCGCCAGCAGCATGTGACTGCCTGACACCTCGCCTGGGCCTGTTTTCGTCTCCAGTTGCGCGACGATCGTCTCGCCGCGCTTCGCTACGCCAGTGCATTTCGCCTCAAGATGGACGCGGATGCCTTCCGCTTCGACGATCTCCTTGATCGCGGCGGAAATATCTTCGTCTTCCTGCGAGAAAAGGCGGGGCGCTGCTTCGATGATCGTCACCTCGGCGCCAAAACGGCGAAACATCTGCGCAAATTCGAGACCGATGGCGCTGCCGCCCAGAATCAGGAGATGCCGCGGCAGCGCGTCGAGGTCCATAATGGTGTCATTGGTCAGAAAATCGATTTTTTCCAACCCCGGAATTTTCGGGACGATTGCGCTTGCGCCGACGTCGAGAAAGATCTGGTCCGCCGAGAGAGACTGTGACCCGACTTCGATGCCTTGCGGCGAAGTCAAACGCGCGCTGCCGCGATATATGGTGCAATTCGGCGTGTTCTTCAGCCATTCCTCGACATTATGCGAGGCATTGTTCACGACCTTGTCTTTCCGCGCTTTCACGCGCGCCATATCGGTCGTTATGCGGCCCCCGATCATTACGCCGTAATCAGCCGCCCGCGCGGCAAGATGCGCGACATAGGCGCTCGCCACCATGGTCTTGCTGGGCATGCAGCCGGTGTTGACGCAGGTGCCGCCAAAGCGGCCGCGCTCGATCATGGCGACTTTCTTGCCGGCTAACCCCAGCCGATTGGCGAGAGGCGGCCCGGCTTGTCCAGCACCGATCACTGCGGCGTCGTAATGTTCGGCCATATCGCTCCTCCCATCGCTGCAATTTCTCATGGCAGCAAGGCAACAGCGGAGGCGCCGGCCCGTTCCTTCTATCGGATGATCGCGAATATTTTGGCGTGTGCGCTCACCGCGCGCGAGGATGCGCCGAGGCGTAGGCCGCGGCAAGCCGCGCGGTATCGACGGCGGTATAGATCTGCGTCGTCGAAAGCGACGCATGACCGAGCAATTCCTGAATCGTGCGCAAATCGCCGCCGCGGCCGAGCAGATGCGTGGCGAAGGAATGCCGCAGGGCATGCGGCGTCGCCGTTTCCGGCAGGCCGAATGCGCCGCGCAAGCGCTCGACCGTGAGCTGAACGATGCGCGGGGACAGAGCGCCGCCCTTCGCGCCGCGGAACAGGGGTCCCTCGTCCGGAAGCACATGGGGGCAGAGACCGATGTAGGTTTCGATCGCCTGGCGCACCGGCGCGATGACAGGCACGGATCTCTGCTTCCCGCCCTTGCCAATGATGCTGATTTGATCGCACGCGCCAATCGGCGCGTCGCGCCGCTTGATCGAGAGCGCTTCGGAAATCCGCAAGCCGGCGCCATAGAGCAGGGAGAGTACGGCAGCATCGCGCGCCAGCACCCATTGCGGCCGCTCATCGTCTGGACGCAAGCTCGGATCGATTACGGCCAGAGCGGCGGATTCGGGGAGCGCCTTCGGCAGCCCCCGGGCCTGTTTTGGGCTGCGCAGCGCAGCGAATGCGTTGATCGCCAGAGCGTGATTGCGTTCGAGATAGCGGGCGAAGGAGCGCAAGGCCGAAAGCTGGCGCAGAAGTGAGCGGCTTCCTGTGCCCTCCCGCCGCCGCGCGGCAAGAAAGCTGCGAAGATCGCCGGTTGTCAGGCGGGTAAGTCCGGCAAGACTCGGCGTCTCACCTTCATGGTCGCAGAGAAACCGCAGGAATTGCGTGAGATCGCGGTGATAGGCATCGAGCGTATGGGCGGAAGCGCGCCGCACCCCGGCGAGATGCGCGAGCCAGTCTTGTGCGGCTTTGGCGAGATCGGCCGCCGCCGGCGCAAAGGCCAGGGCGTTGGGTTCGGATTTCTTCGAGCGTGCGCGGATGGACGGCATAATCCATCTATGCCGCCGCCAGATGAAGAAAGCGTTTGAGTTTCGGTCAGCGCCGAAGGCTCATTTTTTTGAACCGCCGCCGTCCCCCCGACGGATCGATCGCTTGCGACTGCGGCATGATCTCTTTTGTCGCGATTGCCAGAAACTCAAGCATCTCGCGGCGGATCTGCTGATCCGAAATGTCGACTTGCGCGGCATCGAAGTCCGCCCGCACCTTGCCGAAAATAGCGTCGCCGCCGGCACTTCCGAGTTCGAGTGCAACAAGCTCTGCGGCATAGCTTGCGGCTGCGTCGCCGGCGTGCCCAAGCTTCTGGGCAGCCCACAGGCCAATGTGTTTATTGCGGCGGACCGTGGTTCTGAACTTGAGATCTTCGTCATGTACGAGTTGAGCCTCGAAGGCTTTCTCGCGTTCGTCGAATGTGGTCATGGGGCGTATCCTCGACGGCAGCCTTTCCACTTTCGAATCAATGCCGTGGATATGAACATGGCAAGGCGACCAGCCATGTCGGCAGCCTGCCGATAATGTAGTGCGGATTACGCATTCTGCCCATATGTCGCAGGGACAATTTGCGAGAGTTGAACCTGCCGGCCGATACAGGGACTGATTATATAACGGTCAACGAGACTTTGCCGGAGGCCGCTTCGGACTGCTGCGGTAGGCGCATGGCAGGCATCAGCGAAGCAGGGGCGGTGGCTGTGGAGCAGTCCCTCTGTAGTGATGGTAACGCTTTGTAAATATTAGCAGAAGTGAAATGCTCCGCTTGCGTTGTTGCGACTGCCGATTTTGGATAGGGTGCGTAATCGGCTTGTATCCTCGCCCGGAAAAAGCTAGGACCCTTTCTGGACCCGCGGCGCCGCAACGCGGAATGTTCGCCTGCCCAAGCCTTGCGAATTCAATCGAAAGCCAGGGCCTGGGACACTCTTACAGGAGCCAGGGCCATCCATGGATCATCTCAAGCCACGGTTAATCCCCATGAACCGCCGCCGGCGCATATACGAAGGCAAGGCCAAGGTCCTCTATGAGGGCCCTGAACCGGGCACGCTTATTCAACATTTCAAGGACGATGCCACGGCGTTCAACGCCAAGAAGCATGAAGTGATCGACGGAAAGGGCGTGCTCAACAACCGCATTTCCGAATTCATCTTCCAGAACCTGAACGACATCGGCGTACCGACTCATTTCATCCGCCGGCTCAACATGCGTGAGCAGTTGATCCGCGAGGTGGAGATCGTGCCGCTCGAAGTCGTCGTCCGCAATGTCGCGGCGGGCTCGCTCTCGACCCGCCTGGGGCTTGAGGAAGGCACGCAACTTCCGCGTTCGATCATCGAGTTCTATTACAAGAACGATCAGTTGAACGATCCGATGGTCTCCGAGGAGCACATCACCGCCTTCGGCTGGGCGAGCCCGCAGGAGATCGACGACATCATGGCGCTCGCCATTCGCGTCAATGATTTCCTGACAGGCCTGTTCCTCGGCGTCGGCATCCGTCTGGTGGATTTCAAGATGGAATGCGGCCGCCTTTGGGAAGGCGACATGATGCGGATCGTCGTTGCCGACGAGATTTCCCCGGACTCCTGCCGGCTTTGGGACATGAAGTCCAACGACAAGCTCGACAAGGACCGTTTCCGCCGGGACATGGGCGGGCTTGTGGAAGCTTATACGGAGGTGGCGCGCCGTCTCGGCATTTTGCAGGAAAACGAGGTGCCGCGCGCATCCGGGCCGAAGCTCGTCCAGCAATAGATGCGCTCGGCATGACAGCATTGGAACCCGCTCGAAAGAGCGGGTTTTGCTTTTATCGCAAGCGGGACCGGATTGGCGCGCCATTATGCGGATTGCAAGGGGCGAGCGTTGCCGTTAACGCTGGCGGCAACATCGATCATTCATCATAGGCAGGCCTCGTGAAAGCGCGCGTCATTGTCACTTTGAAGCCGGGCATCCTCGATCCGCAAGGCAAAGCCATTGAAGGTGCTTTGAAGAGCCTCGATATCTTTGGTGTCGACAGCGTGCGCCAGGGCAAGGTTTTTGAGCTCGAACTCGGGATCGCAGATCGTGCGAAGGCCGACGCGCTGCTGAAACAGGCTTGTGAGAAGCTGCTCGCCAATCTGGTCATCGAGAATTATCGGATCGAAGTTCTGGATTGAAAGGGAAGCTCCCTTCTCCCGCTTGCGGGAGAAGGTGGACGGCGGAGCCGGCCGTCATGCGCGGACTTGATCCGCGCATCCAGTAACGCTGAATGGCGAAGGTATTGATGGGCAGGATGCTTTAGACCTTGCGAGGCAGGCTCACGCGTTGGTCAGGCAATCTCTGGTGATGCCTGGATGCGCGGATCAAGTCCGCGCATGACGAAATGGAGAGGACGTAGATTTGCGCACTGCCATCATCGTTTTTCCGGGCTCAAACCGTCAAGGCGACGCCGCGCGCGCGCTGACGCATGCGACGGGCGTGAAGCCTGCTTTCGTCTGGCATGCCGATCACGATCTGCCGCAAGGCACCGATCTCGTGGTACTGCCCGGCGGCTTCTCCTATGGGGATTATCTGCGCTGTGGCGCGATTGCCGGTCGCGCTCCCATCATGGACGCCGTGCGCGCTCATGCGGCGCGTGGAGGCCTTGTGCTTGGCATCTGCAATGGCTTCCAGATCCTTTGCGAGAGCGGGCTTTTGCCGGGCGTGCTTGTGCGCAACCGCGACCTTCGCTTCGTTTGCCGCATGCAGCATTTGCGGGTTGAGCGCGTGGATACGCCGTTCACGGGCCAGTACCATCCGCGCCAGATCATCAAGGTTGCGATCGCGCATGGCGAAGGCAATTACGAGGCGGACGCCGAAGCGCTTGCCAGGCTTGAAGGCGAGGGGCGCATCGCCTTCCGCTATTGCGACCCGCATGGCGTGATCGGCGGCGCGGCCAACCCGAATGGGTCGGTCAATGACATCGCCGGGATCTATTCGGAGAAGTTCAACGTGCTTGGCCTTATGCCGCATCCCGAAAATCTGATCGATCCGCTGGTCGGCGGCACCGATGGACGCGGCATGTTCGAAAGTCTGGCGGCGGCCTGAAGGAACCTGTCATTGGCCAAAGATCCCGCTATCA
>SCSF01000097.1 GCA_004298435.1 Beijerinckiaceae bacterium
CCTTCGGCAGGGACATGCGGATGAACGGAATGAGACGACTGTTTTAATTATGTGTCCGGACCGCCGCAGGGTCCACGCATATTGCCATTTGACGGATTGTGCCGCGCCTGAGCGCATCGCGCGTATCAGCCGGTTGAAGGAGTTTCTGATGAACGTGCTGACGAAAGCGTGGCAGAACGTGAGCGAACGGGACATGGCCAATGCCATTCGCGCTCTCGCCATGGATGCGGTCGAGAAGGCGAATTCCGGCCATCCGGGCATGCCCATGGGCATGGCCGATGTCGCGACCGTGCTGTTCTCACGCTTTCTCAAGTTCGATCCGGCCGATCCGGCTTGGCCCGATCGTGACCGCTTCGTTCTCTCCGCCGGCCACGGCTCGATGCTGCTCTATGCGCTGCTGCATCTGCTTGGCTATCCCGGGATGACACGCGACGAGTTGCAGAGGTTTCGCCAGCTTGGCTCGAAGACGCCGGGCCATCCGGAATATGGACATACGCCCGGCGTCGAAACGACGACGGGGCCTCTCGGCCAGGGCCTTGCGATGGCTGTCGGCATGGCGATCGCCGAACGCATGATGGCGGCGCGGCACGGCGCGGATCTCGTCGATCATCGCACCTATGTCATCGCAGGCGATGGCTGTCTGATGGAAGGCATTTCGCATGAGGCGATTGCGCTAGCAGGTCATCTGCGGCTTTCGAAGCTCGTCGTGCTTTGGGACGACAATGGCATCACGATCGACGGTGCTCTTTCGCTGGCTGACTCCGTCGATCAGGCGGCGCGCTTCAAGGCGGCGGGATGGAATGTCACGCGCGTGGACGGGCATGATGCCGAGGCCATCAGCGCGGCGCTCAGCGAGGCGCAGACATCGGACCGCCCGACGATGATCGCCTGCAAGACGGTGATCGGCTATGGCGCACCGACCAAGGGGGGCACCGCAGGCGTGCATGGCGCGCCGCTTGGCGCGAAGGAAATTGAAAGCGCCCGCGAAAAGCTTGGCTGGACATCACCGCCCTTCGAGATTCCAGAGCCGATTGCTGTTGCCTGGCGCTCTGTCGGAACCAGAGCCGCTGCCGCGCATGACGCATGGAAACAGCGCGTGGCGGGATTGCCGCCGGAAAAGGTTGCCCGCTTCAAGGCTGATCTCAGCGGCGATATTGCGCCGGCGGTCGGCGAGGCCATAACGGCTTTCAAGCAAGCGGCGAGCGCTGGCGGCGCGGCGCAGGCAACGCGCGCATCTTCGCAGAAGATCATCGAGGTTCTGGCGAAGGCGCAGCCCAATCTCGTCGGCGGTTCGGCCGATCTTACCCATTCCAATCTCACCAAGACAGCAGACTTGAGGCCGGTGACACGGGACGATTTTTCTGGCCGCTACATCCATTTCGGTGTCCGCGAATTCGGCATGGCGGCGGCGCTCAACGGCATGGCTCTGCATGGCGGGTTTGTGCCTTACAGCGGAACCTTTCTCGTCTTCTCGGACTATGCGCGTCCGGCGATCCGCCTCGGCGCACTCATGCAGCAGCGGGTGATTCACGTCTTCACCCATGATTCGATCGGGCTTGGTGAAGATGGGCCGACGCATCAACCGGTCGAGCATCTGGCCGCTTTGCGCATCATTCCTGGGTTTTATGTGTTTCGCCCGGCGGATTCCGTGGAAACAGCGGAAGCCTGGGAGCTTGCACTTGCGCAAAGCGCACCTTCGGCGCTTTGTCTGTCACGCCAGAATCTGCCTGTCGTGCGGTGCGAGCACAGGAAAGAGAATCTGTCAGCGAAGGGCGCTTATGTTTTGCGCGAGACAAACGGCGCGCGCGATGTGACGCTGCTTGCGACGGGCTCCGAAGTGAGCCTTGCGATCGATGCGGCGGAGCGGCTTGCTTCGCAGGGTATAAAGGCTGCGGTCGTGTCTGTTCCCTGTTTCGAGCTTTTCGCTGAGCAGCCTGCTGCTTATCGCGAAAGCGTGTTGGGCGAGACGCCGCGCATCGCAATCGAGGCTGGCCTTCGTCAGGGCTTCGAAAGCCTGCTGCGACCGCAGGATGGATTCATCGGTATGAAATCCTTCGGCGCGAGCGCACCCGCAAGCGAGCTTTATCAGACGTTCGGCATCACAGCCGAAGCAGTTGTTGCGGAAGCGCAGGCGCGTCTTCAAGCGGCGAAGCTTCAATAAGGATCGCCGCCAAACTTTCGGCGCACCAATTGAGGAGACTCTGCACGATAATAAAAATAGCGCTGTAAGGCACAGACTTCGATCCGCGCAAAATGTTCAGCGTGGCCGGACAGGCGGGGGAATCAAGGCGCTGCCCATCCCGGCAATGGTGCAGTTCCTGGAATCAGGCGCGTCAGATCCGCGCCCCAGCAACGCCGCGGAATGAAGGAGCCGACCCGATGAACATTCAAAAGCCGCCGCCGGCTGAAAAACGCGGCCGCTATTCGGCGGGCGTATTGAAATATCGGGACATGGGTTACTGGGAGCCGGATTATCGGCCGAAGGATACCGATCTCATCGCCGTCTTCCGGGTGACGCCGCAGGATGGTGTGGATCCAGTCGAGGCATCAGCCGCAGTTGCGGGCGAATCCTCCACGGCGACCTGGACCGTGGTCTGGACCGACAGGTTGACGGCATGCGAAAAATATCGCGCCAAATGCTATCGCATCGATGAGGTGCCGAATGCGCCTGGCTCTTATTTCGCCTACATCGCTTACGATCTCGATCTTTTCGAGCCGGGCTCGATCGCCAATCTCGCCGCTTCGATCATCGGCAATGTCTTTGGCTTCAAGCCGCTGAAAGCCCTGCGGCTCGAGGATATGCGGCTTCCTGTCGCCTATGTGAAAACCTTTCAGGGGCCGGCGACCGGCATCGTCGTCGAGCGTGAACGGCTCGACAAATTCGGCCGCCCGCTGCTCGGCGCGACGGTGAAACCGAAGCTCGGCCTGTCCGGCCGCAATTACGGCCGCGTGGTGTATGAGGCGCTGAAGGGCGGCCTCGATTTCACTAAGGACGACGAGAACATCAATTCGCAACCGTTCATGCACTGGCGCGACAGGTTTCTTTATTGCATGGAGGCTGTCAACAAGGCGGAGGCCGCGACCGGCGAGGTGAAGGGAACCTATCTCAACGTAACCGCCGCGACGATGGAAGACATGTATGAGCGCGCGGATTTCGCCAAAGAGCTCGGCTCCTGCATTGTGATGATCGATCTCGTCGTCGGATACACGGCGATCCAGTCCATGGCGAAATGGGCGCGCCGCAATGACATGATCCTGCATCTGCATCGCGCCGGCCACTCGACCTATACACGGCAGAAGACTCATGGCGTGTCTTTCCGCGTGATCGCAAAATGGATGCGGCTCGCGGGTGTCGATCACATCCATGCCGGAACAGTCGTCGGCAAGCTCGAAGGCGATCCGAATACGACGCGTGGCTATTACGATATCTGCCGGCAAGATCACAATGCACTGTGTCTGGAGCACGGCCTGTTCTTCGAGCAGGATTGGGCTTCGCTCAACAGACTGATGCCGGTCGCCTCCGGCGGCATTCACGCCGGACAAATGCACCAGCTTCTCGATCTTCTTGGCGAAGATGTCGTGCTGCAATTCGGCGGCGGCACAATCGGCCATCCGATGGGCATCGCCGCCGGTGCAACCGCCAATCGCGTCGCGCTTGAAGCGATGGTTTTCGCCCGCAATGCCGGGCGCGACATCGTGCGCGAAGGTCCCGAAATTCTCGAAAAGGCTGCGCGGCAATGTCTGCCGCTGAAGCAGGCGCTCGATACCTGGGGCGAAGTCACCTTCGATTATGCTTCGACCGATACGCCTGATTTTGTGCCAACCACAACCGCCGCCGAATAGGAGAAAAGTGATGCGTATCACGCAAGGCTGTTTCTCGTTCCTACCCGATCTCAACGACGGCGATATTAGGACCCAGGTGCAATATTGTATCGATCAGGGCTGGGCGGTTAACATCGAATTCACGGATGATCCGCATCCCCGCAACACCTATTGGGAGATGTGGGGCATGCCGATGTTCGACATCAAGGATGCTGCGGCCGTAATGCTGGAATTCGATGCCTGCCGAAAGGCCTATGGCGGGCGTTGCTACATCCGTATATCCGGCTTCGATTCAACGCATGGATGGGAGGCGGTGAGGATTTCCTTCATCGCCTCGCGGCCGGAAAACGAGCCGGGGTTCCGGATGATCCGCCAGCAGACGTCGGGGCGTAGCGTTCGCTATACGATCGAGCCTTATGCGGCGGATCGGCCGGAAGGAGACCGCTACAGGGCGTAGAGGAAGGATCCCGCCCGCTCCTTCTCTCGCTTGCGGGAGAAGGGCTGCGTCCCAAAACTGTGGTCAGATTGAACGATGCCATCGACCGAAACCGAAACTGACCCCGCTGCCGCGGAACTTGCCGAAAGCATCGACTTGCGCCGCGAGCTCGCGGATACGCGTGTGGGTGAGGTTCTCGATCGTCTCGATGCTGAACTCATCGGGCTGACGCCGGTCAAGCTGCGCATCCGCCAGATCGCGGCGCTGCTGCTCGTCGATCGTGTCCGTCGGCGCGTGGGCCTGACCTCCGGGACGCCGACGCTGCATATGAGCTTTACCGGCAATCCGGGAACGGGCAAGACCACGGTCGCGCAGCGCATGGCCGAAATCCTGCATGCCCTCGGCTATCTGCGCAAAGGGCATCTCGTCTCGGTGACGCGCGATGATCTTGTTGGCCAGTATATCGGTCACACGGCGCCGAAGACGAAGGAAGTGCTGAAGAAGGCGATGGGCGGCGTCCTTTTCATCGACGAAGCCTATTATCTTTACCGGCCGGAAAACGAGCGCGATTACGGCCAGGAGGCCGTGGAGATCCTGCTTCAGGTCATGGAAAATCAGCGCGACGACCTTGTGGTGATTCTGGCGGGCTACACCGACCGGATGGATCGCTTCTTCCGTTCCAATCCGGGTTTTCGCTCGCGGATTGCGCATCACATCGATTTCCCCGATTATAGCGATCAGGAGTTAATGGCGATCACCGAAACCATGATGCAAACGCAAAACTATCATTTCAGCCCCGGTGGCGCGGCTGCATTTCGCGATTACATCGCGGCGCGCCGTCAGCAGCCGCACTTCGCCAATGCGCGTTCAATCCGCAATGCGCTGGATCGCATGCGGCTGCGTCACGCCAACCGGCACTTTGCCGGTGGCGCGGCTGTTTCGCTGGCGGATCTTTCGACGATCGAGGCCGAGGATGTGCTTGCGAGCCGGGTGTTCACGGGCGCTTCGAGGCCGGAGACCGCCCGCTGATGCCGATCATTATCGCGCCGTCCATCCTCTCCGCCGATTTCGCCATGCTCGGCGCGGAAGTCGATGCTGTCCTCTCAGCCGGGGCAGACTGGGTCCATATCGACGTGATGGACGGGCATTTCGTGCCCAATATCACCATTGGCCCCGTCGTGGTGAAGGCTTTGCGGCCGCGCACGAAGGCATTTTTCGACGTGCATCTGATGATTGCGCCTTGTGATCCCTATCTTGAAGCCTTCGCGGAGGCTGGCGCGGATCTCATCTCGGTGCATGTCGAGGCAGGTCCGCATCTGCATCGCTCCCTGCAAGTGATCCGTGGGCTCGGAAAACAGGCGGGCGTCGTTCTCAATCCGGCGACGCCGGCAGAAAGCATCGAATATGTGCTCGATCTTGTCGATCTCGTGCTCGTTATGTCGGTCAATCCGGGGTTCGGCGGGCAGGCCTTCCTGCCCGCGGTCGTGGAAAAGGTCGCGCGCGTAAAGAAACTGATCGGCGCGCGTCCCATTCGCATTGAAGTCGATGGCGGCATTTCTCCGAAGACCGCAGGCGCGGTCGTGGCGGCGGGCGCCGATACGCTTGTTGCGGGCTCCGCCGTCTTCGCCGGAGGCGCGACGAAATATGCGTCAAATATCGCTGCGATCCGCGCGGCGGCCAAGGGTGCCGGGGCGTGATGACTCTTGAGGCTCTGATCTTCGACGTCGATGGCACTTTGGCCGAGACGGAGGAACTGCACCGCTATTCCTTCAACGAGAGCTTCCGGGCTCTCGGACTGGATTGGGTCTGGCAGCCGGATCTCTATCGCGAGCTGTTGCAGGTGACCGGCGGCAAGGAGCGCATCCGTCATTACGTCGAGCGCTTCGCGCCTGCGGGCGGCGACATGGCGCTGGCGCGGCTCGGCGAACTGCATGCGGAAAAAACGCGGCGCTATGGCGCGCTTGTCGCACAAGGCATGCTGAAACCGCGGCCCGGCGTGGCGCGGCTGCTGCGGGAGACGCGCGCCGCGGGCGTAAAGCTTGCGATCGCGACGACTTCCGATCCCGCAAATGTCGCTGCGCTGCTGAGGGCGAGTTTCGCGCCGGATGCGCCGGCCTGGTTTTCTGTCGTCGGCGCCGGCGACATCGTGGCTGCGAAAAAGCCTGCGCCAGACGTTTATCTTTGGGTGCTGGAGCGCCTTCGCTGCGAACCCTCAAACGCGATCGCCATCGAAGACTCAGAGAATGGCCTGCGCGCCGCACGGGCGGCTGGATTGAAAGTCGTCGCGACGCCGGGCTTCTACACAGACACAGATGATTTTTCCGGCGCGAGTGCGGTTTTCAGCGATCTTGGCGAGCCTGGCGCGCCGGCACGCAGGCTTGATACGCCAGGTGCGCGCGACGATCTCGTTGATCTGGCGTTTCTGCAAAAAATCGTCTCGCGCTGACTGTCGCGCCCACTTCTCCCGCTTGCGGGAGAAGATGTCATGCCATAGGGCGTTGAGAAGCGACGCCCGTCGCAAGCAACGGGCTATGGCATGACAGATGAGGGCTGGTGCAAGTTGAATGAGCCCTCATCCGACCGGCTCCGTCGGCCACCTTCTCCCGCAAGCGGGAGAAGGATCGAGGCCCGTCACGCGCGATATTGCTCGTCGCTGACCTGCTCCATCCAGTCCACGAGCTTGCCATTCAGCGCTTCCTGAATAGCGATGTGCGTCATTGCCGTTGTCGGCGTTGCGCCATGCCAGTGCTTTTCACCGGGTGCAAACCAGATGACATCGCCGGGACGGATCTCCTCGATCGGGCCGCCATCGCGCTGTACCCAGCCAAGGCCGGCCGTCACCACCAAAGTCTGGCCGAGAGGATGCGTGTGCCACGCGGTGCGTGCGCCTGGCTCGAATGTCACGCTCGCACCAGCGACACGCGCCGGCTCGGGAGCCTGAAAGAGCGGATCGACGCGCACCGTGCCGGTGAAGTAATCCGCCGATCCCTTGCTGGATGGCTGCGAGCCGTTTCGTCTGATGTCCACCGCTGCGCTCCTTCTTCTTCGGATTCCTGTCGCAGCATCGCGGTTTGAGAAACCGCCTCACGGTTCGAGCACGGAATCCCAGTAGAGATAGTCCATCCAGCTTTCGTGCAGATAGTTGGGTGGGAAATGCCGGCCATTGTGATGCAGGTCATTCACCGTCGGCTGGAAAGGATCCCGGGCCGGAAACATATGCACGTCTGCCGGCAGGCGGTCGCCCTTGCGTAGATTGCAGGCCGAGCATGCGGCAACAACGTTCTCCCATGTGGTGGTGCCGCCCTTGGAGCGCGGGATGACATGATCGAATGTCAATTCCTCGTGGGCGCCGCAATACTGGCAAACGAAACGGTCGCGCAGAAAAACATTGAAGCGGGTGAAGGCGGGATGGCGGGACGATTTTATATATGTCTTGAGCGACACGACTGAGGGAAGCTGCATCTCGAAGCTCGGGCTTCGCACCGTCCGCTCATAATGCGAAACGATGTTCACCCGATCGAGGAAGACCGCCTTGATCGTATCCTGCCATGACCAGAGCGAAAGCGGGTAATAGCTCAGTGGCCGGAAATCGGCATTGAGCACGAGCGCCGGACAGGCTTCCGGTGAAACCGTCGGCTGGCTGTGAACCGTCAAATCTGGCACCTCGCTCGTATCCGAGGACACCGCCTTTACGGCCTCTCGCCGTAAGTGGTTCGAGTCAGATACGTCTTAATACCCCCGCAACCCTATTTTACTTTAGCGATCCTAAAGTCCCTCGATCTATAAGGCAAACCGCGCCTATACCCCTACATTCCATAGACAAGATGACAGCAATGTGAACGAGAACGGCTCTATCGCGTCGGGATGGGTGTCCCGCTGCGATAATCATAGAAGCCGCGCTGCGTCTTGCGCCCCAGCCACCCGGCTTCGACGTATTTTACAAGCAGCGGGCACGGGCGATACTTCGAATCCGCAAGACCCTCGTGCAGCACCTGCATCACCGACAAAACGGTATCGAGGCCGATGAAGTCGGCAAGCTGCAACGGCCCCATGGGATGATTGGCGCCAAGCCGCATCGCCGTGTCGATCGCATCGACTGTCCCGACGCCTTCATAAAGCGTGTAGATCGCCTCATTGATCATCGGCAGGAGGATCCGGTTGACGATGAAGGCCGGGAAATCCTCCGACACGATGGCTGTCTTGCCGAGCCGCTTGATCAGACCCTTGGCGGCTTCAAAGGTGGTGTCTTCCGTCGCGATGCCGCGGATCAGTTCCACGAGTTGCATGCGTGGCACCGGATTCATGAAATGAATGCCGATGAACCGCTCCGGCCGGTCGGTGACCGAGGCGAGCCGGGTGATCGAGATGGAGGAGGTGTTGGTGGCGAGCATGCAGTCCTTGCGCAGCATCGGACAGATGCTCGTGAAGATCTTGCGCTTCACCTCCTCGCTCTCGGAAGCTGCTTCGATGATGAGATCGCAATCGGCGAACAGATGAGGATCGGAGGTGCCCTTGATGCGGTCCATGGCCGCCTTCCGGGTGTTCTCGTTGATCTGCTTGCGCTCGATCAGCTTGCCCATATTGGTGTCGACATGGACCAGCCCTTCCCTGATCCGCTCGGCGGAAATGTCATTGAGCAGAATATCGATCCCTGCGAGTGCGCAGACCTGGGCGATGCCGGCTCCCATTTGTCCGGCTCCGATGACACCGATTTTCAGAATTTCAGCCATAGATCCTTGTCCAGAATAGTCTGCGTCAAGATCACGATGCGTTCGCCAGTCTTGCAGGAAACGCAATAAATTCTAGCACGTTAAAACAGCGCGCAACAAAAACCGGCTGCTGCATTTCGCCATTCTACTCCAGTCTCGTGGTAAGCTTCCGCCCAGTGCAAGTCAACGCGAGCGGAAGCAGGTCTACTCGGCGCGCTCAGCCGGCCATCAGGCCGGGCGGCAATTTCACGCCGAGGCTGCTCGCGACGAACAGACCGCCGTGCATCAGCCCGGCCGCATCGATGCCATGGCCTATTCCGACCGATAAATGCCACTGGCTCGGAATATTGACCTTGCACAGTTCCTCGGTCGCGACGAACAGACTTTCCACGGGGATGAGTTCGTCCTCGTTGCCGTGAACCAGGAAAACCGCCGGCGGCTGCCCCAGCCTGTCGCGCGCCGTCGCCTCATTGAGATGTTCCGGGCCGACCAGCATTCCCGAATAACCCAGAACTGCTGCGGGCGCGCGTTTCCGGCGCAGACCCGTATGCAGCGCCATCATCGTGCCCTGGCTGAAACCCACGATAACCAGCCGGCTGTCGTCGAGTTGAAGGCGCGCGAGTTCCGCATCCAGAAAAGCGTCAAGAGATGGGCGGGCATCGACGACCCCCTGCCAGAGTTCCTCCGGATTGCGCATGCTCAGCGAAAACCATTGCCGGCCGTTCGGCGCCTGAGCGCAAGGATGAGGCGCGTGCGGCGACGCAAATGCGGCATCGGGCAGGATCGATTGCCATTGCTTGCCGATCTCGATGAGATCCGAACCATCCGCGCCATAGCCGTGAAGAAAAACGACGAGTTGCTTTGCGATACGGTTCTTCGGCGCGATGCGCGGGCCGTCGATGGGAGAGGCCATGCTTAGCTTCCTCGCTCAGGCTTTTTGTTGGGGCAGCGTCTGCGGCGTAGGGTGGGGACTTGAGGTTTCGGTGCGGTGAGCCGTTGCGAAAGAGCAGGTGAACCGGATCACGAAACGTTCAGGCAATTTGGCCTCGATGCAGTCTGCGTGTTTCGTTTTACTATATTAGAATGCGATTTCAGCAAAAATGCGGGATCCGATCTGTTCCGGTGCGCTCTCCTTGACGCGGGGCAGTTGCCGGATTTTGCTGCCGCCATAACGAGTGACGGTTTGACGGGGGTCAGGCTGAGAAATGACAAGGTCCCTGCTCCCGCATGTGTTTCGCTTCGCCCCGTCGCCGAACGGCTATCTGCATCTTGGCCATGCCTATTCCGCGTTGATTAATGCGCGGATGGCCGAAGTTGCCGGCGGAACGCTGCTCCTCCGGATTGAGGATATCGATGCCGCGCGCTGCCGGCCGGAATTTGAGCAGGCGATTTACGAGGATTTGCGCTGGCTCGGCCTTGCCTGGGAGGAGCCGGTCCGCCGTCAGTCGGAACATTTCGATGCCTATGCCGGGGCGCTGGCCTGTCTCGACGCGCAGGGGCTGGTTTATCCCTGTTTTTGTTCGCGCAGCGATGTCGGCAGCGTTCTGGCGGAGCGGCCGGATTGGCCGCGCGATCCTGACGGCTCGCCACTCTATCGCGGCACATGCAAGCATCTTTCTGTCGTGGAACGGAAGGCGCGCCTTGCTGCGGGGCAGCCTGCCGCTCTGCGCCTCGACATGGATGCTGCGCTTGCAAAGCTTGGTGAGAGCCCGGCGGGGTGGCTCGGCTGGCGCGAGTATGGCCGAGGCATGGGCGGTTGCGAAACAAAAGCCGAGCCGGCGCTCTGGGGCGATGTCGTGCTTGCGCGTAAGGATATTTCGGCGAGCTATCACATCGCCGTTGTCGTCGATGACGCCTTGCAGGGCGTTACCCATGTCGTGCGCGGCGAGGACCTGCTGATGGCGACAGGTCTGCATAGGCTGTTGCAGGTTCTGCTCGATTTGCCGGCCCCCTGCTATCATCATCACGCGCTTTTGCGGGATGCCGCGGGCCGCAAGCTCTCGAAGAGCCTGCGCGCCAAATCCTTGCGAAGCTTGCGGCAGGAAGGCATGACGCTGGAGGCTGTATCGGCGCAGTTCGATTTTGCGCAGGATGATTTGGTTTTTGTGCCTTAGGACCGATGCTTGCCGCCGCCTCTCTCCGCGCGGCGAGAGGTACGGTGAGGGGCCGGGGGAGTTTCACCGACGCTCTCCTGAAAGCGGCGCTTCGACGGATGCGTGAGTGCCTGGATGCGCGGATCAAGTCCGCGCATGACGCGCCGAGAAATATGTGCCTCGCACAGCATTGGCTGGGAGCGCAGCCTCGACCTGTCCATCATGCGCGGACTTGATCCGCGCATCCAGGCGCAAATGCCGAATGAGAGAAGCAATCCACATGCCTGCCTTGGATTGCCTCGGCGCTGCGCGCCTCGCAGTGACGGGTGAGTCCAAAGCATCCAATGCAGATTTATGCACAGGAAACTTCCAGCCTCTCATTTGCGTCACGGGCCGCGCCGCGATGTAGCGGGACGCTGCGTAAACATGAGTCCAATCAAAGAAATTGGTGTTCCCAGATATTGAAACCGCAGGAGTTTTTCTCCGGCTGTTACGGCAGTTCGCCGGATTGACCGGGGATCTGGCGGAGCCGTGGAAGCTTGCGGCCTGCGGGTCGCCAAACCATTCATGTTAACATCGCGAACGTGTGATTCGCCCGCGCCAAAACGAGGATCCCCGTTTTTGATTCGTGAGAATCAAAAGGGCTCCTTAGGGCATCAAGACCGCTGCGTAAGTGAAGGGAGGGCTGATCAGCGATGCGCGCCTTTGCCCGAGCATCGATCCTCGCCGCTCTGTCCCTGCTCGCGACGAGCAATGCCGGCTTTGCTTTCGAACGAGGCGCGAGCTTCACCATCATGCCCGGAACGACGATGGGGCTCCCCTATGCTTATACGGGGACGCCGGGCGTCTATTTTTACGGTCTCGGAAATTACGGGACCTTCTCCCTGCCGCGCGGTGTCTCGCCGAACGTGGGCCTTGGGCCGGGGTCGATCAATATTGACGTCGCCGACGTCGTGCCTGCGATCGTCTGGACGACGCCCTGGACGCTTTTCGGCGGGCGCTATGCGATCCTCGTTTCGCAGCCTGCCGTCTCTGTGAAAGCCTATGGCGCAATTCCGGGTGCGGGCTGGTATACGAGCGAGAGCGGAGGCTTCCGCAATACGATTTTCGCGCCCATCAATCTCTCGTGGAGCCTTGGCAATGGCTGGCACGTTGGCGCCGGCGTGAATTTTTCAATTCCCGATGCAAGGACCACGGGCCTCAACGGGCTCGACAGCGGCGGCCAGCCCTATTGGACGATCGAACCAACGTTTGGCGTCAGCTATCTCCGCAACGGCTTCGATCTGAGCGCAACGCTCCTCTATGATTTCTACACTAGAAACCGTTATTCCGGCGTGACGGACGGGCAGGCGTTTTATCTCGATCTTACGGCGACGAAAAAGTTCGGGCGTTTTGAGATCGGACCCGTCGCCTACATCGCAGCGCAGACCACGCGCGACCGGGGCGGCAATTCAATGGAGTTTCTTGCGACGCGCGGCGCCGCCAATAGTTGTGAACCGGAGCCTTTCAACGTCTATAATTACTGCGTGCAAGCCGCCAAGGCCGGCGTCGGGGCCAAGATTGGCTATGTTATCGGCGGCGGTGAACTGGCGCTGATCGCCACGCAGTCCGTGCTGCATCATGGACAGGGCGGCTCGGATGGATGGCGCATCTGGACCCAGTTCACCTACAAGCTCTACTCCGACAGCACAAAGTAGCGGCGCGCGCTACAGCTTGACAATTTTCCGGAACAGCTTCACCGCTTCGCCGAAGAATGGGTTAGGTTGCGGCATGTCTTCCGGCGCCAATACGATTCCACAGCTTGAAATCACGCCGCTCGTCGATCTGCTTGACGAGAGCGTCGCCCGTTTCGGGCCGCGGCCGGCGACGGAGTTCTTCGGCAAGCGGCTGAGCTATAGCGAACTCGGGCGAATCGTCGCGCGCGCTGCGCGCGGTTTCCAACTGATGGGCGTCAAGCGCGGAACGCGCGTTGGCCTTTGCCTGCCCAATACGCCCTATTCCGTCATCTGCTATTTCGCGATCCTGAAAGCCGGCGGCATCGTCGTTAATTTCAATCCGCTTTACGTCGAACGGGAAATCGCGCGGCAGATCGAGGATTCCGGCACCACGATCATGGTGACGGTCGATGTCGCGAAGATTTATCCGAAGATTGAGGCTTGCCTCGGCAACACATGTCTTGAGCGCATCGTCGTCTGTCCGTTGTGGACGCTCTTTCCCTTCGCCAAGGGCCTTTTTCTCAAGCTGTTCAAGTCCTCGCAATTCTGTTCCGTCGCGGAAGATGATCGCCACACGAGTTTTGCGAGCCTGACGAGGGATCGGAGCGCACCTGAACCTGTCGAGATCGATCCGGAGAAGGACATCGCCGTGTTGCAATACACGGGCGGGACGACCGGCGAGCCCAAGGGCGCCATGCTCACGCATATGAACATGGCCGCCAACGTGGCGCAGATTCGTCTCTACATGCATGACGTGACGCCGGGCCGCGAACGCGCGCTGCTGCTTCTGCCGACCTTTCACGTCTTCGCTTTGACGACGGGGCTGAACTACTGCATCGCCATCGGCGCCGAGATTATTCTTCTGCCGCGCTTCGAACCACATGAGGTGCTGAAGCTCCTCGATAAAAAGCGGCCGACGCTCTTTCCCGGCGTGCCGGCGATTTATGCGGCGCTGAACGCCAAGGTCCACATTGGGAATTATAATCTGTCATCGATCCGCTACTGCTTTTGCGGTGGAGCGCCGCTGCCGGTCGAGGTGCGCCAGCGTTTCGAACAATTGTCCGGCTGCAAATTGCTTGAGGGCTATGGCCTGACGGAAGCTTCGCCTGTCGTGAGCGCCAATCCCATCGATTCAGAGCCGAGGAAGAGCTCCGTCGGCCAGCCCTTCGTTGGTACGACGGTCGAGATCCGGTCTCTCGAGAATCCGCATTTTCTGGTGCCAACCGGCGAAAAAGGCGAAGTCTGCGTGCGCGGACCTCAGGTCATGGCGGGGTACTGGAACCGCCCCGATGAAACCGCAGCCTGTTTCATCGATGGCGCGCTAAGGACGGGCGACATCGGCTATCTCGATTCCGATAATTTCCTCTATCTCGTCGATCGGCTGAAAGACATCATCCTCTGCGGCGGCTTCAACGTCTATCCGCGGATGATCGAGGAGGCCCTGTATCAGCATCCGGCGGTCGCCGAAGCCGCGGTGATCGGCGTTCCCGACAAGTTGCGCGGCCAGGTGCCGATTGCTTTCGTGATCCTGCGGCCGGATGTGACGGCGAGCGAAAGGGAGCTGCTGCATTTCCTTGGCGATCATCTCTCGCGCATGGAGATTCCCAAAACGATCTTCATCCGCGCTACTTTGCCGAAAACGGCGGTCGGCAAAATCGATCGCAAAGTGCTGGTCGAGGAAGAACGCGAGCGGCGCGCGGCGAAATCATCGCGGCCGGAAGTTTCGGAATAATCCCCTCTCCCCATAAGCGCAGCGATGGGGAGAGGGTTAGGGTGAGGGGCTTGGCGAGTAGCTGCACCCTAAGTGACTTTTAGCGTGCGAATGACAACAGAGATTTGGGCAAATCACCCTGCCCCTCACCTTACCTCTCCCCGGACGCAAGGCCGGCTGTTGCCGGCCTGCGCATTCTCAATGCCCAACTCGGGCAAGCCCGAGTTGGGGGCGAGGAGAGGGGCGGCTAGCGTCCGTTCGAAATGGCGTATCACGCGGCGTCCGTAGATGAGACTCAATACCCTGCCGCCAGTCCGTCGTGCTGGCGCGGATCGCTCGCGCCTTCCCAATGATTGCCGTTGCGCATGATGCTTTGCGCCGAACCCCAGGGCGCAAACTGGTGGATCGTGTGACCCATTGCCGTAAGCTTTTGCAGAGTGGCCGCCGGCAAGCCGGGCTCCACTTGCAATTCATCTGGCAGCCATTGATCGTGAATGCGGATGGCGGCTTCTGCCTGCGCGACATTCATATGAAAGTCGATGCAGTCGAGAAGAATTTGCGCAACGATGGTGATGATACGCGAGCCGCCGGGCGAGCCGGTGACGAGACGCAACGCGCCATTTTGAAAAACCATGGCCGGTGTCATCGACGACAGCGGCCGCTTGCCGCCGGCTGGCGCGTTCGCCGCGCCGCCAAGCAGGCCATAGGCGTTGGGTGCTCCGGGCTTCGCCGCGAAGTCGTCGAGTTCGTTGTTGAGAAGAATGCCGGTGCCTTCCGCGACAAGGCCGACGCCAAACGAAAAATTCAGAGTGTAGGTGTTCGAGACGGCATCCCCCACCGCATCGACGATGGAGAAATGCGTTGTCTGCGGGCTTTCATAGGGCAGCGGATTGCCCGCCATGATCGCGGTGGCGGGGCGCGCCTTCGCCGGCGAAATCGCCGCGCGCAGTCTGGCTGCATAGGCTTTGTCTGTGAGGCCGCGGATCGGCATTTTGACGCGATCCGGATCGCCCATGTACCTGGCGCGATCGGCATAGACAGGCTTCATCGCTTCCGCCATCAGATGGATCGTCTCCGGCGACGATGCGCCAAGCTTTGCAAGCGGGAAGCCTTCCAGAATATTGAGCAGCTCGATCAGCGCGACGCCGCCTGAAGACGGCGGCGGCATCGTGACGATCTCATAGCCGCGATAGGTCCCCTTGATCGGCTTCCGCTCCAACGGCTTGTAGCTTTCCATATCGGCAAGGGTCATATGCCCGCCGGCTGCATTGACCGCAGCGACAATTTTTTTGGCGATCGGCCCTTTGTAAAAACCCGAGGGGCCATCAGCCGCAATCGCTTCCAGAGATGCGGCAAGATCCTTTTGCAGCAGAAGCTCGCCTTGGCGCAGCGGCGTGCCATTCTTGTGCAGAAAAATTTTTGCGGTCGAAGGCCAGCGCGCAAGCCGCGGCGCGGCATGGGCAAGAGACGCGGCGAGATCCTGGTCAACGATTATGCCCTGCCGCGCCAGAGCAATCGCGGGAGCTGCGAGTTCCGCCAGCGTAAATTTGCCTGAGCCATAATGCTGGAGCGCATAGGCGAGACCAGCGACGGTTCCGGGAACGCCGACGGCGAGGCCAGTATCGCGCGATTTGTGCGGCACGGCGTTGCCGTCCTTGTCGAGAAAGACGTTTCTGGGCGTGTCCGCGGGCGCGCGCTCACGGTAGTCGATCGCCACGTTTCGGGCTGGATGGGCGAGGTGAATGAGCATGAAACCGCCGCCACCGAGATTCCCCGCCTCGGGCAAAGTTACCGCTAGCGCGAAGGCAACCGCGACCGCGGCATCGACAGCATTGCCGCCGCGGCGGAGAACGTCGACGCCGATGCGCGTCGCCAGCCGATCCTGCGAGGCCACCATGCCATGCGCGGCGATCACCGGTTGACCTGCGGCAATGGCAGAGCTGCTGCTTTCTTTTGCGTTCAACGAGAGCGTTGCTGTTAACGAGAAAAGCAGTGCGATGACGATTTTGGCGCAGTCCTTGCGCATGAAATCCACCTTCCGTTCGTATCGTATTCCGCAATGTTGCAAATTGCCGAGGCAACGCTGTCTTTCAGGTATACCAGTGTTTGATGCGGTCAATTTACCCGCATTTCGGCCATGCTGCACGGCTACTCAATTGATTAAGAAAAACACGCCATGATCGATGCCCAATCCGCCTCGGGCGGTCCGGTCCAGCATGTTCCGCTCGGCTGGTTCATTCTTCTGGCGCGCATGAAGCGCGGGTGTGTCATGTCCCTGATAGTCATCGTCGACGACCGGATCAGCAACTGCAACATCTTTGCGCAGCTCGCGCGCTCGATCGAACAGGGCATCTCGGTGCGTGCTTTCAGCGATCCGACGAAGGCTCTCGAATGGCTTGCGACCAATACGCCCGACCTCATCATTACCGACTATAAGATGCCACCGATGGACGCGACGGAATTCATCCGCCGTTTCCGTCTTCTTCCGCAGTCGAGCGACATTCCGGTCATCGTCATCACCGTCTTCGAAGAGCGCTCCTTCCGTTTGCAGGCGCTTGAGGCAGGTGCAACAGACTTTCTGAATTCTCCCGTTGATCATCACGAGTTTCTGACACGGGCGCGCAATCTTCTGAGCCTGCGCAAACATCAGTTGCTGCTGGCGATGCGCGCCGACACGCTTGAGCGTGAACTGGAACATAGCGAGCGCTCTCGCGAGCGGGCTTTGCGCGATTCACGCGAGCGCCTTGCGCAAGTTATCGACACCCTGCCCGTTATGATCAGCGCGGCGGATCGCGAAGGACGCCTTCTCTTCGCCAATGCCTGCGGGACGACGTTCTTCACCACGGATCAAAGCCGGGTCGTCGGCGTTGCGGCCGCCGAACTTTTCGGCGAAGAGGCGGCGGCGCGCTCGACCGCACTCGACCGAAGGGTCTTCGAGACCGGCAAGGCCTTGCCATCTTATGAAGAAGAGTTTGTCGATCGCGATGGCGAGCGGCATGTCTTCCTGTCGACCAAGGCGCCCCTCAAAGATTACGCGAACGTCGTTACCGGCGTTCTGACGACATCTTTCGACATTACGGCGCGCAAGCGCGACGAGGCCCGGCTGCGCCACCTTGCGCATCACGATCCGCTCACCGATCTGCCAAACCGGCATCTGCTGGCAGAACGCATCCGCACCGCTGTCACCAAGGCGCGGCGTGGATCCGGCAACTTCGCCATTCACATTGTCGATCTCGACCGCTTCAAATTCATCAATGATCTGCTTGGTCATTCCGGCGGCGACCGGTTTCTCAAAGCGATGGCAAAGCATCTGGCCGACCAGCTTGGGAACGCCGAAATGGTCGCGCGTCTCGGCGGCGACGAATTCGCGATATTGCAGAGCGATGTCCGCAGCGGCGAAGAGGCAGGGGCTTTTGCCAAGACTATCGTCGAAATGATCGCGGCCTTCGTCGATCCTTCGGATCCACGTTCGGCGACGACAGCGAGCGTCGGTGTCGCCGTTTATCCGGCGGACGGAGAGGACGCTGAAGCGCTTTTGAAAAATGCCGACCTCGCCATGTACAAGGCAAAGAACGAGGGCGGAAACCTCTGCTGCTTCTTTGCGGTGGATTTGCAATCCCGTGCGCGGCACGCAGCCCAGCTTGACCGCGATCTCCGCGATGCGCTGGGAAAGGACGAATTCCGGCTTTATTATCAGCCGCAAATCGATCTAGCCTCCGGGCGGATCGTTGGCGCCGAGGCGCTGCTGCGCTGGGATCGCGGCCCGGAAGGCATTCTCACGCCCGGGGCCTTTCTCTATCGCGCGGAAGAAAATGGCCTCATCCTTCCGATCAGCGAGTGGGTTCTGCGCGAGGCCTGCCGCGAGGCGAAGGCGTGGCAGCGAGCAGGGCTGCCTTCCATGCGGATCGCTGTTAATCTTTCGCCGCTGCAATTTCGTCGCCGGACCCTGCCTTTGCTCGTCGCCAGGGTTCTGGCCGAAACGGGACTTGAAGCAGACTATCTGGAACTGGAGCTCACTGAAAGCATCGTCATGCACGATCTTGATGCTGTAGCCGACGATCTGAAGGAGCTGACGGAACTCGGGGTCCGCATCGCTGTCGATGATTTCGGCACTGGCTACTCCTCCTTCGGCTATGTCAAACGGTTTCCTGTCAGCCGCCTCAAGATCGATCAAAGCTTCATTCGCCATATGACCGAGGACACGAACGACGAGGCGATCGTTCGCGCCATCATCATGCTCGGCCACAGCCTGAATATCGTGGTTGTCGCAGAAGGCGTCGAAACGGAGGCCCAGCTCGCCTGTCTGCGGACGGAGGGCTGCGACGAAGTTCAGGGCTATCTCTTCGGGCGTCCGATGCCGGCTCCGCGGTTCGTCGACTTGCTGCGCAGCGAGTCAGACCTCGCCAAAATCGCGTGACGCCGGCAATGGACCAAACGAGCCACATGCGGTCTTCCGTCATCATCCCCGGCGGCACAATTCTCATTGCGGACGGCAATCGCACGGTTGCCCGCGTGATCGCCAAGATTCTGGAGAAAGAACACCACAAGGTTCATCAGGTTGAAGATGGCCCGGCGGCACTTGATGCGCTGCTCAACCAGCCGCTGACGCTCGCGCTGATTGATGCCGATCTGCCCAAGATGAACGCGATTGAAGTCACGCATCTTTATCGTTTCGGTTCTGTCGGGCGGGCGCATCTGCCGATCCTCGGACTGATCGGCGAAACGAGCGGCGAGATGCTTTCAGCCTGCATTGATGCAGGACTCGATGGCTGCATCAGCAAGCCGATCGAACCGACGGAATTGCTTGATGCCGTCAACACGTCTCTGGGGATCGTCGCCGAGCCTGCCGCGGCGGTGGAAACACCGGTGGGATTTGATGACGTGACCGAATGGCCGGCTATCGATCCGCGCATATTGCGCGATCTCGAAAAGCTCGGCGGCGAGGGCTTTATCGAGGACGTGATCAGCCAGTTCGTGGCCGATGCCTCGCGGCTGTTTCCGGATCTGTCGGCTTCCGCCTCGGCCTGCGATGCGGGGCTGTTCCATGACCACATCCACGCCTTGCGCAGTTGCGCAGGCAATGTGGGCGCAACCGGTCTTTACAAGATGTGTCTTGCGTGGCGCGCCATCGGCGCACGCGAACTGGCGTCGAACGGCAGCGAGTGCATCAGCAAGCTCCAGGCGGAGTTCGCGCGCGCGACATCCGCTCTCGACAGCTACGAATGGCGGCAGCAGCAGGCTTCGTAGGGGTCATTTCGAAGAGGACCGGCTCCACGCCTCTTTCCCGGACGAAGCGAAGCTTCGAGCCGGGAACCAGTAGACCAACATTAGACTCTGGCTCCCGGATCTTCGCTCGCTTGGCGGCCTCGCCCGAAAACGGAGTGAGCTTGGGCCAGTGAGATTCCGAATTATCAAATCAAAAACGAGTCCAGCTCAGATCATGCCGCCGCTGCGGCTTGATCTGAGTTTTTTCTTCTGATCG
Organism: Beijerinckiaceae bacterium; assembly: GCA_004298435.1. Taxonomy (GTDB): domain Bacteria; phylum Pseudomonadota; class Alphaproteobacteria; order Rhizobiales; family Beijerinckiaceae; genus Methylovirgula. Next base: position 19,969 of record SCSF01000097.1, read on the forward strand.
CTCCGAACAGTCGCTCCTGTTCTGCGACGGAAGAAGCATAAAACGGGCTCCGCTTGACGATACGATCCCGGTTGTTTTCGTAGTCCACGAGCATAAGGCAGAGTTTTTTTGTCAGACTTGGGTAGGTGGTCGGAGGAGCTGCCGGCGTCGCGAAGAACGCCCTTTTGTAGAAAGCCTGATGTTCGACGCGGATCGAGGCGATCGACAAATGCGCATCGAAATAGGCGCTCGCGACCACGGAAAGCCGCATCGTGACATAGGCGAGATGAGGAAATCTGCGCGCGGTCTCATAATCGACGACGAAGCGATTAGGGTCCACCATGCGCTTGCCCGCTTCGAGATGAGGTATGAGGACTTCCGGGAAAGCCACCAGGGATGGCGAAATATCGTCGGGTTGCGATAAAAAATGAATACGCATGGCGGCCACCAGGCTATCCTCATGGAAGACGCCGATGTTGGCCGCGTTACTCATGGCATCAAAGCGATCGATGAGTCGGCTGTTTTCATTAGGCTTGATCGCCCCTTCCTTCAAATATGCCGCGTAGCGTAGACGCAACACGCGGTCGAGATCGTCTTCCGTTTCGATTGCGCGGCAATGAAGCTTCGCCAGAAGATGATCGACGTTTTCTGCAAAGCTTGAAGGGGCAGTGATACGCTCGGAACACATGATATTCCCTCGCCGCTAGGCGTCGCTCGAACGTTAATAAATAAATAACGGTAATGTTAAAAGTCTACGTTTCTATTAAGGTTAATTAGGGGCGCGGCCCAAGGTTGCAAGACGTTCTGGTGGAAATGGTCAGGACCAAAGTTAAGGAAGTCTGTTTACGGCTCTTTCGCCCATTTTGCGTAAGATCAAGGCGAATCCGTCTGAACGCAGTGAAGCAATTCGGAGCTAAACGATATCAAAATGCCGTTATCCGCCACCGCATTGCATCGCGCATTGAGCATGATGTCCGGTCTTCCGCGCCGGGCGTTCTCTTCCATGCGTGAAAGGCTGGTTGCCCAGCGCGGCGCTGTTTCGCGCGAGGCGATGTACATCGAGAATTTCGCGCTTCTGGAACTCACGCTCGATCACTTGAATCAGGGCCTCGCCATGGTGAGCCCTGATGGGCAAATCTTGATTTTTAACAAGCGGATGCTCGAATATTCAGGCGTCGATCAAAACAATTTCAAGTTGCCGGCTCGAGCCAAGGATGTTTTTCGCTCGCAAATCGAAAGGGGAGAATTCGGGCCTGAGGGCTCATTGATGCCCGAGGACGTGCGCAATTATTTCCTGAAAGGAATCGGCACCCTCAACAGGTCCTATATCCGCCGCCGCCCTAACGGCACCGTTCTTGAGGTTCGGACCGAGCCGCTGCCCAACGGCGGTTATGTCCAGACCTATACCGACATCACCGCGATTACCCGCGCCAAGGAAATTGCAGAAGAGGCGGCGCGGACGAAATCAGCCTTTCTGGCGACCATGAGCCACGAAATCCGCACGCCTCTCAATGGCGTGCTGGGCATTGCCACTTTGCTGGGCAAGTCGCCCCTGACGGGGGAGCAGCGCAACTGGGTGCGCATCATCCTCGAAAGCGGCGATGCGCTGATGAGCATCATCAACGACATTCTCGATTTTTCGAAATTCGAGTCCGGCGCGATCGAGCTCGACCCGACACCTGTCGTTTTGAACGACCTTGCGCATTCCGTCCTCGACGTGATCGACACGCAGGCGCGGCAGAAATCGCTCGCCGTGACGCTCGATCTTGCCGAGGACGTGCCTGCTTGCGTGAAGATCGACGCGAAGCGCATTCGTCAGGTGCTCATCAATCTTCTCGGCAATGCGGTCAAGTTCACGGATCGTGGCAGCGTCACGCTTGTCCTTCGCGCCGTCGAACGGGACGCGGAGACGCGGCTGCGGTTCGAGATCAAGGACAGCGGCATCGGAATTGCGCCAGAGGCGCGCAACAAGCTGTTTCGCGAGTTCTCGCAGGTTGACGCCAGCATCAATCGGCGCTTCGGCGGCACGGGACTTGGCCTCGCCATCTGCAAGAAGATCATCGAGGCCATGGGCGGCACGATCGGCGTCGATAGCGTCGAAGGCGAAGGAAGCTGCTTCTGGTTTGAACTCGATGCCGCCGTTTGCGAAGCGCCGGCGACGGATCTCTCTCCGCGTGGCGTGCGTGCCGCCGGCGCTGCCTATCACGTTCTGGTGGTCGAGGACATGCCGGTCAACCGCATCGTCGCGCGCGGGATGCTGAATTCTCTCGGCCACAGCGTCGAGCTTGCATGCGATGGCGTCGAGGCTCTGGAGAAGTTGAAGTCCGGCGCTTACGACATTGTCTTCATGGACATGCAGATGCCGAACATGAACGGCCTTGAGGCGACCCGCGCCATTCGTGCTCGCGGCGGCGCTTTCCTCGATCTGCCCGTCATTGCCATGACTGCAAATGCCTTCCATTCGGATCGCATGGAGTGCCTTGCTGCCGGCATGAACGATTTCGTTTCAAAGCCGATCGAACTCAACGAGCTCGAAGCCGCAATCATCCGCGTGATGCCCTTTGATGGAAAGCCGGTGGAGCAGACGTTGCAGCCAGCCGTTCTATGCGATGAGCAAAAGCTTTCGAAGCTGACGGAATTCATCGGCATCAACGGGCTTGCCGAAATACTGGACGAGTTCCGTGTTGACTCGCAGCGCTATCTCGGCGCTGCTCAGGCAGCGATCTCGGAAGGCGCCAGTGAACATGCTCTGGCGAGCCTTGAGGCGCTCGGCGAGGCGACGACGACGCTCGGAATGCTTGAGGCAGCGGCGGCAATCCACCTCTGGCGCGGCGCGATCATTGAGTCGGGCCTCACGGACGAACCAAGGATGCGGGTCCGGGCAATCATAGATCAATCGATCGAGGAGGCGCGTGCCTGGCTCGTCGATTGCGGCGGCAGGGAAGCTGCCGAAATCAGGGCAGCCTCGATCAAGCCTTCGTCTGGCGCTTCGGCAGAGAACACACTTGCGAACTAGTCCAGCCGCTGATGTCGCAATGCGGACCGGAGGTCCGCGATCCGGACCGCGGACCTCCGGTCCGCAAGTCGCGTTTTCTTCACATGGATAGGAAGCCAGTTCCCACTGGGAGAAGGAAAGTACCGCAGCCCAATCGTTAAAAATTTCCTGAATTGCCTGCTAGAATTTGAGCGCCACAACCCACGCGAGCTTAGGACGCAGTGTGTAGCATGCCTCCAATCGCGCATGTCCGGCGACGCCGGCAAGCGGTCGATGGGAGTGGGTAATGTCTACAGCGTCTCGCAGCTACACTGAGTTTCAGCAGGATATCGAAGCGGACAGCCGATCTCCCGCTGCATTTGGCGATGAGTCGCAGCCTCTCGATATCTTCTGCGAGGATATCGATCTTTTCTGCGAGGCCAATCTCAACCTTGCGAGCGATGCCGCGATCAAGCGCAAGCAGCAGATGCAGAGGCGGCTCGCTTTCGTACAGGATGTGTGGAACGACGCCGACCGCTTCGATGAGGTCGTTTCAAGCGGCCGCTATCTGCGGCTGTGCAATCTCACCGAATGGATCAGCGATTGCGACGAGCGCGCCTGGGAGCGCGTGAAGACGGAAATCCTGTCGGCGCGGCTGAAGACGCTCGCCAGCCGGTGAGGCCCGTCATGCGCGGACTTGATCCGCGCATCCAG
>SCSF01000098.1 GCA_004298435.1 Beijerinckiaceae bacterium
GTCGCTGTAAGAGCGCGGCCACCCATTAACGCAGCCAACATATTGGCGCGCGCCGGATCGCCAGCGAGGGCGGCGGTTTCGGCAAGGGCGGCTGTGCTCAACATGGCTCCTTATCCTTACACTGTCATATCTCTGATTTGAACGTCCGCCCAAGGTCGAAGCCTGTCCCGAAATAGTGTCGAAACACATAGAGCAATGGTTGCCATTTGGCGGTGTCTATATGGTTCGTGCCAGGAATAACGATGTCCGGATGCGCATGAACGCGGACGACCCTTGCTTCGATGATCTGGAAAGCCTCCGGCCGCTCTTTAGGCCAATCACCCCCAGGGTCGTGACATACGATAACCTCGGCTTCGAACTGGATCGGACATTCAGCGATCCTCTGCGGTCTGACGACCGCTGATGCCTGTGGGGTGAAACCGGAAGCCTCGAACTTCTCGGGCTCGAATTTGTAGCCGATCTTCTCCTTATGCGGCGGCACAGGATTACAGCCGGTTCCACGCGCGATTGCCTCCACCTTCGGCCAAAGGTCCGGCGAGGGAAAATTGAGCACAATCTGACGATTCCGCACTGCATTCTCCCGACCTTTGCTCGTCGAGGTCATTCCCAGGACGACGCGATCGAACAGCATCCACACCGAGGACATCGGCGAGATATTCGTCGTGCCGTCAAGGTTGAGGCTCGTTATCAGCACAACGGGGGTGCCCACATAAAGCACCGTGGGAGCGATTTCGATGTGCGCGTCATCAGGCGGAGGCTCGGCAATGCGTTCGATGCAGGGAAACATAAAGCTGCTCCAATGATGAAGCGGCAGCTTACTTGACCTGATGGGAGCGATGTTTCGGTCAGAACCGAACTATCCGGGGCGCGTTCCTAACTCCGAAATCGAAGCGCCTCGATCAGCAGAGCAAAGCCGGAGGAATGCTGGCGGCGGCTCGGATAATAGAGGTGGTAGCCCGGAAATGGCGGACACCAGTCCTCAAGCACCCGCCTCAGAACCCTATCCTCCACAAGAGGAAGCACTTGATCCTCGGGCAGATACACGATGCCCAAACCGTCGATGGCCGCCTGTAGCGCCAGGGACGGATCATTGACAATCATCTGTCCATCGACGCGCACGTTGAGCGCCCTGTTTTTCTTCTCGAACTCCCAGGCATACAGGCCCCCGTATGTTGGAAAACGCAGATTGATGCAGTTGTGCCCGCTGAGATCGTGCGGGGTCTGGGGAACCTCGTGCCTGGAGAAGTAGGTGGGTGAGGCGGCTGCCGCCATGCGGATATCCGGTCCGATACGAACCGCCACCATGTCCTGCGCGATCGTCTCACCAAGGCGGACGCCTGCGTCGAACCGCTCGGCGACAATATCGACGAAGCCGGCGTCAACGCTGAGTTCGACCTTAATGTCAGGATAATCGGGCAAAAGTCTTGCGAGCGACGGCTCAATGATGGTGCGCGCCGGATGAGCGCCTGTCGTGATGCGGATCGTCCCCGCGGGTTTGTCGCGCATCTCGCCAAGGGCGTGGAGTTCAGCTTCAATCCCGTCGAAATGTGATCCGACCGCGCCAAGCAGACGCTCGCCCGCCTCCGTAGGAACGACATTCCGCGTCGTGCGGTTGAGCAACCGAATGCCCAGCCTCTCTTCGAGACCACGGATTGTATGACTGAGCGCCGACGTCGAAAGGCCCATCTGCGCGGCTGCGCGGGTGAAGCTGCGCTCCGTCGCTACCGCTCGGAACGCAACCAGGTCATCGAAGTTGTTCCTTGCCATTGTTGAGCCTGATTCAACACTGTTTTCGAATTATCCAATCTAATCCTTGTGAGCGCCGACGCCTAGATTGCAGCTCACAAGGAGATTTCGATATGGCCGAAAAGAAGACCCTGATGCGGGCGCCGTGGAGCGATATTGCGCCCCGGCTGACCGAGATCAGCAACGAAGTGCTGTTCGATGATGTATGGCAGCGACCGGTGCTCTCTTCGCGCGATCGCAGCCTCATCACAGTTGCGAGCCTGATCTCGCTCTACCGAAGCAACGAATTGCCGTTTCACCTTCGGAAGGCGCTCGAGAACGGCGTCAGCCGGGAGGAAATCATCGAGATAATCACGCACCTTGCCTTCTATTCGGGTTGGCCCACCGCAAGCACGGCCATCGCGATCGCCCGGCAAGTGTTCGCGGATGTGGACCAGCGGGAAACTGGCGGCAATCAGCACAACTGATGTGATCGTCGTCGAGGCCAGGTCAATCGGCCACGCCGTTGAGCACCGCCAAAAAGATACATCGAAAGGAACAGGATATGCAGACGCGTGAACTTGGCCGCAGCGGCCTTCAGATCTCCGCCATCGGCTTTGGCTGCATGGGCATCAGTTTCGGCTACGCGACGAACCTGTCGAAGGAAGAGGGCGTCAAACTCATCCGCGACGCGGTAGAGCGCGGCGTCACTTTCTTCGACACAGCCGAAGTTTATGGCCCCTTCGTCAATGAAGAGGTGGTCGGCGAGGCGCTTCGCCCGTTTCGGGACCGCGTGATCATCGCTACCAAGTTTGGCTTCGATATCGATTTTGGCACTCGCGAAAATCGCGGCGTTAGCAGCCGGCCTGAACGCATCCGTCAAGCCGTTGAGGGCTCGCTCAAACGGCTTGGCATCGAGACAATCGATCTGCTCTACCAGCATCGCGTCGATCCAAACGTGCCGATCGAGGATGTCGCCGGCACGGTCAAGGATCTGATCGCCGAGGGCAAGGTGAAGCATTTCGGCATGTCGGAGCCTGGCGTCCAGACACTCCGCCGGGCGCATTCCGTGCTGCCCGTCACTGCCCTTCAGAACGAATATTCCCTGTGGTGGCGCGCGCCGGAGACCAACGGCGTATTGGAAGCGTGCGACGAGCTGGGTATCGGCTTCGTGCCTTACAGCCCCCTCGGTAAGGGCTTCCTCACCGGCGCGATGAGCGGGAACACGAGGTTCGGCGATAACGATTTTCGCTCCAGCGTCCCCCGTTTTTCGCCTGAGGCGCTGGAGAAAAACCAGGCGTTCGTCGATTTGCTCAAGCGCGTCGCCGACGACAAGGGTGCGACGCCCGCGCAGATCGCACTCGCATGGTTGCTCGCGCAGCGTCCCTATATCGTGCCAATTCCGGGCACGACCAAGCTACATCGGCTGGAGGAGAATATCGGCGCTGCCGCGATTGAGCTGACGGACGCCGATCTCCGTGACATTCAGGCGGCGGCAGCGGAGATTTCGGCCGAAGGCGATCGGTACTCTCTCGCCCAAATGGTGATGGTCGGCCGGGAGGCGCCAGCCGCGGGCACCGGCGCCTGATATGGAGCCGTTTCGGTTCTGATGGAATCAAAACCGCGGCTCCAGTTATTTGTTTCGACGCGTTTTCTTCACGCGAACCGGAAGCCACTTCACTTGAAAACGCTCTGATCACAAAAACCAATAAGGAAAATACCATGCGTGCAACTGTCATGCACAAGGCGCACGACGTGCGCATCGAGACCATTCCTGACGCCGCCATCCAGCATCCTGCGGACGCCATTATTCGCATCACGCGTGCCTGCATCTGCGGAAGTGATCTCTGGCCGTACAATGATCTCCAGCCAAACGGTGCGCCGGATGGCCGCCGCATGGGACATGAGGCGATCGGGATCGTCGAGGCGGTCGGCGCAGAAGTCCACACGATCCGACCAGGCCAGCTCGTCATCATGCCCTTCGCCTATTCGGACGGCACCTGCATGTTCTGCGATGAGGGGCTGAATACTTCCTGCGTGCATGGCGGCTTCTTCGGTGTCGGAGGCGAGGCAGGCGGCGCGCAGGCCGAAGCGCTCCGCATTCCGCAGGCTGACGGCACGCTTTATCCGCTTTCGGTCGGCGAGGACGATGCGCTGATGCCTTCGCTGCTGACGCTGTCCGATGTAATGGGCACCGGCCATCATGCGGCGATCACAGCCCGCGTGAAACCCGGCCACAAGGTGGCGGTGATCGGCGATGGGGCCGTCGGCCTTTGCGGCGTCATCGCCGCCAAGCGGCTCGGAGCCGAGCAGATCATCATCATGGGCAGGCACGCCGATCGGATCGCGTTGGCGAAAGATTTCGGCGCCACCGATGTTGTGAGTGCGCGCGGCGATGAAGCCGTCGAACAGATTCGCCAACTCACCCAGGGCTTCGGCGTACACGCCGTGCTTGAGTGCGTCGGAAGCGAACCGGCGATCGCGGCTGCTTTAGGTATCGTGCGGCCGGGTGGTGCAATCGGTCGTGTTGGCGTGCCGCATTACGGCTCGGTCGATCTGTCCGGAACCCTCTTCTACCAGAACGTGACCATTGGCGGCGGCCCTGCTCCGGTTCGCGCCTATATCGATGAATTGCTGCCCGACATTATGGATGGGCGGATAGAACCTGGCAAGGTATTCGATCGCACTGTTCGCCTCGACGAGGTTCCAGACGGCTATCGCGCCATGAACGACCGCGAAAGCCTGAAAGTACTGGTCCGCCCCTGAAGGGCGTCAAAGGACGTTCCCTACGCCTCGTTCAGCCCGGCGCCACGCTCGCTCAAAAAGTCGGTGCCTTTCGCGGTGAGCCTGAAGCGCGAAGAGCTATCCAGCCGCGCGATATAGCCACCGGCGAGAAGCTGCTCCAGGCATTGGCGTTTGCCCCTCGCCAGATTGGGCAGGTCGCGCTCTCCGATATCGGCCAATAGCTCGATTTGGGCTTGGCTCAGGACCGAAGCCTGTTCTCTCTGGGCCGGAATATCGCCGATGAGCGGCGCATCCTGTTTCAATTGTATTTCCGGATGGTCTTTGCTGAGCGCGCCCTGACCACCCTTCTGCGCATCGCGAGGCGTGACCTTCTGTGATGCACTGTCCAACTTCTCAGCCATCGTTTTCTCATCCCGCTTTGGATCTGACTTCTGAAATCCAAACCGGGTGAAAATGGTTCCAAGTCAGGCGCCGGGCGATCCTTCCTGCGGCGTAGCTGTCTCCGCGACCGCAAGCGCCACCGCAGGATTCATGCTGTCGATCATCGACGTCGGCATCAGGATCGTCGCGCCGCGCTCCTTCGTCGTCTCGTAGATGATATTCATGGCGCGCAGTTGCAGAGCCTGCGGGTGCGACTCGTAAGTGACGGACGCCTCGACAAAACTTGCGGCGATGGCGGCTTCCGCCGATCCGAGAATGACCCGCGCCTGCTTCTCCCTTTCCGCCTGCGCCTGCCGGGACATGGCGTCCTGCAAGGCGACCGGGATTGCGACATCGCGGATTTCGACTGAGTTAACCGAAATGCCCCAGTCGGCGATCTTGCCGCCGATCTCGGCGCGCAACAGCTCGTCGGCTGCCGCACGCTCGGAGAGAAGGGCCGACAGCATCGATGAGCCGATCATCTCGCGCAGCGAAGTCTGCGCCACGCGGTCAATCGCCTCACGATAATTGGCTATGTTCAGCGCCGCCTTTTGCGCGTCGTGAACAAACCAGAAGATGATCGCGTCCACATTGACAGGAACGGTGTCTTTCGTGAGCGCAGCCTCGGCGCTGAATGCCGTCGTCTGGATCCGCTCGTCGATAACCGCCACGACGCTGTCGATGATCGGAATGATCAGAAACAGGCCCGGCCCTCTTATCCCGAGCAATTTGCCCGCGCGCAGGATGACAAACCGCTGCCAGACGTTCGCCATCTTCAGAGCCGCGGAGATGATGATGGCAACGACAATAAGGGCGACTCCCAGATAGGTATGGCCTGCAAAGCCTGCCCCTATCCCTCCGGCAGCAAAGATAACGGTCAGAAATAAAGTGATGGGATTCATCGCTGCGGCTCCCTATGGAAATTCCTCAATCCAACAAAGCTTATCCGCAGATTTGGTGCAGGTCATTTCCGAGACGGCTTGCAGCGGGCTGACGTGCTGCCGCCATACTGATAAGACGGGAAGACGGGCAATCAGCGGCTTCTATCGAAGCAATACAGCCTCGGCTGCTGTTCCTGCCACTCAACCGCGAGGACGAATGCGGAAAATTCTGATCATCGGCATCGGCGCGGGCAACCCGGATTATCTGACGGTCCAGGCCATCGATGCGCTCAATCATGCGGATGTCTTCTTCATTCCGGATAAGGGTACTGAGAAGGCCGCCTTGCGGCAGCTCCGGACAGAGATCTGCGAGCGCTTCATCAAGAATACGACCTACCGGACGGTCCCTTTCAAAATTCCGCGCCGGGCCGAGGCCGGCGAAGATTACCGCTCAAGCGTCGATGAATGGCATGCGAAACTCGAGGCCAGTTACGGAAGACTGTTCACGGAGGAACTTGCGGAGGGCGAGTGCGGAGCCTTTCTGGTCTGGGGTGATCCTTCGCTTTACGACAGCACGCTGCGCATCCTTGAGGCAATGCAGCGGAAGGGTTTTGCATTCGAATATGAGGTGATCCCTGGTATCAGCGCCGTCCAGGCTCTTGCCGCGCAGCACCGCATTGCCCTCAACCGCATCGGCGAGCCGGTTCTCATCACGACGGGACGCAAGCTGGCGGAAGGCATCCCGGACGGCGTTGGCGATGTCGTCGTGATGCTCGATGGCGCTCAGACGTTCAGGCAGGTCGCTTCCGCCGATCTCGATATCTACTGGGGGGCCTATCTCGGCAGCGGCGACGAAATCCTGGTGTCTGGAAAGCTTTCCGACGTGATGGATGAAATCGAGCGGATCAGAAGCAAGGCACGCGAGGAACATGGCTGGATCATGGATACCTATCTGCTGCGCAAAAGCGGACAATGACGAAGCCCCGCCAAGCGCAGCCGTATCGCCAACATTCAAGTCCGATGAAGAAATGTTGCAGGCCGGGTTTCCGCCGCAAAGCCGCCTTAAGGGCTCTTCGTGCGATCCGAGGCAAAGGCCGTTCGGCTTCGAGGTTAGGGACACGCGCAGGTGATTGAGAAGGCGACAGGGATGTGGGAGGCTATCGCAAGAGACGCGTCACGCCCAGTGCGGTGGAGTCTTCGCACTGCCGCCCTGGCAGGCTTTGCGCTCCTTGCGCTTGGCGCAGAAGCCGCAGCACAAGGCAACGCTACTCCGCCTATGCCACCGCCGCGCCCGGCGGCCCTCGCGACATCGCCGCAGATCAATCCCCAGATGCCCACTTTGCCTCCGGGCGTCGATCCAATGGTTGCCGATTTCGCGCCGGACAAGCCCGAGGCCCTGCCGCCTGCTTCGCGGGCACAGATGCACAAGTGCGGAAGTGAATGGCAGAAGATGAAAGCGTCGGGCGCTGCGGCTGACAAAACCTGGCTCTCCTTCGCCAAGGTCTGTCTGGTGAAATAACGGAGCTCCGGTTCTGTTTTCATCAGAACCGGAACGTCTCCAGCCGCTACATGGGCGGCAATCGGTTATTTTAAAATCGCCATCAGCAGAATTGGCGTGGCCGAAATTTGCTTTCGAAGATCGGCTCAGCCAAAGCCATTTGAAGTTTGGTCGCCGGGTAAATCAAAGCCTGGCAATCGCTAGAAAAACTGGCGAGAAATCATAAAAAAGACGGGACAACCGGGCCGGCATCCGCGTGCGAAATTCGCATTCGGAGCCGCACCGGCTGTCTCCGTTCTCAGCAGGCGTCAGACAGTCTCCGGAAGAGCCGGGGCCGGCGCTTTCGGTTTGCGGGCAGCCGACCGGCGCGCGGTCTTCTTGCCAGCGCTCTTCTTGCCGACCGACTTGCGTGCGGTCTTCTTGGCCGGAGACTTCCGGGCAGTCGTCTTGACGGCCTTCTTTGCAGCGGTTCTCACCGTGCCCTTCTTGGCCGCAGTCTTCTTGGCCGCGGTCCTCTTGGCCGCAGTCTTCTTCACCGCGCTTTTCTTGCCGACCGCCTTGCGTGCGGTCTTCTTGGCAGCGGTCTTCCGTGCAGTCTTTTTAGCCGCAGTCTTCTTCGCGGGTTTACGTTTGGTGGTAGCCTTCACCATGATCGAGTCCCCTCTGCTAATTAGTCGGCGTTGGTTGAAGTTGCCGACAAGAGGCCTCATTAGCGTACCGTGGTTAATCAGTCGTGCAAGAGGCTTGCACGCATAAAGCTACGAATCTTTGCGCAAACACGCTGTTTGAAGTCCATTCTGAAGCCTTGAAACATGCTCGCCGAGCATAGACGCAGCGTCGGCAGGCATCGCATCAACGTGCATTCGCAAGGAGCATCGTCGCTGCATGAAACGCATCGGCAAAATGCACGACGCGATTTTGAAAACGCGCCGCACGAATGTCGTCAAGCAGCGCAGCTCGCGAACAAAGTCATTGTTTTTCTTGTGACTCCTGATTTTCTTCCCGGTTCGCGCAGAGCGTTTGCGATCCCCGTTGCGATACGAGTGAAGCACTTCATCGATCGATTGCACTCGATGTTAAAGCGCAGACAGCTCGCCACTCGATCTCTGATTCCGAGCCAGAAAAATACGCTCGATGAGCACTGCGCCCTGGCGTTCCAAAGCCGGCAGCGGGATCAAAAAAAAATTTTGTGGGGTCAAAAAAAATACCGCGAAAAGACCGCGGCAAAGCATCGAAAACAGCATGAAACGCGAATCACCCGCTTTCGCGGATGATTCGCAGCGCATTTCAGAGACCGAGTTTTGTCTTCAGAAGATCATTGACGGCCTGCGGATTGGCCTTCCCGCCGGTCTGTTTCATCACCTGTCCGACGAACCAACCGAGCATCGAAGGCTTGGCCAGTGCTTGTGCGACCTTGTCCGGGTTGGCCGCAATGATCGCATCGACCACCTTCTCGATCGCGCCGAGATCGGTCACCTGCTTCATGCCGCGCTTCTCGACGATGGCATAAGGATCGCCATCCCTCTCCTCAGTGATGAGGATCGCGAGAAGATCCTTGGCGATCTTTCCGGAAATCGTGCCATCGCCGATGAGGTCGACCAGAGCGGCGATCTGGGCCGGCTGCAAATGGGTTTGCGCCACCGGAGATCCAATCGAATTTGCATAGGCCGCGACATCGCCCATGATCCAGTTGGCGACGGCCTTGGCGTCGCGCGGAGCGCCGCCCGGCTTGCCCGCATGGGATACCGTCGCCTCGAAATAATCTGCTGTTTCCCTGTCGGCGACCAGAACGCCCGCATCATAGGCCGGCAGACCGTATTGCGTGATGAAGCGCGCCTTCTTGGCGTCCGGCAGTTCCGGCAGATGAGCAGCGAGGCCATCGACGAAAGCCTGATCGAACTCGAGCGGCAGCAGATCGGGATCAGGGAAATAGCGATAATCGTGCGCTTCTTCCTTCGAGCGCATCGAGCGGGTTTCGCCACGGCCCGGATCGAAGAGCCGCGTTTCCTGGTCGATCTTGCCGCCGTCCTCGATAATGTCGATCTGGCGCCGCGCCTCGGTTTCGATCGCCTGACCGATGAAGCGGATCGAATTGACGTTCTTGATCTCGCAGCGTGTGCCCAGCGGCTCGCCCGGCCGGCGCACCGAGACATTCACATCGGCGCGCAGCGATCCCTCTTCCATATTGCCGTCGCAGGTGCCGAGGTAACGCAGGATCGTGCGCAGCTTGGTCACATAGGCCCGTGCCTCGTCCGCCGAGCGCATGTCCGGCTTTGAGACAATCTCCATCAAGGCGACGCCGGAGCGGTTGAGGTCGACGAAGGATTCCGTCGCCGACTGGTCGTGCAGCGATTTGCCGGCGTCCTGTTCGAGATGCAGACGCTCGATGCCAACCGCGATCTGTTCGCTCGGCGAAACATCGACGGTGACGATGCCCTCGCCCACGATCGGGCTTTTGTACTGGGAGATCTGATAGCCCTGCGGCAGATCGGGATAGAAATAATTCTTGCGATCGAAGACCGAGCGCAAATTGATCTGCGCCTTGAGGCCGAGCCCGGTGCGGACTGCCTGAGCGACGCATTCCTCATTGATGACCGGCAGCATGCCTGGCATCGCGGCATCGACCAGCGAGACATGCGTGTTGGGCTCGCCGCCATACTCAGCCGAAGCGCCGGAGAAGAGCTTGGCTTTGGAGGTCACCTGGGCATGAACTTCCATGCCGATCACGACCTCCCAGTCGCCTGTCGCGCCCTTGATGAGCTTTGAAGGTTTTGCGTGTGTATTCATGGCTTGGCTTTCTGACACAGAACAGGGCGCCCGCTCATCATCTCGATCGGCTTCCCCACCCGACCGCTACGCGGCCACCCTCCCCTCTCAGGGGAGGGATTGGCGTCGCACTTTGGCCTCTCGATAAATCGTCTCGACAACGCCATCGAGATTCCCATTCACCTCATTATTCCAAAATCGGAGAACCTTGAAACCAGCCGCCACAAGCTTTGCATCCCGTTCAGCATCCCTCTGCGAATTGGCAGGCTCACCATGATGGGCACCATCAATCTCGATAATAATCTTCGACTTCAAACAGGCAAAATCAACGATATAACCTTCTCGCGGCACTTGTCGGCGGAAATGAAACCCCTGCTTTTTTAGCGCACGGAGATGGACCCACAGCTTTACTTCCTGTGGCGTCATCACTTTACGCAAACGCCGGGCAATCTCGTTGGCCATAATCTCTCACGCACAATCCCTCCCCGGAACGGGGAGGGTGGCCGCGTAAGCGGACGGGTGGGGAAAGTGGCAAGCGCTAAATCTCACCTGGCTGCTACGCGGCCATTCTTTACGCCCACCATTTCGGTGGCAATTCGATCTTCGGCGCAGACTGCTCAATGACCGAAGCGAGCGAAAAGAGCGTTTCTTCCTCAAAGGCCCGGCCGATCAGTTGCAAGGCGAGCGGCAGACCTTCCGATGATGTGCCCGCGGGGATCGCAATGCCGGGCAGCCCTGCCATGTTCACCGTCACGGTGAAAATGTCATTCAGATACATTTCGACAGGATCGGCTTCGCCCTTTTCACCGACGCCAAATGCGGCCGACGGCGTCGCCGGCGTCAGGATTGCATCGACGCCATCGGCGAAGACCGTTTCGAAATCGCGCTTGATCAGCGTCCTTATCTTCTGCGCCCGAACATAATAGGCATCGTAATAGCCCGCCGAGAGAACATAGGTGCCAATCATCACTCTGCGGCGGACTTCCTTGCCGAAACCGGCGGCCCGCGTGTTCTCGTATAGATCCGCGACATCCTTGCCGGGCACGCGAAGGCCATAGCGCACGCCGTCGTAGCGCGCGAGATTGGATGACGCCTCTGCCGGCGCGACAATATAATAAGCAGGCAGCGCATAGCGCGTATGCGGCAGTGAAATATCGACGATGGTCGCTCCCGCCGCTTTCAGCCAGGCGATGCCCTCGGCCCAAAGCTTTTCAATCTCCGCAGACATGCCGTCGAGCCGGTATTCCTTCGGAATGCCAATCACCTTGCCTTTGACCGAAGCGCCAACCGCTGCTTCATAATTCGGCACTGGCACATCGACGGATGTGGTGTCTTTCGGATCGTAGCCAGCCATGGAGCGCATAAGGATCGCGGCATCGCGCACGCTTCGCGCGATCGGGCCGGCCTGATCGAGCGACGATGCGAAAGCAACGATGCCCCAGCGCGAACAGCGGCCATAGGTCGGCTTGATGCCGACGGTGCCGGTGAAAGCCGCAGGCTGGCGGATCGAACCGCCCGTATCCGTCGCCGTCGCGCCATAGCAGAGACGCGCAGCAACCGCCGCGGCAGAGCCACCCGACGATCCTCCCGGCACGAGGCGCACATTGGAGCCGGAACGGCGCCAGGGCGACGTGACCGGCCCGAAATAGGATGTCTCGTTCGACGAGCCCATGGCGAATTCGTCGAGATTGAGCTTGCCGAGCATGACCGCGCCGTCGCGCCACAGATTGGCGCTGACGGTGGACTCATAGGTCGGCACAAAGCCCTTGAGAATATGGCTCGCGGCGGTCGTCTGGACGCCCTTGGTGCAATAGAGATCCTTGATGCCGAGCGGAACGCCTTCGAGAGGCCCCGCGTCGCCAGAGGCGAGCCGCGCATCGGATTGCGCCGCCATCGCCAACGCCTTTTCGGGTGTTTCGACGATGAAGCAGTTGAGCGCGCGGGCCTGCTCGATCGCGCCGATTTGCGCTTTGGCGAGATCGACCGCGGAAATTTCCTTTTTCACGAGAGCATCGCGCGCTTCGGCGAGGCTGAGTTCGGTCACGTCGGTCAACGAGAGTTCTTTCTTTAAAAGATCGGGCTTCTCCCTTCTCCCGCTCGCGGGAGAAGGAAAACCCACGCTTATTCCACGACCTTGGGCACGACGAAGAAATGATCCTCGACCGCCGGTGCATTGGCGACGATGGGATCGGCCTCGCCACCCTCGGTCACCACATCGGCGCGCAGTTTCATCTGCATCGGCATCACCGAGGTCATGGGTTCGACCCCCTCGACATCGACAGAACTCAACTCCTCGATGAAGGCGAGAATGGCGTTCAGTTCCTGCGCCAGATGCGGAACTTCTTCATCCGCAACTTTGATGCGGGCGAGATGGGCGATGCGGCGGACGGTCGCCTGATCGACGGACATGTATTCTTCCTTCGGAAGCAAGACGGGGCAATTGCTGCGAGCCTATAGCACCGGGGCCATTGCATCGGCAATCAGGCCCGGAAACCCCGGGATTCCTGTCAAAGCGTGACAGCCTCGCCGATCTGCGGCACCAGCACCTTCGGCCCTTCTCCCAGAGCGGCGATGAAATCGCCAGGATCGGGCGCAAGCATATCGAAGCTCCCATAATGGCAGGGCACGACGGTCTCAAAATGGAAGTAGCGTTTGACAGCGAGCGCCGCGGACTTCGCGCCCATGGTGAAACGATCGCCGACGGGCACGAGGCCCACCTGCGGATGATGCAGCTCTTCGATCAGCGCCATATCGGAGAAGATGTCCGTATCTCCCATATGATAGACGGCCGGCCCGTCTTTCGGCGTTATGACGAGCCCCATCGGATTGCCGAGATAGACATATTGGCCGTTGAAGACTGTGCCGGAGGAATGCAGGGCCTGGGCGAAACTCACGGCAAAACTGCCGCAATCGATCGTGCCGCCGGTATTGCCGGGGTTGATGTTCCCAATCCCCTGCCCTTGCAGAAACACGCAGATTTCGAAATTGGAGATCAGTTGTGCTCCGGTCGATTTGGCGATTTTGACGGTATCGCCAATATGATCGTCATGCCCGTGCGTCAGGAGAATATGGGTCGTTCCAGCAGTGGCCTGCGCCACGTCGCCGGTAAACTTCGGATTCCCGGACAGGAACGGATCGATGAGGATGACCGCTCCGCCAGTTTCGATGCGAAAGCAGGAATGGCCGAGCCAGATGAGTTCCATGGTATGTGCTCCGGGCGGGATGACGAGAATAAAATGCTTTAAGCTCTCCCCCGCAAGTAGCCAAACCGCAGCACCGCA
The DNA here is from genome assembly GCA_004298435.1 of Beijerinckiaceae bacterium. Classification (GTDB taxonomy): domain Bacteria; phylum Pseudomonadota; class Alphaproteobacteria; order Rhizobiales; family Beijerinckiaceae; genus Methylovirgula. Next base: position 13,317 of record SCSF01000098.1, read on the forward strand.
TCCGGTGCTGTCAGACACGGATCTCGAGCCTCATGGCAATCGCAGAGCTTCCCGAACTTAAGGATCTTCTGACACGGTTTGGCCGCACGCAAAGGCTCATCGGCATCGATCTCGGCACAAAAACGATCGGACTCGCCCTTTCCGATGTCGAGCGGCGGCTCGCGTCTCCGCTGGAAACGCTGAAACGCCGCAAATTCTCGATCGATGCGGAAGAACTCCTGAAGCGCGCGGACAAATTCGATGTGGCAGGATTCGTTATCGGGCTGCCTCTCAACATGGACGGCAGCGAAGGACCTCGGGTCCAGTCGACGCGCGCCTTCGTCCGCAACCTCGGGCAGATGACGGAGCGTCCCTTTGTCTTCTGGGATGAGAGACTCTCGACCGCCGCGGTCACCCGTTCGCTCATCGAACAGGACGTGTCGCGCGCAAAGCGCGCCGCCATCGTCGATATGATGGCGGCCGCTTATATTCTGCAAGGCGCGCTCGACTGGCTCAATCGGCCCGCAGCAGATTACCAGTAGCCATAATAGCCAGGGCCATAGCCATAATAATAGGGATAGCCGTAGCCATAGTTGTAGTAGGGATAGCCGTAGCCATAATAGCCATAGCCGCTCGCTGCCGCCGCAGCGCCGCCGATGATCCCCAGAGCCGTGCCGGCGATGGCAGCGCCCGGATTATACCCCCCATAGTAATGACCGTAATGGCGATAATGACGGTAATGGTGGTAGTGACCATAATGGCGATAATGACGGTAGTGATGATGGCCATGGTGATGATAGCGCACGAGCGTGACGCCTGGGGCGGAGGCCGTGCTCTTCACCATCGGTGTTGAAACCGGCAAGGGCGCAGCCGCTGCCGCGCCTGCCATGGCAACGGCGAAGATGCCGGCCAAAGCAACGCACGATGATTTCTTTACTGTCTCTTGCAACATTATAACTTCTCCCTTCCGTCGCGCCTCACAGTCCTCTCGACTCGGGCGAGACGCGCAAATCCAAGGGACGGCGGCGCTTCCGCGCTCCATCTCCTGAGAGATTTACGCGGCAAACGCGGAATTGTTCCATGCCGCCGCGCTTTTCAGGTGAAGAAGGCGTTGCTTTCAGGGAGCAAATTTGCGTCCCGCAGGGTTACTCGGTCACGAGATTTTGCGGCGTGCCGCTAACCCAAGCCTCGATATTATCGACCAGTTGATTGGACAGGCCAGTCATCGCCTCGATACTCGCCCAGGCGACATGCGGGGTGATGATCAGGTTCGGGATCGATGGATCGAGCAGGACATTGCCCTGCTTCGGCGGCTCGACGGTCAAAACGTCAAAACCCGCACCGCCAATCTCTCCGCTTTTCAGCGCCTCGGCCAGAGCCACCTCGTCCACGAGACCACCGCGCGCCGTATTGATGAGGATCGCGCTCTTCTTCATCTTCTTGAACTCGGCCGCGCCGATGAAGTTGCGGTTATTTTCGGTGAGCGGGCAATGCAGGGAGATGATGTCGCTGGTCTGTAAAATTGTATCGAGATCCACCTTGCCCGGGAAATCGTAAACGTCGGTTGCGATCACTTTCAGGCCAAGCGCCTCGGCGCGGCGTGCAACGGATTTGCCGAGCGCTCCGAAGCCGACGAGGCCGAGCGTCGTGCCGGTGATGTCGTGGATCGGATGATCGAAATAACAGAACTGATCGATCGTCTGCCATTTTCCGCCACGGACATCCATGACGTAAGGCAAGAGGCCGCGGCGCAGAGCGAAAATGAGCGCCAGCGTATGTTCCGGCACAGTGTTGACGGCATAATTGCGGATATTGACGATCGGCAAGCCACGCGCCTTGCAATAGGCCTTGTCGATGCAGTCCGTCCCCGTCGCGGCGACGGCGATCAGTTTCAAATTCGGAAGCTTTTCGAGCGTCGGCGCCCGCAACTGCACCTTGTTGATGATCGCGATATCCGCACCGGCCAGACGTTCCACAGTCTCATCAGCGGAAGTCGTCTCCTGGTATTCTTTATACTCATGCGGGAAATTGGGCTCGCGGACCGGGACACCTATCGTCGCGCGATCGAGGAAAACGATTTTGAGGGGTGCGTTTGACACGGACACGGGCGGCCTCTCCTTCTTCGGCTCTGGCTCTTATAGTGCTACAGGGGTCGCATTGAGCGGATTTTCTGCAAAAATCGGAATCTTGCTTTCTCCAGACATTGTACAACTGCTAGGTGGAGCGCGCCCGCTCGTCAATGCCACGCTTTCATTCGTCGCAAGGATTGTGCGATCCTTCGGCGCCATGGTTCGAAAGCTGCATGGAGACGCGGCGAAGAAAACCCGGAGGGGTCATTTCCTCTCCCAATGAAATCAATGCGATGCCATGCGAAAACCCATTTTGCGGCGCCTTCTTCTCCGCCCGTCATCCCGCCGCAACACCCTTCCAAAAAGAACATTGCCAAACATGCGTGAGCCGCTAGACAAACGTCGATGCGCGGCATGCGCAAGGGAGTCTTTTTAATGCGCGTTCTTGTGACTGGTTCAGCCGGCTTCATCGGATTTCACGTCGCCCAGCGCCTGCTTCAGCGTGGCGACGAGGTCGTCGGCATTGACGGCTTCACACCCTACTACGACCCGGCGTTGAAGCGGATGCGTCACGCCCAGCTCGCGCAGTTCCCCAAGTTTCAGGCGCACGAATTCCTGCTCGAAGACAATGCGAAAGTGGAGGATCTGTACCGTCAGGGGTTCGACGCCGTCTACCATTTCGCAGCCCAGGCGGGCGTGCGTTACAGCCTTGAGAACCCCCGCGCCTATGTCGAGGCGAACCTTGTCGGCACGTTCAATCTGCTCGAAGCAATGCGGCAGGCGCCGCCGCAACATGCGTTGCTCGCGTCCACTTCCTCTGTCTATGGCGCCAATACATCCATACCGTTTCGCGAGACAGACCACGCCGATCACCCGTTGACCTTGTATGCCGCAACCAAGAAATCCGCAGAAGAAATGGCGCATTCCTACAGCCATCTCTTTGCAATCCCGACAACCATGTTGCGCTTCTTCACCGTCTACGGACCCTGGGGCCGCCCGGACATGGCCTTGTTCAAATTCGTGGCGGCCATGGCTGAGGACCGTCCGATCGACATCTATAACTACGGAAAAATGCAGCGCGACTTCACCTATATCGATGATCTCGTCGAGGCCATGCTGCGGCTCCTGCCCGTCATACCCCCGTCTCCATCGGCACGAAGCGGCACGGCAAGTGCGATCGACAGCCTGTCGCCGCAGGCCGCCTGGCGCGTCGTGAATATCGGCGCCGGAAGTCCCGTCGGCCTTGAGGAGTTCGTGAACGCCGTGGAAAAGGCCTGCGGTCAGACCGCGAGGCGGAACTACATGGAAATGCAGAAGGGCGACGTCCCCACAACATTCGCAAACACGGATCTGCTCCATGCCTTGACCGGATATCGCCCTTCAACACCGGTCGAGACAGGCGTCGCGGCCTTCGTTAAGTGGTACAGGTCTTTCCGTCCTATATAATGATTCTGGACTGCACTCATTCCCTTGCCTGCCTCTAAAGCAGCGGCTGCGGTTTGGCGGAAACGAGCTGAAATGGTCGTTTTATGAAATTTGTTCTCATAGCAAATGGTCTCACCAATCATGGGGAACACAGCTACCGTTTGGTTCACGAGGTTCTCGGCGCGCTCAACCGCCGCGGCATAGAGGGCCGAGCTTATGCAGCCATGTCTCTCGATCCGGCGATCGTCGGCGAAGGGATCGCGATCCCCCACTTCAAACATTCGCTTTATGACCACATCGGTACGCCACCGCTCACGGGGTTTTCCGCACAGATCGAGCAATGGCGGAACGGCGGCAGCATCCTCAGCAGGCCCGACGAATATCTGACATGGCGTTTCCTCAATCGATCGTTCTGCCGCGACCTCAACACCTTGCCGGCGGATGACACGTCGAGCAATCGCCTTCTGGTGATTACGGCCATCTGCCAGAATCAAATATCCGGACTCGCGGATTTTATGAGAAGCCGGCCACGCGGCTCATTGCCGAACGTCGTCTGCCAGCTCATGTTCCCGCCGCATTGGACGCCCTGGGAAACGCCCGCCAAATACGCGGATCGCTATTATCGGGAGGCGCTGCAAAAAGCTGCGCCACTGATAGGAGACAAGCTTTTCTTCACGACCGAGAATGAACCGATCGCGCAAATCTATCTTGAGCGATATGGAATAGAGACAAAGATACTGCCGGTTCCTTTCGCCCGCACACGGCCTCCCCGCTTGAGCCAGAAGACGGTTCGCCTGGGATTTTTCGGCTATTCAAAAAGCGAAAAAGGCTTTCACCTGTTGCCGGACGTGGCTGATCTGTGCCGCAGCGCGGGACTGGATGTCGAATTCGACATTCAAATACAGCACTCGCGATGGGAACCTGTAACGATCGCGGCCGAAGAAAAGCTGCGCGGCATGCCCAATGTCAGACTGATCGAAGGCGCGTTAAACTCCGACGATTATACGGCAGCGACCGACAGAGCCGATGTCATTTTACTTCCTTACGATCCTGTGCTGTTCGGCATGCGGGGATCGGGCCTCTTTACAGAGTCCGTTGCGGCAGGACGCCCCATCATTGCTTCATCCGGCACCTTCGCAGGTGAAAGCATTTTGCGAGGTGAGGCACAGGGCGAAACCTTCCGGCCCCATGATGCGCAGCAGCTTTTCGCTGCGATCGAGCGAATCCTTCCGCGACTTCCCGAAATCGTCGCGCGCGCACAGGCGCAGGCCGAATCCTTTGCCCGCCGGCACGACGGCGATGCCTATGTCGATGCGCTGCTCGGACTGTTCAATGGCGCGTATGGCCACCCGCAAGAAATGGAAAACGAGAGACGCTGACCGGGTTTGCGGCCATGCCTCATAATAATTTGTTTGAATAAAGCGCGTATGAGTCCTGCCACGGTCGAGCTGCCGGCCGCTATACGAAGAAAAGAAATGCAAATCGCGCTGATCGATCACTCGTATCACGAGACGACCAAATCGACCTGTTTCTTTTCCGATATTCTCGAAGAGATCGGGAACGTCCGGCGCTTCTATGACGATTCCTGGTGCGGCGGACCGGAAAGCTGGAAAGCTGAGTTCGATGAAACTGCCTATGATCTGATCGTGGTATGGCAAGTCCATAAGGCTTTTTCAGCCCTGTCCGGCAAGCATGAGAATGTCGTATTCGTCCCCATGTACGACGCTATGCTCGATAGCTCCCGCTTTTACTGGAATAGATCCTTCAACACAGCGAAGTGTCTGGCGTTCTCGCGCAAATTGCATGAGGAAGTCACGCGCCGGGGCGCGACAAGCCGCTATTTCAGGTATTTTCCGGATCCAGCGAGATACCGCTCCGTTACCGATTTCAGCGAAATACGCCCGTTCTTCTGGTATCGCTCGAAAGATATCGCCCCGGATCTCGTCGCCAAATTATGTTCAGCGACCCCGATTGCGAATCTTGCAATCCATAATGCTCCCGATCCCGGACAACCTCTCCTGCCCGCGCCGCGCTTCCCGCCGAATGTCTCGCACATCGAGATTTCAACATGGTCCGCGGATGTGCTGGCCTATCGCGAGGCTCTGCTTAAGAGCAATGTCTTCTTCAGCCCGCGCATGCGCGAAGGCATCGGCATGGCCTTTCTCGAGGCGATGGCGTCTGGTCTTTGTGTTGTCGCGCCCGACTTTCCGACGATGAACGAATATATCGCTAATGGGACCAACGGCATTCTCTATTCACTCGACCAAACATCCCCGCTCGATTTCTCTCGCGCGCAAGACATGGGAGCCAGGGCGCGCGAGACGGTAGAACGCGGATTTGCCGATTGGCAGAGCAGCCTCGCGGATTTGAAGGAGTTTCTGGTGACTCCGATGCCACGTTCAGAGAGCCCCGGCCATCGTGGCATGTTCCGCCTACGTCAGAGATTTCGGTTGTAGCCGGCTGAGGTTACCGGCCACTCGCTTCTTTTTGCTGCAATGGGTCCATCAAATCTTTTCATCGCGCATTGCAGGTGCTTAAATCATTCGATTATCTGTAGCATCTCATGCGAAGTGACTTCTCGTTCGCCTGAAGAAGACGCCCCGAGCAACCGGGCAGAGTCGCGGTTCCCATTTCAACAGAACCAAAACGGCTCTTAACTCCTGCCCTTTGTTCTTTCTAAACATTCGAGTGCAATGACAGATTTACCTTCATTTCCGGGATTCATCTTCAAGGACCGCCCGTGGATGCGCGATATTATCATCCGCATCCTGAATAATGCTCCTGGCGCCTTGAAATATTGTTTGCCGGTCTTCCCGGGCGAACAAGGCACAAAGCCGAATGTTCTTCTTCAATCGCTCGCCCTCCATGCGCAAGGCGATCGGAACGGCGCGCGCACAGTGATCGAAGGGTTGTCGGGCAGTCGCGAGTTGAAGGTGCGCGCCCATCTGCTCCAAGCCTATTACGCTCTGACGGATCACGATTGGCGTCGCGCCCTGAAATGCACGAACGCCCTGAGTGATCTCGCGGCTCCCGATCTGTTCGGTCGGCACAGCGATCTGAAAGAGACCGTCATCCAATATCAGCAGCTTATTGAAAAAGCGGCTGGCGGCGACCGACCGAGCCTTCATGCGTACAGGAAAATCCGCAGGGCTGGCCCGACGGCGCATATCGTCTCCTATCCGCGGTCAGGAAACACTTTCGTCATCGAATGTCTGAAATACATCTTTGACGCGCCGTCCTATTCGCGGTTCTTCGCCGACGCCAGATATTTCTCGAACACTTGTTATGACGGCGAAGATGCCGGCGTCGTGATTATCAAGGATCACGTCTACCGGCCCGAATACGGCAAGGAAAAAGCAGTTGTCCTTGTGCGGGACGGACGCGACAGCATGGTCTCGCTTTTCCATTATATTCTGTCGTCGCCCGAAGGACCGGAAATCATCGCTACAATGGCTTCATTCAGCGATTTCCTGATCTGGGCGTCGCGCTATTACCTCTTCGGCTTCTGGGCGGATAGCATTGCCCTCGCGATTGAGAGTCAGGAGGCAGGCGCACGGGTTCTCTTCTCGAAGTACGAGGATTTCCATAACAATCCGCAGGAGATCCTGCGGCTCGGCGAATACATCGCGCCCGACCATATCGTTCGCCGCGATGCCGCCGGCATGCTCGCCTGTGCCGCCTCCCTCAAGGAGAAATTGAAAGACGTGCCAGAATGGGGATTTTCCGGCTCCTCTTCGGCAAGAACTTTCTCTTCCTGGTCCGCCAACAGAGGCGGCTCCAACTGGCGCGACATTTTCGATGCAGACGCAAGGCGGACATTCCATGAATTGGGCGGAACCGAATTCCTGATCCGGTTCGGCTATGAAACGGATCCTGACTGGTGGCGGCAGGACCCGGTGGGATGACCCTGTGCCCGATCTCGCAAAGAGGCCGCATCTTTCGTGCTTGGAAAGCCGTCGCAAATGTTCTAAACGTGCGCCACTCGGTGCCCCGCTCACGATCCCGGACAGGGCATCCGGCCCATCAGGCCATGCGCGTCAAGTCTTTGGCGCCCAAAGGCTTTTGGGGGATAGTTCAACGGTAGAACTGCGGACTCTGACTCCGTCAATCCTGGTTCGAATCCAGGTCCCCCAGCCAGATCGGCAGCTTGTTTCGCCAAGCACCTGATATCATTAAAACTCTCTCGCGCCCCGCCGATTGGCTGAGGGCGTCGATCCATCGGCACGGCCCGTTCACCGCCCTGAAGCCGAGCCAGGAAAGGCAACATATACTTTCCGAGATTGTGAAGAGACTCGCACGGCAGGCAGCTTTACGGGCTCCGAACGTCGCTTCGAAGCGCGTAGCAAGAGCCGAGACATCACAAGATGCTCGCTCAAAGGCTGCCATTCGCTCTGCGGCTTTCAGTTCGCCGAATGCGCGTAAAACATCGCCTCCTCACAAACACCGCAACTCAGAATCTACGATCCGAGTTCGTCAAGTGCGATGCCGATATCGACACAAAATGAAGCTGCGTCCCATCCAGCGGCAGCATGTCGGAGTGTCCGGCGCAATGCCATCCTGTTCGGCCAAGGCCGCGCCCTGGTTCGACAGTAACCGCCCACAGGCAGACGTTGGCTTGAGAAGCTAATTTGCTCCTAAGACTGCCGGCTTATGACGAGACTCACGGACAGATAAGGCGCGAGCTCCCACACGCAATGTAGCCCGGATCTGTCCGTGATGATGACGTGCCGCTTGTCCAATAGCGTCACGCCACCGCTTCCGCATCTGGATCACCGATTCCTGACGGAACCAACCCGGGACGGAATCACTTAACGCCTTCATCGCAGTCACTGCCGACGCCTTTGAAAGGGGATGTCTGGCAGGCTGCAAAGCCAGAGAGAATGACATGCTGTATGACAGTCTGAAAAAGGCCTACCGTGCCAGCACCCTTATCGCCGGGCTTATGGCTCTCGCACTGGTTGGAACAATCTCGATTGCGCCCATATCATCCGCGCATGCGCAGACCAGCACCTACCAGACCGCGCGTCATGTGTTTCCATGGGCTCAACAACAGCGGCCCGATTACTACACACCCGGCTACTACAGCGATGAGAACAGCTATTTCCATGATCATCGCGGACAAGATCGCCATCAGTGACCGGACCGCAATAAGCGGCCAGACTTCTATAAATCAATCTTGACCGTTGCCATTCTGCCCCCTGGCGTTAAAACCAGGGGGCAGAAGACTATTGACTGCACCAATCGGATCGGCCTGAAATCGTCCGCGCCTTTGCTTCCAGCATCTTTGAATAGCTCTGCCTGGCAGCCGTTATCCGGTTGCATCGATCAATATAAATTCGCAACGAACGCGTTTTCAGGCAGGGTTGCCTGAGCCGGAATTCATCACGCACCTCGCCGTTTCGCTCCGTCCGCGGCCGAACCTTGTGAAGAAAGTTGCGCGAATGCGTGTCCTGCTTCTGGAAGATGATCCCATGATCGGCAAAGGGCTCTCGAAGGCCCTTGCCGCAGAAGGCATGCCGGTCGATTGGGTGCGCGATGGCGCAGATGCAGCGGCAGCTTTGGCTGACGGCGCCCACGCAATTGTACTTCTCGATCTTGGCCTGCCAAACGCCGACGGGCTGACTCTTTTGAAATCCGCACGCCAATCCGGTTTCAATGCGCCTGTTCTCATCATTACGGCGCGCGACACTCTGGATGACCGTGTGTCAGGGCTCGACCTCGGGGCGGACGATTACCTCGTCAAGCCATTCGAGCTACCGGAATTACTTGCGAGGATGCGCGCGGTGTTGCGTCGTCACCATGGGCGAGCGGTGTCCCGCGTCGTCTCTGGCGAGACGGAACTCGACATCGAAACGCACGAACTGTCGCATGGCGATGTTGTTCAGGTCTTGCCCGCTCGGGAATATGCCCTGATGCTGGCCCTCATGGAACGCCCTGGACGCATACTTTCGCGCGCGCAAATCGAAGAGCGCATTTACGGCTGGGGAGAAGAAGTCGAAAGCAACGCGATCGATGTGCTGATCCACTCGATCCGTCGAAAATTCGGCAAGGACGTGATCATAAATGTTCGCGGAGCCGGCTGGATATCACCAAAGTCCCGACCATGATTTCCCTGCGCCGTACAGCGCTCCTCTGGATGACGCTTCTTCTGACACTCGTCGGAACATCTGCGGCTCTCATCGCCTATCGTCTCGCAGATGATCAGGCTTCGGAATTCCTCGACAATGAATTGCGGCAAATCGCAATGAGCGCCGGCGAGGACTCGCTAAAGCATCTGATGCCGGCGCCAGTCGGCAAAGACCTCGACGACAAGTTTGCAGTGACAATCTGGGACAGCACCGGACGGATAATTCGCCAAACAATGCCGAACGTCCGGTTTCCTCGCCAATTGCCGCTGGGCTTCGTAGATCTTTCGGCGGCAGGACTTCAATGGCGCGTCTACACGGCGAGCAACGGTGAGCGAACCGTCCAGGTTGCGCAACTCGATACTGAACGAGAGGAACTGGCTCGCAATACGGCGATCGGAGTGGCGGCCCCTATTCTAATCGTCATTCCGCTTTCCTGGCTCGTCGTCGGCTGGGCCATGAGCCGAATGCTCGGACGGCTGGACACGTTGGCGGAGGAACTGGCAAAGCGCAGCGCTTCCGCGGACGAGGCTATCTCGCTTGATGGAATACCGGCAGAGGTCGTTCCTCTTGTGAAGGGTATGAATAACCTCATCGCGCGCCTGCGGGCCGCATTCGCCCAACAAAAGCAATTTCTGTCCGACGCCGCGCATGAATTGCGGACGCCACTGGCCGCGATCCAGATACAGGCAGACGGACTCGCATCCGGGACGCCGGATACGGATGGCGAGCGTGGAGCGGCAATTACGGAAGGCGTTCGGCGCGCCAGCAGCCTGGTGAATCAACTGTTGCGCCTGGCCCGGCTCGACGAGGCAGCACCCCGGCACGGGCACGAAGCCGTCGAGCTGGCGCCGCTCCTTCTGGAGTGTGTGGAAGATCATTTCCTTATCGCCAACCGGAAGGGTGTCGACATCGGCATGATCGAACAGCAGCCTGCGACGTGTCGCGGCGCGGCTACGGAGTTGCGTGTTCTCCTGGAAAACCTGATTGATAACGCTGTTCGCTATACGCCACCGGGAGGAACGGTAGACGTCTCCTTGCGGCACGAAGGCAAGAGCGCCGTGATCGAGATTACCGACTCGGGCATTGGTATCCCGCCCGGGGCTGAGAAGCGGATTTTCGACCGCTTCTTCCGCGCGGCGCCTGCCGATATCGAAGGAACTGGCCTCGGCCTGGCCATCGCGCGCCGGATAGCGGAACGCAATGGCATTTCGATTGCTATAGGAAACCGGACCGATGGCCGTCGGGGTGTGCGGGCGCGCATCGAACTGCCAACGGAGACTCCGACGCCAATCGTTCAGTCGAAGCCCCAATAGATGCCTGACGCAAGGCGGCACGCTCCAAAATAATCAGGCGCGTGCCGACCTGAGCAGCATCGATCCGGCAATGATGCGCCGGCCTTCGATCCGGTTTCCTATTCCGCGGGATCCTCCTCAAATGCACCCATCAGTCTCTTCGTCTTTTTTTTTATGGATGACACTGCCGGCACGCGTCCTTCACGGGCCGTCAGGCCAATCACAACCGGCATCGCGAGCAGAACGAGTGGGAGTTGCACCGTTATACCGGCTATGATGGCGATTGCGAGCGGCTGTAGCATCTGATCGCCGGAGCCGCTGACCGCTGCGCCCAATGGCAACAGAGCCAGAATCATCGCGACCGTGCTCATAATGATGGGGCGCAGCCGGTTCAATGCAGCTTCGTAAATCGCCTGACGCGACGGCATCTCCTTTTCCAGCATCTGATATTCCGACACGAGGAATATCGCCATCTCGGTCGCGATGCCGATGACCATCACCATGCCCATCATCGCAGTGATGTTCAACTCGACATGAGTCAGCCAGAGCCCGATGAAAACTGCGCCAGTCGAGATCAGAGAGCTTGCAATGATGATGATCGGCACAGAGAAGCGCTCGTAAAGGAACAACAGCAGGATGAACTCGGCTATGATTGCCGCCGTGGCGACTTGCATCATGCCCCGAGCCGCGATCTGCTGCTGCTTGTAAGCGCCTCCAATTTCATAATAGACGCCGGATGGCAGCATCCCGGGTTGATCAAGAACTTTCCTCACGTTCTTGATCGTAGAACCGAGATCGTGACCGCTGCTAATCTCCGCCGTCACGGCGACGATCTGTGCAAGATTCTCACGCGTCAACTCCGGCTGGCCGGCGACGAATTTAATCTTGGCGACTGATTGCAGAGTGAAGACATGACCGTCCGGCGCATGCAGCGGCAACTGGTTGAGATTGTCGCGGGTGACCTTGCTGAACGGCGCATGGGACCAGACTCGCACGCCGACATCCTGGACCGAACCGAGATAACGGGTGACGACCGTTCCATGCAGATACCGATCAACCTGGGTTTTGACCTCCGCCGGGGTGACTCCGTTCACTGCTGCCGCCGCCGGATCGACTTTGATCTCGAGAGCATCGCCAGCCGGCACGACACCGTTATTCACCGACGCCGGCTCGACACCCGGGACCTTGGCGATCGCGGTTGCAACCTTTTGCGCCACGTCGCCGAGAATCGACGGATCTTTTGCCTTCAGCGTTATCACAACCGGCTGCCGGCGGCCGACCATGTCACCAATCATATCGCCGAGAAGCTGATGCGTGTCGAAGCTCACACCCGGCACCGTGCTCGTCACGTCGGCTGTGATCTTGTCCATGATCTTGCCGATCGGCGGACGCTTCGACGGATCGATGAGGCGAACAAAGAAGTCACCTGCGTAGGCTTCGATGAGATTGCCGCCGAGTCCCGCGCCGGTGCGCCGTGAAAATGTATAGACATAGGGATTCTTCTTGAGGATCGCCTCAACTTCTTCGAGCTCGCGATTGGTTTCCGTCAGCGAGGTTCCCGGCGCTGCCTGATAGTCAAGCACAAAGCCGCCTTCGTCCATCTTCGGCAGGAATCCTGTACCGACGTGGTTGTAGCCGAAGTAGCCGGCAAAGACGACGCCTCCGACCATGACCACGATCAGCCATGGCCAGGCCGCCAGTCGGCGAAGAACCGTGCCATGAACGCGCCGGCTGAAAGTCTCCTTGCCATGAGACGGATCATGCCATTTCGAAAAATTGATGAGGCCTCGCGCCAAGAGCGGCACGAGCAACGCTGACAGCAAGTAGGAAATGATCAGCGAAGCGGCCATGGTCAGCGACAGGAACTTGAAAAAAGCGCCCGTGATGCCGCCCAGGAAAGCCAGTGGGATGAACATGATGATCGTGGCGAGCGAAGAGCCCGTCAACGGCGCCAGAAATTCCTGCGCTGATCCCAGAACCAGGCGCTTTGGATCCGGGTGACCCGGCACACCGGCACGTCGCGCGATCTGTTCGATCATCACGATCGCATCATCGATCAGCAAGCCAATCGCCGCGGCAATGCCGCCCAGAGTCATAATGTTGAAGCTCATCCCCAACAGCGCCAGCAGCATGATCGTGATGATGACCGACATCGGCACGACGAGCATCGCCACCAAGGTCGCACGCCAATTGCGCAGGAATCCGAGGATGACCAGGGCGGCGAAGACGAGGCCGATGACTATAGCTTCCTCGACTGCTCCGATCGACGAGCGCACCAGCTCAGTCTGATCATACCACTTGTAGAGATGGATGGAGGAAGGCTGTAGCTTCATAAAATCGTTGAGTCGCGCTTCAACCTCTTTTGCGAGCTCCACGGAAGACGCTGTATCCTGCTGATAAACATTGAAGTTGACGGAAGGCTGGCCGTTATCGTTGACCAGCAGCCATTGCGGCTTCGAGCCCATCTTTACCGTCGCGATGTCGCCCAATCGGACGATTCCGCCCTTGGGCGAACGCAACGTCACGTCCTCGACCGATTTGACAGACGTGAATGCGCTGTTGTTGATCGTCAGATAGAGAAGATCATTGTCCTCAATCCGGCCGACCGAGCTTAAACTGTTTGTGTCGGCGATCGCCTGCGAGACATCGGCTACGTTGAGCCCATAGGCACGCAGCTTCTCTGGGCTCAAGGTGACCTGCACCTCGGGAGTTTGGCCACCAATGATGCCGACCTTGCGAACCCCCTTAATGCCCTCAAGCAGAGGTGTAATTTCGAATTTGGCAAGCTGATGAAGCTGGGCCGTCGGCACTGTCTTCGAGATGAGCGCAAACGAGATGAACGGCATGATGGCGTTCGGGCTCATCTGCAACACATCGTAGCCGGTTCCACTGGGCAGATCCGGCAGCTTCTGGGCGAAGGCAGCATCGACACGCAGAAGCGCGCGCTGCATATCCGATCCCCAGGGGAAATCGATGAAGATTTCCGCCGAGCCGCGCGATGTGGTCGACTCGACATTGACAGCACCAGGAACCGCGCGACCAACCTCCTCCAGAGGCTCGGTCACGTCGACCAGCATTTGCTTGGCTGGCATGCTGCCGCTGTCGACCTCGACGCGGATGCGGGGAAAGCTAACAGTCGGGAACAGACCAATTGGCAATTTGACGCCGGCGAAGACGCCTGCCACCGTCAAGGCGACCGCAACGAAGAGAAGCGAGCGGCGATGGCGCTCGACCCAATCGACGAAATTCATTGGTTGGCCTTCCCATTCGCATCAGGCCCCTTCGTCTGGGCAATTCGCAGCTTGGTGCCGTTATCGAGTTGATAATTTCCTGCCAATACGATCGGCGCTTTCGGGTCGAGACTTCCGTCGATCACGTCGCTGCCGCCGTCGCTGCCGATGACTTTGACATCGACCTTCTTGGCGACCGTGCCAACCGCCTGCACGACGTAAGTGCCACCGTCGCCATTGATCAGAACGGCTGAATGCGGCACGAGATATCCGGATTGTTGACCCACGCTGATCGTCGCGTGAACATTCTCGCCGATCAGAAGCGTCTCCGGCGGAAAGCTGACCTGAACCGACACCAATCCCGTGTTCGGATCAACGACTGCGGAACGCAGCAGAACTTTACCGGAGAGATCCTTCTTGCCCGCGTTCAATGGCGAAATGGATACGGGATCTCCTTCCTTCACTGAGAGCGCACGGGCCGGATCGACGCCAAGCTGGACCATCAGCCCGTCAGGGCGCGCGAGTTCGATCAACGCGCCACCCAGAGCGACGACTGATCCAGGGCCGGCGTCGACCTTGAGGACGATGGCGTCAAACGGAGCCTTGAAGGTGAGCGGCCCTTGCGCACCTTTTTTAATCAGAACATCGACCGCGGATTGTGCGTCAGCCAGATCCTTCTCAGCGCCCGCAACCTCCGTTTGAGTCGCGAGGCGGGCCTTGGCCAAGGATCGATCCCGCTCCAGCACCGTCTGCGCATGAGCTACAGCGATCTGCGCCTGCCTGTACGACGCGGCCGCATCTGGACTGGGTGCTAAAGTGACCATCGGTGTATTTTTGGTGATCACTTGACCCATTTGAACGGCTACGCTTTTGACTTTTGCGTCGATAGGAGCCGTAACGATTTCCATAGCTGTCGCGGCAGGTTTGACCTGCCCGAATGCGCTGATGGTAATCGGCAAGCTGCCACGTTTGAGCGGAACCACATGGACGAGTGCGCTGATATTAGCGCTGCTCGGGGCGTCATCAGCCATCACGCTGCCTGGCGAAAGAACACCGGACACGGCAACGGCAAACACAAAGATCAAACTCTTTTTCATGAATGAACCTCCTCCCGGAGCGGGAGACCGAGGACTGCCTGGGGAAGGCCGAGACCAAGTTCAACTTCGAGCGCAAGCGCGTCTTCGTGAAGGATCCGTTGGTAGCCAACAACTTCGAGCTGACGATCAAGCAAGGTTGACTGATAGTCGACCATTCCGCGCTGATCGATATTGCCGTTCTGGTAGGCGCTCTTTGCGGAGTTCAGGAGCGCCCTGGCCTGCGCGGCGCCGGCGCGCGCCCGTGCAAGATCGGCCGTGACAACGCGCAAGCGGGCGATCAGGCTGTGGACTGTGCCATCAGCGTCGTCGAGAGCAGCTTGATACTCTGCACGAAGTTGTTCTCGCGTTGCCTGACCGGTTGCGACGCCGGCCTGATTGCGATTGAAGATCGGCAAGTCGAAGGTGACCGCCGGACCAAGGCTCACAATATCCGAAGTGTCGTTTCCGCCGGCAACACCCAGGCTAAGCGCAGGGAACTGACTCAAAATTGCAATGCGGACATCCTGCTCGGCGGCATGATAGCCGAGTTGCAGCGCAATCAGATCGGGACGCCGCGTTGGCAACGTCGCGACGAGCGAGTCAACTTTGCCTGGCAGCCTCACGGGTGCGGGCGGCAATATTCTGAAGCGCGCAGTCGGCTGGAGCCCCATCAATGCATCGAGCGCCTGCCAGTCCTTGAGCAATTGCAGACGCGCAGTCGCAAGGTCCTTTTGCGAAGTGGACTGGGACGAGAAGAGCGGCGCTTCCGCCGACAATGCAAGATTGCCCTGCTCTGTCGCCTTCCGTACGGCATCCACCTCCCCGTTCAGCAAGGCAAGTGATTGCGTGCGGTAATGGATTTCCTCTTCGTCGCTATCGATAGCGATAGCAAGCAATCGGGCTTTTTGAGCGACCTGCCACACATCCCAAACGGCGCCGGCGCTGACTTGACCGAAGCGTGCCTTTGCCGCCGTCACACGCGGCTGGTAAGTGATGATCGCCTTGACATCTTGCGAAATCGACGCGCTCAACGCGTTGACCGTGCCCGGGCCACTGAGAAGGAATGCGTAGCCAAGGCCTACCGAGGGATTCGGCAGGATTTGGGCAGCGAGAACATTGGCGTTGGCCACGCCGATCTTGCCGGGTATGTCAGCAAGGCCCGGGTTGTTGCGCGCAGCCACCAATCCAACTTCGCGTGGCGTGAGCGCCTTCCCATGGGCGAGCCTTGCCGAAAGAGCATTCTGCTCATGCGTGGGCGAAGCCAGATTAAGGCCACCCAGGCCCGCCGCAAGATGAGACTGTGTGGCAAGCGGATGCGGTTGATAACTCACGCATCCACCCAAGGCGCAAGCTACCGCCAACGCACTCGTGAGAGGCAACCAGCGGGTCATCGCGATGCGCTCCCGGCTGACGTCATATCCATGTTTCCCCCCGATATCCCAACGTCTGTTTTTATTAAGCGAGATACACAGCCTACTCACTGGTATGCAACATACAAATTCTCAATCTAATGCTCATAATCGCAGCACAGCGCGCGGCGGTTCTTTGCCAGCTCAACACGCGAAACTTTGCGCAGACTTAGGAAGAGCAGCCATCGCGACATGCCGCCGAAAATGGCAGACACGCGCAGCGAAGACCCGGCAACTCAAATTGCGAAGAATGCAAAGAAGCGGCAAATCCTGCCACTTCCTCGCCCCTGTGCGC
The DNA here is from genome assembly GCA_004298435.1 of Beijerinckiaceae bacterium. Classification (GTDB taxonomy): domain Bacteria; phylum Pseudomonadota; class Alphaproteobacteria; order Rhizobiales; family Beijerinckiaceae; genus Methylovirgula. The sequence continues at coordinate 30,220 of SCSF01000098.1, forward strand.
CATTGGGCGGCCCGACCGTCAGCAGTCTCTCTGCCTGCCGCAAAAACAGCGATCCAACCAAAGACTGTGCTGGATCGCTGAGAGTTGGTCGGGGAGCTCTTCTTGATACCCATGCCGAAACAATCAACCTGATCTTCTTGATGCCGCGTGATGCGGCTAACAGACCGGAATCCCGTTCCTGCAAATGTTTTCGTGTCGCTTATTTCGTCGCCATGGCTTTGACGGGCTTATAGACCCACATCGCAGCTTCGCCGCCGACATAGGCGTAGATTTCATGATTGTCGGGGTCGATAGCGCCGGTGTGCGTCGGATGCTTGGTGCCGGTGCGGATCGTCGCAATGCGCTCCTTGGCCTTCATGTCATAAACATCAAAGCCCGGCAGGCTGCTCTGGAAGTCGTAAGCGAGACCCAGGCCGGGATCCTGCTCAATATCGTCCGCACCCTTTGACTGCGGAAGAATATCGACAATGTCGAGCGTCTTTGCATCAACGACCAGCACCAAATGATGCGTCGTTGCCACCCAGACTTCGTTGGTGGCCTTATCGAAAATGTTAGCCTTTGTGCCGCCGTGTTTCAGAACTTTCAGATGGTAATTCGCGGAGCCTTCGATCTCTCCGTTGTTCGGATTCATCTTGAAGAGATAAGAGTCGTTCACGCCATAGATCGTGCCGTTATGTAGGGACGCGACGTCAGGGCCGGCGACCGGATTTTTCACGGGTTCTGGATAGTTGGCGATATGCGTAGGATGAGGGCCTGCCGTCCAGGCTTCGATCCAATTATTATCGTCGGAGACGACAAAGAAGCGCTTGTTCGCCGGGTCAGCGAAGGCGCCGTCCGGTGATGTCCCGGAGGTGTTGACCGTATCGACGATCTTCCACGTTTTTTTGCTGATAACGACGATCTGATTGCGCTTGCCTTTGCCCTGCGCAACCGTCTCGTAGACATAGTTGTCGTCAAAGGCCATATAATTCGGCGCAGGAATCTCCTCAGCCGTATAGGCATGCACGACTTTGTTTGTCCGCGTGTCGATCACCGCCATTCCATCGACCATCGACACATAGACCATTTTGTTTGAGGGGTCGAAGACGACCCCATCGCCGTGGCCTGCCTTCGTCGGCAGCGCGATTTTCTTCACCAGCTTGAAGGTATACGAATTCGCTGCAAGGCTCGGGCCGATCATCATACCACTCAGCAAGACTGTGCTTGCCAGCAACTTGGTAAAGTTACGCATATTTCCTCCCAATTATTTGCGCTTTCTGCGCTGCTTTCCATGCGGATTTGATTTTATTGCCGCAAGGGACTTTCGATCCGGTCTTTCCGGTTTTGCATCTCGGCATAACTGCGCCGATGTACTTGCTTCCTGCACATCCTTGCTGGCGCATGCTCCATCGGCGCCAAACATTCTGAAACATTGTCTCCAGAAAGCAGCCATTCACGGCATGCTTCCGAACAGACAATGGCCAGCCAGATTTTGTTCACTCCGATCCTTTGATGAATCCGGAGAAGCAGTTCTGCTTCTCCGGATTTCGCTGCGATCAGACGCCTAGTACTTCGCCGTCACAGCCTTCTTGATTGCCGGGACCCCTACATTCGAAGTGCCGATGAGCCAGCCCACCTGGAGGATGGCGACGAACTGATCCGGGGAATTTCCACTTGCGCCGTAAGCGTTGCCAGGAATGAAATTCGCCAGATGAGTGTAGGAAACGGCGGGGCGGACGAAGAGATTACGATACTGCCATGCAGCATCGACCTGTAGCCCAAGCATATCTGCCCCCGGGCCGAAACATCCTCCGCACGGACCGACGTTCAAGCCAAGGTAATCGCCGTAGGCTTCCGCATTGGGAAGATACTTGTTGCCCTGCTCATGGATGTACTGAATTTGGCCAGAAACCGACCATTGAGAGTTGATCTGGTATGTGGCCGTGAGCTGCGCCGCGATATTGCCGTAGAAGCTCTTGTTGTCGTCGGATTGATAGTTCGAAGGCAGCCATTGCTCCTCAACCTCGGGATTGAACAGCCACTTGCCAACTGTGTAGAAGGCGCCGATGCCGACGAGATTTGAGTTGATCGTGCCGAAGCCAGCAACACGATCAAAGCCTCTATAAGGATGCAAACGCGTGTGGCCGAATGCGACGATCGCGTCGGTGCCGTCCTTATTGAGATTCCAGAGGCCTACAAAGCCAAGTTCACCGAAATCACCCGAAGTATGATACCCTTGGCGTATCATCACGGAGAGCGTCGAGCCGTAATGAGGCAATATGCCGGATGTTGCCGGATTGATGAAATCGACTTCGGCGCCGGTCGCCGTCGTCGTTTGCATATTGTTGAGGTCAGACAAAAAGACCGTCGGGTTCATAAAATCGACGCCGATCTCGGTCCCATCGGGAGACGATAACCGTCCCGCATCAAGCTGGAGCCACTTGACCGGAGCAAAGGTGACATAGCCTTTGAACAGCGGGTCCTGATGGCCCCAGGGATTCTCATCCGTTCCGAGTTCATGCAGGTTCGGCCCGACATTCGTCGAGGTATATCCCATGACCGGAGACTGTGGTGGAACACCGACCCAGACATCGAATCCGAACGGACCTTTACTCCCCTGAACGCGCAGCAACGCGTTATCGACACTCACCCCGCCCCAGACGTCGCCGCCGTGCGTCGGAAAGCCTGAACTGCCAGTGTAGGAGTTAGAATTGGTCCACCCAGCAGCCCATCCGTCGACGCCGCCACTCAGCTTCCAATCCCCGAGCGGTCCCATGTCGTATTTGAGCGGGTCGACCTGGAATGGCGCGTTGGGAGCTACCTGGGCATAGCCAGGAGCGCTGAGTGCCATCAGCCCGCCTATTGCGACTGATGTTGCTAGTCCGACTGAACGTAATGCTCTCCATGAGCCTTGCATGCTAAGTTCCCCCCAGGATTGCGCGGATGTTTTCCGCGGCTAAGTAATTGCAGTTCTAAACAACAGGGTCTTCTGCCCTGAGCAGATAACCAGCTCCCCGGACCGTCCGGATAAGTTCACAGTCGAAGCCGCGGTCGATCTTGGCCCGCAGCCGGCTGATATGCGTCTCGACGATGTTCGTCTTGGGGTCGAAGTGGAAGTCCCACACCATTTCAAGCAACATCGTTCTCGTCACGACACGGCCGGCATGCCGCGCCAGAAATTCAAGCAGCTTGAATTGCAGCGGCTGTAGATCTATCTCGCGGCCGCCACGGTGGACGTTGCGATTCAGGAGATTGATCTCGAGATCTCCGCAGCGCAGAACTGTCACCGCCTCGGCGATCGCAGGACGCCGCGCGAGCGCATTCACCCGGGCCAGAAGTTCGGAAAAGGCAAACGGCTTGACGAGATAGTCGTCACCGCCGGCATTGAACCCCTCGACGCGATCATCGATGCCGCCGAGATGAGTGAGAAACAGCACCGCCGTTCCGACGCCTCTCCCGCGCAACTGTTTCACCAGCGACAGGCCATCGAGTTTCGGCAGCATGCGATCGACGATCGCCACATCATAGCTGCCGGTGCTGGCGACGAAGAAACCTTCGCTTCCATTCGCGACGTGATCGACGATATGCCCATACTCACCGAGGCCATTGATGACATAGGCCGCAGTTTCGTTATCGTCTTCAACGATCAGCACCTTCACGAGCGCGTTCCTGCCGTTGTTGCGGACGCGATGAAAAGGGCGAACTGCCACCGTTGCGGCAGCAGACACAACGGACTCAATCTCTCAGGCCCGCATCTGTTCGAGCGTTTTCGAGCGCCCGCCCCTCATATCGATATCCGTTTCTTTTTTTTGTTGCCGCATCTGAAGAAAAACGCATACACAACCGACGTTCACGCCAACCGCCGCCTCCCGAAGACTGGCGCCCATTTTTGATTGATCCCGGTTTGCAGTAAGACAGGCATCCTCACAGCAACGACTGGCGTCGCTGCGCTGGCGCCCAAACACATTACCAAGACGAATTGAGTGGCAGTTTCGGGTTGTCCGTCATCCGCTGACCGCTCAATATTCAGACCACCGGGATGCCGGTTGGTGATTGCCAGTCCTCCATCACTAGCTATCCAGGACTGTGACTGTAGATGACCGAACTATACGGTCGCATTTCCGTAAGAATACAAAATCCCAATGTTGCATTAGCGAACGTAATTGTTGGCATTCATCTGATATTTCTTGGCAAAAATACCGTTGTGCGATGCAACGCCCAGGCTGGAGCAAGACCAGTCCGACCTGGCTGGCCATCAGCGTTTTCTAGGAGAATTGAAGTTGAGGCGCTTTGTATTCGGCATTCTGACGACGGCCGTTGTTGCGGCATTGCGCGCTTAACGACTTACGTTTCGCATGAAGAAAACGCGTCAAAGAAAATAAGTAGTTTCGCCGAACTAAATTCCGCGGCTGCACTGTTGGGCAAGTTCACTGGGAGAATGCCGCAAGCGGCAAACCGGAGGAAAGTTTCAAGGCCTACTGGCGCAGGTTCTCAGCGGGATCACGCCGGAAATCTCATGTAGACTTCCAGTCCCGGATTCGCGCCCCGAACATCGAGCCGGACAGAGTGAAGATCGGCTACGGCTTTGACGAGACTAAGGCCCAGCCCATTGCCCGGCGTCGATCGGCTTCTTTCAAGACGATAAAACCGCTGGAAGAGCCGCTCGTATTCCTCGCTTGGCACACCGAAGCCGTCGTCGGAAACCACGCCGATGATTGCGCCATCCTCGCAACGAAGCCGAACAGAAATATGCACCCCCTTGGGTGTGTGCGTGACCGCATTCTCAATGATATTCGCCATCATCTGCGTCAACAGCTCGAAATCTCCCCAAAAGCGGATGTTCGGAGAAATGTCATAGCGGAGGCTCTTGCCGGCATCCTCGGCCGCGGGCGCAAACGCATGGGCGACGGTCGAGAAGATTGCGCTGAGATCGACATCGCGAAAGCCAATCCGGCGCGTACCGGCCTCGATCTGCGCGATGCGCAGTAAAGCACTGAACGTCGCAAGAATTTCGTCAACATGGACGATCGCAGACTCGATGCGCGCATTGTATTCGTCGGCTGAATGCACTTGCGCCTGCGCCTCTTCCAGCCCGCGGCGCAGACGCGTAAGAGGCGTTTTCAGATCATGTGCAATGTCGGCAGACACCTGCCGCAAACTACTTATCAGATCCGAAATGCGATCGAGCATGGAGTTCAAAGTCTGCGACAGACGGTCAAGATCGTCGTCAACGCCACGAACGGGGACGCGCTGTGACAGATCGCCCGCAATAATCGCCTCAGCCGTCTGCCTGATGGTTTCAACGCGCTTGAGAAGTGCGAGGCTAAGTCCCAACCCTCCAATGACGCCCAGCGCCACCACGGCGCCGAAGGCCGATAAAAAACCGATGAAAATTGCTTCTTTATAATCGCTTACCTCTTCGAGATCGCCTGCAACTGCGACCCGAACACCATCGCCGAGCGATTTCAGGAGAATCCGGACCTCGCCCATGTCTCCATCGCCTTCGTCCTCGATATAAGTCATCTCTGACCAGCCGGATCGGCTCGGAGTGACTGACAAATGGCCCGCCAGCCGTTTGCCGTTTCGATCCAGAACAAGATAGAAAAGCGCACTGCCATGGCGATGATTCTCACGCGTATTCACTGTCGCGATGAGACGCTGCAAGCCTCCCTTCTGATAAGCTTCCTTGAGCGTCGTCATCCCTTTTTCTACATTTGCGTTCAATCGATAATTCAACATGAAAGACGCTGACTGGTATGCGATGAGGCCGAGCGCTCCTACGGATATCGCAAAATAGGCCACATAGACGGCCGCAAGTCTGAAAATGGTTGTACGAAGGATTTTAGGCTTGAGCACTGAGCAGATATCCTGCGCCGCGGACAGTGCGAATAAGTTCGCATTCGAAGCCACGGTCTACTTTGGCCCGCAACCGGCTCATATGCGTCTCGACGATGTTCGTTTTGGGATCGAAGTGAAAGTCCCAGACCATTTCCAGAAGCATCGTCCTTGTCACAACGCGATCGACATGCCGCGCCAGAAATTCCAGCAGCTTGAATTCCCGCGGTTGCAGATCGATTCTACAGCCGCCGCGGCGAACACTGCGCTTCAGAAGATCAATCTCAAGGTCTCCGCACCGCAAAACCGTCACAGCCGCCGTAATGGCGGGACGACGCGCAAGGGCGTTCACCCTGGCCATGACTTCGGAAAAAGCAAAGGGCTTGACGAGATAGTCGTCGCCGCCGGCATTAAGTCCCTCGACGCGATCGTCGAGACCGCCGAGATTGGTCAGAAACAGCACCGGCGTTCCAATCCCCTGGCCGCGCAACTGTCTTACCAACGACAACCCGTCGATCGCCGGCAGCATGCGGTCAACGATAGCAACATCGTAACTGCCGGTGCTGGCGGCGAAGAAACCGTCACGTCCGTTCGAAGCATGATCGGCGAAATGGCCGTGCTCGCAGAGGCCCTTGATGACATAGGCCGCCGTCTCGGCATCGTCCTCGACGATCAACACCCTCATAAAACGCGTTCCTGCCGTAGTTTATCGACGCAATAAAAAATGAACTGCTTCGTCCGGTGCTTCTTGCCGCTCCTTCTTGCCGCATGCCGACGGAAGGAGGCCCCACGGCCGAAGGGACCGGAACCGCCTAGACTCAATACTATTCCGGCCTTTCATTCACAACCATGTTATTCCTCCGGGCGGTTTACCGGCGGATTCACGAGAGCGGTCGCAGCGCGACGCACCTAAAAAGGCCTATGTTTTATGGCTCGACGCTGCCGTAGGGCCGCGTGATCACCTCAAGATAGTGACCATCGGGATCCGGGAAGTACACGCCGCGTCCGCCATCGTCGTGATTGATTTCGCCAGGGCGGCGGCGTGCCGGGTCTGCCCAGTGTTCGAGCTTGCGTTCGCGGATGCGGCCAAGCACGGCATCGAAATCCGCCTCGCCGATCAGGAAGGCGTAGTGTTGCGGCCGGATTGGACCATCGGCATTGGCGAAATCGAGCGAGACCCCGTTATCGAGTTCCACCACGTCAAAATGGCCAAAGCGGGTCGGCGCAGGCCGCCCCAGAATCTCAGCCAGGAACCGGGCGGACTTTGCCTGGTCCGTTGACCAAACGATCGTGTGATTGAGCTGAGCGGACATGCGTTCACCTCCTCGCATTGCCTCAGATGTCAGCTATGGCGTTTTCGAGCGAAGTGAATCCCGGTTGGCGTGAAGAAAATGCGCCAAAACAAAAATAAAGCCGCGTTTCCGATTCCATAAGAAGCGCGGATCGAGTCAGGGTATCTCCGAATTCAATCCGATGAGCGCCAAACAGGATCCCTGCCCGGCTGCCCCTTCACGCCAATGGCCCGGTTCCCGGTGCGCTGTGCTGGAGGCGGACGCGCCAGACATCCGGACCGCTTTCAAGATAAGTCCAGCAGCAACGGTTGCCATGCTTCGCTTCAAGCTGGAGCCGCAACGGACGCGGATCGTGATCCGCGATCAACTGTAGACAACTGGTCTTGTCGAGATGCTCGAAGAGCTGGAAAATCACCGTATGGCGAACGCGCGGCTCGATCTCCCGCACGTCGATGATCCGCTCGTCCTTAACCGCGCCGAAATTATCCATCACATTCACCTTCCCGATTGTCGCTCCAGGCCGAGTCCGCTACCGGGATAGGCGGGGGTCCGCCTCCGGTATCGAACAAAGACGGTCGATCTGACAGAGCAACCGATCGGCAGCGTCACGCTTCAGGCTCCGGGCGAGGAGTTCGCGCAGATACGGCTTGAGAATGCGGCCTGTGACGCCGCGTTCCGCCCACATCAATTCAACGAGGTTCCGTGCCAGAGGAGACAAATCCGACCGCATGGCCGCTGGATTTACAATCGTGCGAAGCGCCTGCTCGATCCGCGTCCATTGCGATCCACAAATGTGCGTCAGGACATTATTGACATGAGGATGTCCCCGGAACGCCGCTACCATCCTCTTTACGAGTTCGCCGCAATCGTATTCGCGCAGCTCTTGTCCAGCATCCAGAATATCGCCGCCCGCCAGATCGGGAAGGCAGTCAACCATGACGGGAGGCGAAGGGGGCGCACCTTCAAAATGAAATTCGGGATTGCTCCCGGAAAGCGCATGATCGGAAGCCGCATGATCGATCCCCGTCAGGACACCTCGCTCCAATCCATCTAAGCGGCTGGCATAGATCTCGCCGAACCGAAGCGACATCGCACTCTCCTCTTCGGAAGCCCGCATCATGGGCCGTTGTACGGTTAAAGATATATTGCAAATATATCTTTTATGTCAACCTTACATACCTGCCTTTGTCAGCCAATGACACCGACATTCGTGCCGTGCGGCACGCAAACTGTACAATTTGATTTGGGAGCTTAATTAGATTTAGAATCTGGCTGCTTAATCATCGAGCCATTCTTGTGGCTAGCCAACCTCGAATAAGGAGCAACGATGATTACCGTTATAGGCCAAGACCCGAAGATAGCAATTGAACCGCCTGACGCATTTTTTGATGACCATGGTTTGTCGGCCAGCGGCTTGCACATCCTGGAACTTTGCAACATTCAGAAACCACCCAAAAACAAAAGGGGCTATATTGAAGTCCCCGATAATGAGATGCCTCGTTACGAGCGTCTATTTCGAGAGAACTTTGATGCATTTAATCTGATAGACGAACCTATCCATGATATACTTCTTAATGAATATAATGATCGAGAAGTGCGAAACGAAGTATTTGAACTCATAGACAGGAATGAATTCCTACAAAGATATTTAGAAGATAACTGGCTTCAGGTGAGGCAAAGGCTTGTCGAGCACCAATATTATGACGCGATCGTTCTTTGCGGCAAGCATGCCACTTGGGCGTTTTGTAAAGCATTCGCGATAGATGAGAGTTACCTATGTAAATACAATCCCGTCTCTATCACGGTTAACAGGATACAGCACTCGGTAGCCCGCGTGGACCATCCGAGTCCCGCCAACCATAAATTGTACACACAAGACTGTTTAGAGCGGAACAAAACTGCCTGGAGAAATATTTTGGATACGCAAAATCTACCAGGAGCCCGGGTAATAGCAGAAGAGCCGCTCCGGTCAACAATAGCCTAGATGCTTGATCCCAATTAGAGCTTCTCTTCTGCTTCCATCAGAAGCGAAATAGCTCTAAGGCCCCGCTGCGCGGAGCGGGGGGCGGCTAACCTGTCACCGCCCCTTCATTCGCCGGTCTGGCGAGAGTCGAGAACTTGGCGAGCACGCCGCGTTTATAACGGGGCTCAGGCTGCTTCCATTCCGCGCGCCGGCGCGCGATCTCGGCATCATCGACCTCGAGCCGCAACAACAGGCGATGCGCGTCGATGGTGATGCGGTCGCCTTCCTGTACAAGAGCGATGGTGCCGCCGACATAGGCTTCTGGCGCGACATGGCCAACGACCATTCCCCATGTGCCGCCCGAAAAACGCCCATCGGTGATCAACCCGACGCTCTCACCGAGGCCGCGGCCGACGATGGCCGACGTCGGCGCGAGCATTTCGGGCATCCCCGGGCCGCCCTTCGGACCGAGATAGCGCAGGACAATGACGTCGCCCGCCTTGATCCTGTCTGAGAGAATGGCATCCATCGCGGATGCCTCGTCATCGAAAACGCGGGCCGGACCTGAGATAACCGGACTTTTCAGGCCGGTGATCTTGGCGACCGCGCCATGCTCAGCAAGATTACCCTTGAGAATAGCAAGGTGCCCTTCCTTATAGAGCGGCTTCGAGATCGGCCTGATGACATCCTGGTCAGCGCGCGGCTCGTCCGGCACCGCGCTCAATTCCTCAGCGAGCGTGCGGCCAGTAATCGTGATGCAATCGCCGTGCAAGAGGCCGGCATTGAGCAGTATCTTCATCACCTGCGGAATGCCGCCGGCCCTGTGCAGATCGACGGCCATATATTTTCCAGAAGGCTTCAGGTCGCAGATCACCGGCACCTTGCGCCGCACGCGCTCAAAATCATCAAGCGTCCACTCAATCTGCGCTGCATGGGCGATTGCCAGATAATGCAGCACAGCATTGGTGGAACCGCCGATGGCCATAATCAACGCCACAGCATTCTCAATCGAGTTCCGTGTCACAATGTCGAGCGGCTTGATGTTTTTCTTCACAGCCTCGACCAGCACGCGGCCGGACTCCGCCGCACTGTCGATCTTCTCCTGATCAGGGCTCGCCATCGTCGAGGAATAGAGAAGCGACATGCCGAGGGCCTCGAACGAAGAACTCATCGTGTTGGCTGTGTACATGCCGCCACAGGAGCCTGTCGTCGGGCAGGCATTGCGCTCGATGCCTTCGAAATCTTCCTGCTTCATTGTGCCGGCCATGAAAGCGCCGACCGCCTCGAAGGAAGACACAATGGAAAGGTCTTGCCCCTTCCAACGGCCAGGCTTGATTGTGCCGCCGTAGACATAAATTGCTGGCGCGTTCGCGCGCAGGATGCCGATCATTCCGCCCGGCATGTTCTTGTCGCAGCCGCCCAATACAAGGACTCCGTCCATCCATTGACCCTGCACTGAGGTTTCGACGCAATCCGCTATCACCTCGCGCGACACCAGCGAATACTTCATCCCCTCCGTGCCCATCGACATGCCATCGGAAATCGTCGGCGTGCCGAACATCTGCGGATTCGCGCCGCTCGCCTTGATGGCGGCAATCGCCGCGTCGGCCAGAGGCTGAAGACCCGCATTGCAAGGCGTGATCGTCGAGTGCCCGTTGGCGATACCGATCATTGGCTTGTCGAAGTCGGCTTTCTTGTAGCCGAGCGCGTAATACATGGCGCGGTTGGGAGAACGGGCTACGCCCTGGGTGATGTGTCTGGAACGTTCGTTGAAACTCATGTCAGCAATCCAAAGCAGGTAGCGGGGGGATGCAAGCGATCAGACCCGTATTGCTTATCCAGCGGTAGGGTGCAATCGCGTGCAGTCTACTCGCGATTCCACAAGAACCGAAGTAGCCCTTAAGTGTAAGGAGACTGAGAGGCAATTATCTCCCGGATTAACCGGAGATATGGGGCGCGCCGCCCACAGGGTGAATCCAGCCCTTCCTGCTCAGCGCTTCTGTTCGAAGGCAGCGCTGATGATCAAATCGACATTATCGCCAACGAGAGGAACGTATTTCGTCACACCGAATGCGCTGCGATGAATAACGCCGCGCGCTTCAAAACCTGCCGTATACATTTTATCGAGTGGATTGACCCCTGCCCCGTTGAAGGTGACATGAAGCGTGACGGGTCGCGTAACGCCGTGCAGCGTTAGATCGCCCGTCACATCGGCGCGTCTTGCGCCATGCGGCACCACTTTCGTTGAGACGAAGCGCGCCACAGGAAAATGAGCGGCATCGAACCAGTCTGGCCCTTTCAATTCACTATCCAGACGAGCATTGGTTGTCGATACAGACGCGATCGGCAACTCGATTTCAAGGCGTGCAGCCGCAGGATGCTTTGGGTCAAGCGTGAGCGAGCCGCTCGCCCTGGTGAAATCCCCGTACCATGTCGTAAATCCCATATGCGACACAGCAAACAGGACGCGCGTATGCACGGGCTCGATTGCATAAGCCCCTGCATGCACTGCCGACGGGTTCTTATTGGCCGGAACGGAAAGCGGATCTGCATATGCTGGCCCGGCGGGTAGGACCGCCAGGAGAAAGAGGATAATGGTTCTTAGGCGCATCAACATCGGTGCTCCCCGCGCGTTATCGCTGTTTTGAGAGTTGGCACAGCGAAGATAGGTTACCGAATTACATCGGCCCTGTTGCTCTCGCCAGAAGTTCCAGTGCGGATGACGCAAAAATGAACGCTGATCTTTGGAATTATTCATGAGTCTCACGGGTCAGCAGTGCCCCATGCGAAACGTCAGGCCCTTGTTCATCGCCGCGCCAAACGGAATTTTGTCAACAAGACTGCCATAGACACCCGGAACGGAAATGATTCCGGCATACGAATTTCTGCGCAGGGCCGTTCATTCTCGCTTCCTGTTTGAACTAAATCGCCGGCTGGAGACGCGGTTCCCTGCAAGCGAAGCGGCTCCTTGTCCGCGCGAAAGCGAATCTCAAAATAAAAACCTCGATCGCAATCACGATCGAGGCTCAGCTACGGCAACGTCGCGTCAGCGGCTCAACAATTCTTGAGCCTGCGCAGCCGGGTGCGCATGAATTTCGGATGCCTCGGCGTTTCGAACGTAAGGCATTTGAGATAGGGACGGCGCCGCGCCTTGGCTGCTTTTGTCATGCGCACAAGCTCCGAGCACATGGCTACCGGCACATCGGCGGAATACATTCGCAAAACCAGCAACAGATCCGCTGCGCGTTCGCGCGCGCCAAGATCGATAGCGATGCGCAGATCCTCTCGAATGAGATCACGGACCGTGGCAGTGCCTCTCCAACGATTGAGAAGATAGCTGGCAAGCAAGGCTTCGTGCTTAGCTGACGGTCCGGGTCCAAGCAACACTTCATTCGAACTGAGGCCAAGGTGATCGATACATTCAGATACTGAAAACATCGTACTACCCCAGGCTGCGCAGCGCTGACTTTACTGTCTCGCGCCGCCTGAAAGTTTCAGCGATTCGGCCAAATGGATTACGCCGCGTCAAGCGGAGTCTATAGATATTTTCAAGAGTTGATTGAATGATGCGTTTTGACGCCATTCTCTGCGCACTGCATCAATGCACTGCGGGACGTTATCTCGCTTGCGCAGCAGAACACCCGATCACGCGCAGATATTTGCGAATGTTAGAATTACTGGCGGCATCAAGTTTTTCGTCGCGAAATTTTAGTCAACATTTCTCGAAGCCGTTTTGTTTTTGCTTTTCGGAAAGTTCGTTTGCCGCCCTGGCCGAGCTGGCGCTCGGGTGCTTCTTGGCCAGGGCTGAAGAACCTTCGATCTACGCTGAAAAGGCTTTAGCCTGACGTTTTGGGTGGGCGACGCCAGCAAGAGCAGCATTCAGAAGCTGCGGAATTTCCGCAGGCGTATCGGCGACAGCGACTCCGGCTTTTTCCAACGCGCGACGCTTGCCATCGTAGCTGCCGAAATTGCCCGAAACGATAGCGCCCGCATGCCCCATTTTCTTGCCTCGCGGCGAGGCGCGCCCGGCAATGAAAGCCACAACCGGTTTCGTCATCGACGCGGCATATTCGGCCGCTGCCTCCTCCATAGCGCCGCCAATCTCTCCAACCATGACGACAGCGCGCGTCTTATCGTCCTCATCGAGTGCAACGAGGGCATCGCGCGTCGTCGTTCCAATCATCGGGTCGCCACCGATGCCGAGGAACGCCGATTGGCCAATCCCGGCGCGAGTGAGATTGAGACAAACGAGAGTGCCGAGACTGCCGCTGCGCGAAATCACGCCGACATCGCCCGGCTTGAAGACATTGGGATTGTGCCCCGGCATGATCCCTATGAACCCTTCGCCGGGCGTGACGATGCCAGCCGTATTGGGTCCGACGATGCGCGTGCCGTGCTGGCGCGCGGCGTGCTGAATCGCGATAACATCGCGCGCGGGAATATGTTCGGTAAGGATCACGACGGCTTTCGCGCCAGCTTCGATCGCGTCGAGCGCTGCCTCTTTCGCGGCCGCAGGCGGGATGAAGGTCACAGCTATGTCGAACGGCGTTTCTGCCATCGCGGCTTTCGCGGAGGCGTAGACCGGCAAGCCAAGATGCTGCTGCCCGGCGCGCTTCGGGTTGACGCCCGCAACGACGGCCGTTCCACAGTCGATCATCTTCTCCGTCCAGAAGCTGCCCTGCTTGCCGGTGATGCCCTGCACAAGCACGCGGGCGCCTTGCCGATAAATCATCATTGCGCAGCCTCCACAGCGGCCTTCACCGCATCTTCCATGAAATCGAAGGGTTC
>SCSF01000099.1 GCA_004298435.1 Beijerinckiaceae bacterium
GAACATCGGCGCGCCGCTGAGATTGCGCAGCGCCATATGCAGCGCGGGGCGTTTCTCCGTCGGGTTGACGATTGCGCCGCCAAACAGATCGGCGCGGCGTTCCTCCACCTTCGCGGCGCGCGCGAGAGCAATGAGCAGCGCGAGCGCCTGCCGGCTGATCCTGTGTTTGGAAAAGTCGAAAAATATATCGCCGGGTTCAATGTGAAAATCGTCGAACCTTTTCGGGTCTCCAACGAAAAGATCCGCGATCGTGACGGAGCTATTGTCGCGACGGTGAGCTTCGAGAGCCTGAACGGCCGTAGTCAATTCTGTTGAGTGCATGTGGTGTCCGCAAAAAATTAAAACGACTGCACCCGCTCGGGCCGCACGCCGATGCCGACGATGCGCGCCGGCCAGCGCCGCAGCCAGGGAACGCTGATGAAAAGGCGCATGAACCAAGGCGGCGCGATTTTCTCGTTCTGGCTCGAAAGCACGGTCGAAATCACCCGCTTCTGAATGAACAACTGCATCGCTTGCGTTGCCTTCACAGGCCATTCGCGCCGCGCCTGCACGTTCGCAAGAAGGGCCTCTGGAACAGGGCCGGAGGTCCGTAAAGCCGGGGTGAGGATATTCGCCGTCGCCACCGCATCCTGAATGGCGAGATTGATGCCGACGCCGCCAACAGGCGACATTGCATGCGCCGCATCGCCGATGCAGAGAAGCCCCGGCCGATGCCAGCGTTTGAGGCGATCAACAACAACAGTCAGAAGCTTCACATCGTCCCAACTCGCGATCTCTCCTACGCGATCGGCCAGGAAGGGAGCGAGCGCCGCGATGTGCTGGCGCAGAACATCAATGTCCTGCGCCTTCAAAGTGCCGAGCGACCCTTTCGCGATGACATAGCCGCATTGCCAATGCGCGCCACGCTCGATCAACACCAGAATCTGACCGGCCTCCATACGCCCGAGGCTTTCATGCGGATCGCTCTCTTTGCGGCTGAGAGAGAACCACAGCACGTCCATTGGCGCGCCGATATCCTGCGGTTCGAAACCAGCTTTGGCTCTGACGACCGAGTGGCGGCCATCGGCGCCAACGGTAAGATCCGCCCGCACCTCTAGCCAGCCTTCTGGCGTCTGCGCCGTGACGCCACGCACGGATCCGTTTTCCTCGATGAGTCCATCGACATTTGCCAGCATGCGCAGATGGAACGCAGGAAAAGACGCCGCCTGACGCGCGAGGAAATTCAGGAAATCCCATTGCGGCATGAGCGCTATGAATTTTGCGCGTGTCGGCAGATGCGAAAAATCGGCAATTGGAATCGTAACATCTCCGACCTTACCAGACAGAAGTCGCGCCTCCTGATGCGGTAAGGCCAGAAACTGATCGTAGAGGCCGAGATCGTTCATCACCTCAAGCGTCGAGGGATGAATCGTATCACCGCGGAAATCGCGCAAAAAATCGGCGTGCTTTTCGAGCACAACTGTTTCAATGCCGGTGCGGGCGAGCAGAAAGCCCAGCATCATTCCCGCAGGACCGCCGCCGACGATGCAGCAGCGAGTGTGCATTGTCTCCATTTGCGTTGCCATAGCGAAGCCCTTCAACCGCTCTCCCGAAATCCGGAGCGGAGTCTAAAAGGTCTGCCATGAACCGGCAACGGCCGGTGCGGGCGTCCCCGAACCGGCCGTATGAACGAAAGCGGCATGAAATCTTATGGGACCGCGATCACTCGCGTCCCGATATGGACACGCTTGTAGAGATCGAGCACGTCCTCGTTATACATGCGGATGCAGCCATAAGAGGCAGCCGTTCCGATGGACCTGCGCATATGTGCATCGGTGCCATGAATGGCGACTTCATATCTTTGCAAGGTGATCGCGGCCGCGCCCATCGGATTATGCGGCGACCCGCCGGGAATGAGCTTTGGCAGGCGCGGATGATCGCGCAGCACGACGGCGGGCGGCGCCCATGACGGATGAATATACTTGCCCTGAACATAGGTTTCGCCGAGCCAGGCTTTGCCCCGCTTGCCGACGGCGACAGGATAACGGATCGCGCGGCCATTGCCTTCCGTCAGATAGAGCTTTCGCTGATGCTGGCTGATGACGATAATGCCGGCAGGATAGTTGCCGGGAAACGCGACTTCCTCATGCGCGGCCTGCGCCGGCAGCGTCGCGAATGATACGAGCGCCAGGGACGCAGAACCAAGCACCAAACCTGCAATAACCGGAGCACTCCGGCCGCGCCGATTCGATCTCATCATATCCCCCCGAATGACAGGCCACGGTCTATGCGTTGCCGCGCCCTTTTCGGGTATATCGCGCCGCGAAGTTAAGATGTTCCTTACAATGCAAGAGCAAGGGCGTCCGACGCCATCGCCACGGGCATTTGGGAATTTATGCGAACCGGAGGTTCACGGTCCGGAGCGCGGGCCTCCGGCCCGCATGTGGACGGTGTGCGCACCTAAGTGAGGAATTAAGTGAGCATCACTCAATCCGCTGAATCACACCGAGCCGCGATTGCGGATCAGATCCTCAACTACCCCAGGATCGGCGAGCGTCGATGTATCTCCGAGCGCGTGGAATTCATTTTCCGCGATCTTGCGCAGAATGCGGCGCATGATCTTGCCGGAGCGCGTCTTCGGCAGGCCGGGTGCGAACTGCACCACGTCGGGCGAGGCGAATGCCCCGATCTCCTGCCGCACCCAGGCGACAAGTTCCTGGCGCAGGGCGTCGCTTCCCTCATTGCCTTCCATCAGGGTCACATAGACATAGATGCCCTGCCCCTTGATATTGTGCGGATAGCCGACCACCGCGGCCTCCGCCACAAGGGCATGCGCAACCAGCGCGCTTTCGACCTCTGCGGTGCCAAGGCGATGGCCGGAGACGTTGATAACGTCATCGACGCGGCCGGTGATCCAGTAATAGCCATCGGCGTCGCGCCGGCATCCGTCGCCGGAAAAATATTTGCCCGGATAAGATGAAAAATAGGTCTGAACGAAGCGCTCGTGGTCGCGATAGATGGTGCGCATCTGCCCGGGCCAGGAGTCCGCAATGACGAGATTGCCCTCGCATGGACCTTGCTGCACGGCGCCGTTCGCATCGACGACTTCCGGAATGACGCCGAAGAAGGGGTTCGTCGCCGAGCCGGGCTTCAGAGCCGTCGCGCCGGGCAATGGGGTGATCATAATGCCGCCAGTTTCGGTCTGCCACCAGGTATCGACGATGGGGCAGCGGCTGTCTCCGACGACACGATAGTACCAGTCCCACGCCTCCGGATTGATCGGTTCGCCAACGCTGCCAAGCAGCCGCAGCGATGCGCGGCTTGTCTGCTTGACTGGCTTCTCCCCCGCGCCCATCAGCGCACGGATCGCGGTCGGCGCCGTGTAGAACAGCGAGACCTTGTGCTTGTCGATGACTTCCCAGAAGCGCGACGCCGTCGGATAGGTCGGGACGCCCTCGAATATCAGCGTTGTCGCGCCATTGGCGAGAGGGCCATAGAGAATATAGCTGTGCCCCGTCACCCAGCCGACATCGGCGGTACACCAGTAGATGTCATCCTCGTGATAGTCGAAAATATATTGATGCGTCATCGAGGCGAAGACGAGATAGCCCGCTGTCGTATGGACCGCACCTTTCGGCGCGCCGGTCGAGCCGGACGTGTAGAGAATGAAAAGGGGATCCTCGGCGCCCATTTCGGCGGCCGGGCAGTCGGCGGAAGCCTTCGCAACGGCGTCCTCGTACCAGATATCGCGGCCTTTATGCCAATCGATCGCGCCGCCTGTTCGTTTGACAACAACAACGGTTTCGACAATGCCTTCGGCCTTTTTGATAGCCGCGTCGGCATTCGCCTTGAGAGGCACTTTGCGGCCGCCGCGCAAGGCTTCATCGGCCGTTATGATTAATCTGGAATTGCAATCCCTGATGCGGCCGGCGAGCGCATCAGGAGAGAATCCGCCAAAGACGACCGAATGGACCGCGCCGATCCGGGCGCAAGCCAGCATCGCATAGGCAGCCTCCGGAATCATCGGCATATAGATTGTAACTGTGTCGCCCTTTTTGATGCCGCGCGACTTGAGCACGTTGGCGAAACGGCAGACGTGCCCATGCAATTCGCGATAGCTGATGTGGCGGGCCTCATTCGGATCGTCCGCTTCCCAGATGATCGCAGTCTTGTCGGCGCGGGTGGCGAGATGCCGGTCCACGCAATTCACAGCGACATTCGTAACGCCGTCCTCGAACCATTTGATCGAGACAGCATCGCGCGCAAACGAGGTGTTCTTCACTTTGGTAAAGGGCTTGATCCAGTCGATGCGCCGGCGTGCATCCTCGCCCCAGAATTCCTCCGGGTCGTTGATCGAGCGGGCATACATCTCGGCATATTTGGCCGCATCGATATAGGCGCGCTTCGCCCACTCCGCACTGACGGGATAAGTCTTCTCGGACATGTTTTCCTCCCGCATTACACAACGCCGGGCGTTCCCGGTTGCGTTTGATGAATGCTAGAGCCGTTTCGGTTCCGGGGGAACCAGAACCATGACTCCAATTATTTGTCTCGACGCGATACAAGCGCCAGCCTGCATTAATTTAGTCGCAAACAAAGGAGCGAGCCGCAAGCGGATTCGGCCCGCAGCGCGAAGGTGCGGCTGTGAGCGCATTGACGGCTTTATAGCGCTTTCAAGCGAAGCAAATTCCGGTTCGCGTGAAGAAAACGCGTCAAAACAAATAAATAGAGCCGCGGTTCTGATTCCATCAGCACCGGAATGGCTCCAGGGGAGAGTGCCCGTTAACGGGAAAAGATATGCTGCGGTGCAGAACAAGGCTGGCCGCGCGGTTCAGTGGCATTCCTTCTTGACGCGTTCGAGCGTCTGGGTAAGGCCGCTGAGCGAATAACTGTCGGTTGTCATATTGCCGCGTGCCGAGGGCGCCTTGATGATGAGCTTGGCGCCTTTTTTCATAGCCTCGATCATCTCGCCTTCCTTGGCGGGATTCTTGACCCAGGCGTTCGAGCCCTTGGAAATCAGATCGAAGCTTGCAGTGCCGATTTGCGCTTCCGCGTCGCCGCCGTCCTTCATCTTGAACCCCATGATGATGGAGACTTCGTTGCGGATATTTTCGCCGGGCCGCGTGGAAATGAAGATATAGGCCGGGTCGCGCTTGAGGTCTTTCGGCTCGCGATCCTTCGGCTGCGCCAGTGCATAGCAGGTCTTGTTTTTTCCGGATTCAGCGACAAACGCGCCCCAGTCGCCGTAGGTCGCGACTTGCTCGGGCTTCGTCTTGGCCTTCGCCTTGGCCTTGGCCTCCGGGTGTTTGGATGCCGTCCTTTTCGAGGCGTGTTTGTGCGAAGGTGCAGCCATCGTCGGCGCCAGGCCGAAGCCATAGGCAAAGGCAAGCGCCACGGTCAGAACGCGGAAGGGCGAGCGAATCATTTTGACAACATACCCTTTTCAGGCGGGGAGGTGGTAATACTGGGGTCCCAGCTTGCCGAAATGTCCGTTGCAGGACACCCTTCAGGGGAAGCGCGAAGGCGCATCGAGCGCAGCCGATTCGGAGTGCCAAACTAAAGCTTTGGATCGGGGCAAAATTCGGACTTCGCTTCAAGTATCCACGTCAGGATCACAGGCCTGCTGTCTTGGCGGCGGCAAGTATGACGCCCGGCCTGGCTTTGGAGCCCCTTTGCAGGAATACGACATAGCCCTCATCGAAGCCCTTCAGCTCCATAAGCTGGTAGCTCCGCGCCGCGCCATCCCAATCGCCGATCTTTTGAATGGCGCGCACCACATTTGTGTAGGTGACGCTGCGTCCCGAGTTCTCGCCGCGGCCGATGAGCACTGTTTTCGATTTGACGACGCGCAGCACATAAACGCCCGCCGGCACCCGCGGCCCCGCGCCAATATCGATATGCAGTATGTCGTCCGATTCTGTCAGATGGATCGGCACGCTTAACGCGCCCTCACGGCCTTTATTCGTCTTGATGTCTTGTTCGATCTGGCCGCGATCACTGCCAATGGCGTCCACGAGCCCATCCACAACCACTTGCGGCGTGTAGACGCGGCCATCGCCACGCGCGGCGGCATAGGCTTTCTGACGCGCCGTAAACGTCGGCGAAGCGAGCGTGTCATGCCATCCAATGAAATCCCAGTAGTCGATGGGCAGGCTCAGCGCGATCATGTTGGGCGCGCGCGCCAGCGTGGAGAGAAGATGATCCGCTGGCGGGCAGGATGAACAGCCTTGTGAGGTAAATAGCTCCACCACCGCGCCAATGCGCGCCGGCGCGGGATCCGCGCAAACACTCTGGATACCGATCTCGCATGCCGCGACTGCGATGAGGAGCCCGCCGCGGCGCAAAAGCAAACCAACCGAGAATGACATGAGAGCCCTAGATCACGATGCGGTCAGGTTGAATCATCCTGAACGGGGGTAGCGTGATCGCTTCGGATAATCTGGAGCGGGATCTGGGTGAAAAACCGGGGTCCACTTTTCGCATCCCACTCTTCTGTTTCAGGAGGTCTTCACCATGAGAAGAATGCTGCGTCAATGCGAGTCAATTCCGAGTGAGATGGCCTGAAATCCTGTTTAAGTACCGCTGGTTACGGTTGATTTGAGTTCCTGCCGCGCTCCAGTCTCTTTCACCGGCGCTTTAGCGCCGCCAGAACCGATGCGCAAGCGCGGCCATTCGGCGTCATGCCGGAGCGCGCCTGGAAATCGGCGATAGCGGCCTGTGTTTTCTTGCCAAGGATACCATCGATTTTGCCATCGAGATCGTAGCCGCGGCGGATCAGCAAAGCCTGAATCTCACGCCGGCCGGCGCGTGACAGGCCGGGGTCGTTTGTCGGCCAGGGCGTAACAAGCCCATGAGCGCCACGCAGCCGATCGGAGAGAAGCGCGATGGCGAGAGCGTAGGAATCCGCCGCGTTGTAGGAATAGATCGCATCGAAATTGCGGGTCACGAGAAACGCGGGGCCATGCGGACCTGCTGGCAGGAATAGGCCGACTCTGGTGCCGCCGCGCAAGGGCGCCCCATCGACATGCACGATGCCGCGATTGGCCCAATAAGCCATCGGACGCTTGTTTCTGCGGCCGGAAGGCCCGTGATAATCGCGCGGGAGCCGGACTTCAAAGCCCCAGGACAAGCCACGGACGTAGCCGTGCCGGCGCAGGAAATTGGCCGTCGATCCCAGAGCATCCGGGACCGAGCCGATGAGGTCGGAATGGCCATCGCCGTCGAGATCGACCGCCATGCTCAGAAAGGTCGATGGCATGAATTGCGTATTGCCGAACGCGCCAGCCCATGAACCGTCAAAATGCGCGGGATTTACGTCGCCTCTGTCGATGATTTTCAACGCATCGACGAATTCCGACCTGAAATAGCGTTCCCGTCCGCCCGCACAGGAGAGAATGGCGAGCGATTGCACGACCGGATGTTTGCCGAAGCCTTTGCCGAAATTGGATTCGACGCCCCAGATGGCTGCGATGATGGACGCATCAACGCCATATCTGCGCTGCGCGATCGCAAGCCAATGGCCCCAGCGCCGCATCGCTGCGCGGCCATCCGCAACGCGCTCGTCATCGACGAGGCCGGCGATATAATCCCAAATTGGCGTTGTGAATTCAGGCTGCGAGTGCTCGGATTTGATGATGTCCGGATCGTAGCTGAGATTGCGTGTCGCGCGTTCGACCGTCGCCGCAGAAACCCCGTCGGCGCGCGCCATTTCGGCGAGGCCGCGCACGCAGGATCGGAAATCCGCACGCGCCGGCTGCGCGAGAAGAATCAAGGCGAAACCAATGGCAAAAGCGCAGTGTTTCATGGCGCGATGTTCCGGAAGATGCTGATGCAAAATCCTCCCACAGCCCCGTTACCTTACTCTTACCTTAAACTGCGGCGCGAAATTGTCGCTTCTTCGGCATAAGTCCGCAGAAATGCGAAAGTCCAAAAATGCGAAAGCCCCGGCGTACCGGGGCTTTCCTGACGGGATTAGTCGGGCGCGCACCGTAACGTTGACGGCGCGCTCGGCAATGTCTGCGCGGCCGTAGGCTTCACCCGTGGCGAATAGACCCGGCGGTGATTCCTAGCAGCTCCACGATGAGACATTGAGACACTGGATCACCTTCCTTTCGGTTGTTGACGACGCAGAAAGTTTTAATGGGATTCGGTCAGGCGACCAAGCCTCAACTTTCTGCTTATCCCAGCTTTCGCAAATGCCGAAAGACGATGACCCGCGAGACGACGCCGGTCGTGACGGCGATTCCACCGGCGATGACTGCGATGGCGATATAGCCTTTGAGGCCAAGCTCGAAGCTGCCGAACATAACTTGCGCTTGCGTGCCGCCGGCGGTCCCGCGCAGCCACGCAGAGACTGCGCCTGAGAGAAACAGCACCACTATAGCGAGAACGCCCCCAAGAGCGCCGCCACGCAGACCAAGCCTGAAGAAATGCCTCTGAAACTGGCGTGAAATGTAACTGTCCGCTGCGCCGACGAAATGCAGCACCTCGATGATTTCGCGATTGCCCGCCATCGCGCCGCGCGTCGCGAAACCGACAGCGAGCACCATCGCGATCAACACCAGAACGAAAATGACCGCGGCAACGACAACGACCGTATCCGCCATGATCGCGAGCCGCCGCAGCCAGAAATGATGATCGTCGAGACTGGCTCCGGCGACCTTGTCGTTGAGCGCCTTGCGCAATCCCGCAAGATCGAGCGGCCTGCCGCTGTCGAGCTTCAGCACAATCAGGCGTGGCACCGGCAATTGCGAAAGATCGAGGCCGCTTCCAAGCCAGGGCTGGAGCAGCGCTTCCGATTGCGCCTTTGTGAACGGCTTCACTTCCGCAATGCCCGGAAATCCGCGCGCGACACCGGCCGCCTTCGCCGTTTCCGTATCGAGATTGTGACCATCCACGGGGCTCACCTGGATCGTCATTTCACGCGCGATCGAATGCG
Organism: Beijerinckiaceae bacterium; assembly: GCA_004298435.1. Taxonomy (GTDB): domain Bacteria; phylum Pseudomonadota; class Alphaproteobacteria; order Rhizobiales; family Beijerinckiaceae; genus Methylovirgula. The sequence continues at coordinate 8,918 of SCSF01000099.1, forward strand.
TCCAGCCTTGCGCCGCATCGGCGATGAACATCGCTGTGCAGGCGGTCAGCGCCGCGAGAAAGGTCATAATCGCGACCACGGTTACGAGCGCACGCCCGGCAATCGACGCAGCCGGAACGAGGGGAACCTCGCGTATGCGAATAAGCCGCCCCTCGTCAGCGTAGGCTTGCGGTCTGTCGTGCCGTTCCGACCGTATGAAGTTCATCGGAGGCTCACTCGTAAATATGCAGCCGGGAGTCGCCGAGAACGAGGCGCCTGGCGTTCTCGAACTGATCCATCAAGGCGAGATCATGGGTCGCGATCACCACCGCAGTCCCAGATTTATGCAATTCAGCGAAAAGGCGCATCAGGCGGCGCGCCAGCGTCGGATCGACATTGCCGGTCGGTTCATCGGCAAGCAGAAGCTCGGGGCGCGCGATCAGCGCGCGGGCGATCGCGGCGCGCTGCTTTTCTCCGCCCGATAGCACCGGCGGCAACACATGCATCCGCTCCCCGAGCCCGACCCAACGGAGCAGTTCGACGACCTCGGCGCGGTAGGAGATTTCATCGCGGCCCTGCACTCTGAGCGGCAGGGCAACATTCTGATAGGTGGTCAGATGATCGAGCAGGCGGAAATCCTGAAAAACGACGCCGATACGGCGGCGCAGATCAGTGATCGAATCCTTCGCGAGGCTCGCTGAATCACGATCGAAAAGCGTGATGAGCCCCCGCGTCGGCTTGAGCGAGAGCAGAATGAGACGAAGCAAAGTCGTCTTGCCCGCGCCCGAAGGGCCGGTGAGGAATTGAAACGATTGCCGCTCGATCTCGAAGCTGATGTCCCGCAGGATCTCAGCCCCCATACCGTATCTGAGGCCGACGTTTTCGAACCGGACCAAGCGAGACTCCGCTTCCCAGGACCGCGCCG
>SCSF01000100.1 GCA_004298435.1 Beijerinckiaceae bacterium
CCCGGGCCAAGCACGGTTTCATAGGCTATGGCTGTGCAGCCGGAGGCCATCAGCCCTTCCGCCTGCCGCGGGTCCGGCGCCAGATGGAGATAGGCAAAGAGGATCTGCCCCTCGCGCAACTGCATCCATTCGGACGGCTGCGGCTCCTTCACCTTCACGATCATCTGCGCCCGCGCGAAGATTTCCGCCGCGCTCGCGACGATCTCGGCGCCAACAGCGGCATAATCCGCGTCAGCCGCGCCCATTCCGGCCCCAGCGCCGGTCTCGACAAGGACGTGATGGCCGGCCGTCACATATTCGCGCGCGGCCTCAGGCGTGAGGCCGGCACGATATTCGTGAACCTTGATTTCTTTCAGAACCCCGACGCGCATTGTTTTTCTCCGTCGCAATCGGAAAATCCGGGTGATGACGAAAGATATTCCTCTATTCAACGCAAGTGTTACCTAATAGATTGCAAACACCATGATTTTTGCATGAAAGCAGCGCGGATGAGCGATTTCACGCAGGAATCCGGCGGAATCCCGCTGGATCGTTTCGATCAGGCGATTCTTTCGGCGCTTGTCGCAGATGCCCGCTCAAGTCTGGCTGAGCTTGCGCCCAGGGTCGGGCTTTCCAGCACTGCCTGCGCGCGCCGGCTCAAGGCTCTGGAAGAGCGGGGGCTGATCAGCGGCTATCATGCTGCGGTCGACCACAAGCGGCTCGGGTTCGCGACGACGGTGCTTGTGCGCATCAGGCTCGACTCGCAACGCGAGGACGCCTTCGAGGCTTTTGAAAAGGCCGTGGCGCGCTGCGCCTCGGTCACGCGGTGTTATTTCATGTCGGGCTATGACGATTATGAGCTTGTGGTGCTTTGCCGCGACATCGCGGATTTCGAGCATATCCATAAGACGCAGTTGGCGCGGTTGCCGCATGTGGCGCGGATGCAATCCGGCTTTGCCTTGCGCGATGTGGTCGACCGCAGCCTGCCGGCCTTCCCGGTCGCGCCGGCCTAGAGCCGTGTCTATAATGGTCCGGCGCCGGGACCGGATCATGCGGGCGTCAAACTAAAACGGCATCGTCAATGGGCACGCGTTCGAAGGAGATCAGGTGTGCCGATCAATGTGGAAGGGCGCAAGCGCGTCGAAAAGATAGAACCGATCATAACCGAGACCGCAGAGATGGATGCCGGCACGGAGTCTCCTGCCGCCTCGATTCCGGTCATGGAAGACATTGGCGAGATTGCCGGCCGGCCGGCCGAGCTTGCGCGCTCGCCGCAGCGGTTCATCAACCGCGAGCTCTCCTGGCTCGAATTCAACCGTCGTGTTTTGCAGGAGGCTTCGAACCGCAACCATCCCCTGCTCGAACAATTGCGCTTTCTGTCGATCTCGGCGAACAACCTTGATGAGTTTTTCATGGTGCGCGTCGCCGGCCTGCGCGGCCAGGTGCGGGCAGGTGTTGAAACGCCTTCCGAAGATGGGCTGACGCCTGCCGAGCAATTGATCAAGATCCGCGAACGCGTCAGCCTTCTCGCAGCCGAGCAGCAGCGCCGCTGGCGCGAACTGCGCGGCGAGTTGAAGGCCGCAGGAATCGTGCTTGTCGAACCGCCGGATCTCAGCAAAAGCGAACTCGACTGGCTTCAACATTATTTTCTGCTGCATGTCTTTCCGGTGCTGACGCCGCTGGCGGTCGACCCGGCGCATCCGTTTCCTTTCATCCCGAATTTTGGCTTCACCATTGCGCTCGAACTGGTGCGGCAAAGCGACAACAAATACATGAAGGCGCTGGTCCGCCTGCCGGCGAAGATCGAGCGCTTCGTGAAACTGCCGGACGGGCAGGGCGATGCGCGCTTCATCACGCTCGAATGCCTCGTCGGCATGTTCACCCAATCGCTTTTCCCCGGCTACATGGTGCGCGGCTCAGGCGTCTTCCGTGTCATTCGCGACAGCGATCTCGAAGTCGAGGAAGAAGCTGAGGATCTTGTGCTGCTCTTCGAAAGCGCTTTGAAACGCCGCCGCCGCGGCTCCGTCATCCGTCTCGAAGTCGATAGCCTCATGCCGGAGGAGCTGCGCAGTTTCGTCGCCGGGGAACTCGATGTCGGGGCGGAGGAAACCTTCGTGCTCGATGGCATGCTGGCGCTGAATGAACTGGCCGAACTTGTCAGCGTCGACCGTCCCGAACTCAAGTTCCGGCCCTATAACCCACGGTTTCCGGAGCGAATCCGCGAGAATGGCGGCGACTGCTTTCTTGCCATCAAGCAGAAAGACCTTGTGGTCCATCATCCCTATGAAACCTTCGACGTGGTCGTCCAGTTTCTCAATCAGGCAGCGCGCGATCCGAACGTCGTTGCAATCAAGCAGACGCTTTATCGCACCTCATCGGACAGCCCGATCGTGCGCGCCCTGATCGAAGCGGCGGAAGCCGGGAAATCGGTAACGGCGCTTGTGGAACTGAAGGCGCGTTTCGACGAGGAGGCGAATATCCGCTGGGCGCGCGATCTTGAACGCGCCGGTGCGCAAGTGGTCTTTGGCTTTATCGCCTTGAAGACGCATGCCAAGCTGTCCATTGTCGTGCGGCGCGAGGGCCATTCACTTGCGACCTACTGCCACCTCGGCACCGGCAATTATCATCCGGTGACGGCGAAGATCTATACCGATATTTCGCTCTTTACCGCCGATCCTGTCATCGGCAGCGACATGCTGCGGATTTTCAATTACATCACCGGTTATGCCGAGCCTGCCGGGCTTGAGCGCATGGCGATCTCGCCGATCAATCTGAGAAGAAAGCTTCTCAATCATATCGCGCAAGAGGTGGAATTTGCGCGCGCCGGCAAGCCGGCTGCGATCTGGGGCAAGTGCAATGCGCTCGTCGATCCGGAGATTATCGATGCGCTTTATGCAGCGAGCCAGGCTGGCGTCGAAATCGATTTTGTTGTCCGCGGGATTTGCTGCCTTCGGCCCGGTGTCTCGGGCCTATCCGAAAACATCCGCGTCAAATCGATCATCGGGCGTTTTCTCGAACATGCCCGCGTCTATGCCTTCGGCGGCGGCCACGGGCTGCCCCACAGGAACGCGCATGTGTATATTTCTTCGGCCGATCTGATGACGCGCAATCTCGATCGCCGGGTGGAAGCTCTTCTGCCGATCACCAATCCAACCGTGCATGATCAGGTTCTCGATCAGATCATGGTCGCCAATCTTCTCGATAACCAACAAAGCTATCGGGTCTTGCCCGATGGATCGAGTGCGCGCATATCTGCGCAAAATCAGGAACCGTTCAACGCGCACAGTTATTTTATGACCAACCCAAGCCTTTCGGGACGCGGCAAATCGAGACGCGAATCGAGTCCGAAGACGCTTTTGAAGCGACTGGAAGGCCGCTGACCTCATGCTGGAAATGTTTTCCGACCCCATTACCAAAGTCGCAGCAAAGCGGCCGGTTGCGATTGTCGACATAGGATCGAATTCCGTCCGCCTCGTTGTCTATGATGGACTTGGCCGCGCTCCGACGCCCATTTTCAACGAGAAATCTCTATGCGCGTTAGGTCACGGCGTGAGAACGACCGGGCGTCTCCCCGCAAACGGTATCGAAAAAGCGCTCGCCGCCTTGCGCCGTTTCAAGGTGCTCATATCCATCATGGATGTGGAGGATCTGCATGTCATCGCGACGGCGGCGGCCCGCGATGCAGCCAATGGGCCGGAATTTGTCGCGGCAGCGAGTGAAGCCATCGGCGCGCCCGTCGCACTCCTCTCAGGCGCACGCGAGGCGGAGCTTTCGGCCCTCGGCGTCATCTCAGGTTTCCATGATCCGGATGGCATTGTTGCCGATCTCGGCGGCGGCTCGCTTGAACTTGTCGATGTGAAGGGCATGCGTGTCGGCAAGGGAATTACGCTGCCGCTCGGCGGCTTGTCGTTGATTGATGCCGCGCACGGCTCGCAGAAAGCTGCTGCGAAGATCGCGCGCGAAACGCTCGCCAAGGCAAAATTGCTGGAGCAGCTTCAGGGGCGGACGCTTTATGTCGTCGGCGGAACTTGGCGCGCGCTCGCAAGGCTGCATATGCGGCAGCGCAATTATTTTATGAGCATCATGCACGGCTATTCGATCCCGACGCGCGATGCTGCCGATTTCGCTGGTCTTGTCGAGAGGATCAACAACGCCGACACACTCGTCGGCGTCGAAGCGATCGCGCCCGCCCGCCGGCCTTTGCTTGCTTATGGCGCTATTGTGCTCGATGAACTTCTGCGCCGCTCACGGCCCAGGGACATCACGGTTTCCGCAGTAGGCGTGCGCGAGGGATTGCTGTTTGAACGGCTCGACCGGGACGAGCGGCGGCAGGATCCGCTCGTCACCGCGGCGCGCGAAATCAATATGCTGAATGCGCGCTCGCCGCATCACGCTGAAGACCTCTGCGCCTGGACCGACCGCTTTATGAAGTCCACGCATTTCGAAGAAAGCGCTGAAGAGCGGCGGCTACGTTACGTCGCCTGTCTGCTCGCCGACGCCAATTGGCGTGCGCATCCTGATTACCGCGGCGATTACGGCCTCAATATTGTGGCGAATACGGCCTTCATGGGGATTGATCACGCCGGGCGCTCGTTTCTCGCGCTCACCGCCTCTTATCGCTATCAGGGGCTCGATCAGGATGTCAGCCCGCGCATGCGCGCGCTTGTGTCGTCGCGTCTGCTCGACCGGGCGCGCCTGCTCGGCGCAGCGATGCGCGTCGCCTATCTTGTCTCGGCGGCCATGGCCGATGTCCTGCCGCGCACTCCGATGGTCTGCGTCAAGAACCGCCTCGTTCTGACGTTGCCGCGGGACCTTACCGATCTCGCAAGCGACCGTCTGAGCAACCGGTTGAAGCAGCTCGGCCGCCTGATTGGCCGCGAGGTGATGGTGACGACGGCGGGTAGTGGGTACTTTTGAAATTCAGCCCCATTGACGAGGGCTAGAAATCAGCGGGGTCGGCGTGCATATTCCGTACATGAGCAAGAGCCCCACACGTCCGCGTGATCCAAATCAACTAGCCAAGTTGGTTATAGACATCGCTATCGGCGAAGCTAAAGATAGCCCCAAGCAAGCCTCGGAGGATAATCCGATGGCGTCTTTGGGGAGGATCGGCGGCTTAAAGGGCGGTCGCGCGAGAGCTGAGAAGCTACCAGCCGAAAAACGCGTCGATATTGCTCGTCAAGCCGCCGCAGCGCGGTGGCGTAAGGATGACGGCTGAAGTCGCTATTGTGAACAAACACGCTATCGCGTTAGCGGCCGATAGCGCAGTTACGGTTGGTCGTGAGCGCGTCTGGAAATACGCCAACAAGCTATTTTCGGCGGGGCCGTCCAACGACATTGGCATAATGATTTATAATTCCGGAGATTTTCTGGGCATCCCCTGGGAAACAATCGTCAAGGAGCACCGACGTCACTGTGGGGTTAAAGAATTTGCGACGGTTGCAGACTTTGCAGATGATTTCCTCTCGTTTGTGAAATCAGATAAATTTTCTGAACCCAACGCCCAAAGAGTAAGCTTCCTTCTGATACTCATGCAACTGTTTCAGTTAGTAAAACGAGGCATGAAATATTCGACGCGCACCGAATTTTATGCCGCGCTGCCGCACGCAACAACTACATGGATCACGGAGCTTTCTGTCCAAACGGCCGTTTTCCAAATCGACAAAGTACAGTTTAGTCGCAACTATCGTACTCTTATTCGACAGCTTGCCGAAACCGTCTTCGAACGAAAACCAAAACGGGAAATGGTGGATGGTCTCGTTGATTTATCACACGAATACCTTTGTAGGAGCGCTGAATCAGAATTCAGCACGGGTGTTGTCTTTGCTGGGTACGGTAGAAGTGAGCTTTTGCCGAGTATAATACACAAAATTTTCGACGGAAAAGATCTAAATGTTACAAGAATTTGGACTAAAAAAGAATGGGATTACAATAAAATGAAGCCGGGTGATGACGGCGGTCGCGTAATTCCCTTTGCACAATCAGATATGTTCTTCCTTTTCATGGAAGGAATTTCGAATCAATATTTAAGATTTCTGCGTGAATCGATAAAAAAGACATTGAGAAACAAGTCCAAGGAACTTGTCGACGCGTTCGTCACAGACCCTCATCAGAAGGGGGTGGAAAATACCAAGCAAGACAGCGACAACGCCATTATACTTGATGAATTTTTCAAAGAATTTCAACGCTATAGGCAAGAAGTTCTCGTTTCGCCAACAGTGAACACCATAACTTCCCTTCCCAAAGAAGAGATGGCGTCGATGGCGGTGGCGATGGTCGAGCTAACAGCGCTTAGAAGAAAGGTAGACTCGTCGATTGAGTCGGTCGGAGGTCCGGTCGATGTGGTCGTCATTTCCAAAGGCGACGGGCTCATTTGGATGAACCGCAAGCACTACTTCGACATTGACAAGAATGCCGATTTTATAATCCGTAAGGAGATAGGCCGAGGAGCAACGCCATGAAACACAATCGAGTCGCGAACGAACAATCACCCTCTGCCAAGAGCGACACAAAAAACGTGTGGGATGTGCTCAAAAACGTGCCGGCCCCCAAGGAGCCAGAAGAGGCCGCGGCAGAAGCGGTACATCGGATATGGGAAAAGGTCCGAAGAAGCAGGGCCAATGGGGATAAACGGACACTTGATGCTTGACGCTCAAGTATAAAGGTACTATTGAATAGGGCATGCACAAGCTGTCCTCTTCCGAACGCGCGCACATCCTCCACCTTCTTTGCGAGGGCCAATCAATACGCGCGATCACCCGCGTAACTGGCTCAAGCAAAAACACCGTTACCCGGCTGCTTATCGATGCTGGCAAAGCGTGCATGGCCTATCACGACGCGCATGTTCGCGACGTGAAGGCCAAGCGCGTGCAAGTGGATGAAATCTGGTCCTTCACCTACGCCAAGCAGAAGAACGTTGCAACGGCGAAAGCTGCCCCGGCGTGCGCTGGAGATACTTGGACTTGGACGGCAATCGAAGCTGACACGAAGCTGATCGTCTCCTATTTCGTCGGCGGTCGCGACGGCGAATGCGCAATGGCTTTTATGGACGATTTAGCTTCCCGCCTGTCGAACCGCGTCCAACTCACTTCCGATGGTCACAGGGCATATCTGGAGGCGGTCGAAGGCGCATTTGGCGGCGATGTGGACTATGCCATTCTGAATAAGATTTATGGAACCGTCCCAGAGGCCGCTAAGGGCCGTTACAGCCCTGCTGCATGCCTTGGCGCTAAGAAGGAACGGATTGAGGGAAGCCCCGACCCGGCTTACGTCAGCACGTCTTATGTCGAGCGCAGCAATCTCACAATGCGCATGCACATGCGTCGCTTCACGCGGCTTACGAATGGTTTCTCAAAGAAGGTCGAAAACCACGCTTATGCTGTCGCGCTTCACATGATGTATTACAATTTCGTCCGCATTCATTCTAAGCTGCGAGTAACTCCGGCAATGGCTGCGGGCGTCTCCGATCGACTTTGGGAGGTTGCAGACATCGTAGCGTTGGTAGAGGCTCAAGAAGCGAAAGCTGATATGAAACGCGGGCCTTATAGGAAGCGGGCAGCGGCGTGAGGACTTTATGAATCGGATCGCGATCATCTTGGGCGCCATAATCATTGCTGGCGCACTTGCTTGGATAGGGCGCTACAGCCTCGTCGCTGGCGGTTCGGATTCTACAGATGGGCTGATTTCTTGGCGTATTGACCACTGGACGGGACAAATATCCCGGTGCCAGAGCGTTCAGCTATTCTGCCAGAAAGTCGCATATTAAATTTCAAAAGTACCCACCACCCGACGGCGGGGTAGGGTGCGCCCCTCTCCCCGCTCGCGGGGAGAGGCCGGGTGAGGGGCGGAGGGATTGGCCTGCCTCATATCGAATTTGCTGCGCCTAGCCTTACAGATCGAAGCAAGTCACCTGGCCCCTCACCTTACCTCTCCCCGCAAGCGGGGAGAGGAGCGGCTGGCACAGTGCCGAACCAATCGGCAGCTCATCACTCCGCGGCTTCGTCCGCCGTCTCGCGCCATTCCAGGGTGACGACCTTGCCGTGTTCCACGGTCAGGGCCAGCCGGCCATGCTTCAATTCGAGCGCCTTCTCGCCGAAGATTTCGCGCCGCCAGCCGGTCAGTGCGGAAACCTTGGCGTGATCGTCAATGGCGATGGCGTCAAGTTCCTCTACCGTCGCGATCATTTTGGCGGCGACCCCCTGGGCCTCCGAAACCTGACGCAGCAGAACCTTCAGAAGTTCGACTGTCGCGCCGCCATTCGCCCGGCGCTCGCGCTCGATCTTCGGCAGGCTCTTGGGATCGCGCGCAAGGCCATGCTGAACCGCCGCGAGGATCTCGGTTCCCGCGCGGGACTTTTCCATTCCGCGCGGAAAGGCGCGCAGGCTGGAAAGCTCATCCGGCGATTTCGGAGCGGCAAGTGCGATCTCGATCAGAACATCGTCTTTCAGAACGCGCGAGCGCGGCACGTCGCGGCTTTGCGCCTCGGCCTCGCGCCATGCGGCGACATCCATCAACACGGCGAGATCGCGCGGCTTGCGGGCGCGGTTGCGGAAGCGCTCCCACGCATGGCTCGGATGCTGCTCATAGGTCGAAGAGGACGTGAGCAGCGCCATTTCATCAGCGAGCCAAGGCATGCGGCCGCTCTTTTCCAACTGCCGCGACAGATAGATGTAGATGTCGCGCAGATGCGTGACATCGGCGATCGCATAATTGGCCTGCGCAGTGGAGAGAGGTCGCCGCGACCAATCAGTGAAGCGCGAAGATTTGTCGAGGCTGATGCGGCAGACGGTCTGGACCAATTCGCTATAGGAGATCTGGTCACCGAAGCCGCAAACCATGGCGGCGACCTGCGTATCGAACAGCGGCGCCGGAATGAGTTTCGCGAGATTCCAGATGATTTCTACGTCTTGCCGCGCCGCATGAAAGACCTTCGTTACCTTCGTGTCGGCCATGAGAGCGAAGAGCGGCGCAAGGTCCATGCCCTCGGCCAGCGCATCGATCGCGACAGCCTCGTCAGGTGAGGCGACCTGCACGACGCAGAGTTTGGGCCAGAAAGTTGTTTCTCGGAGAAACTCGGTATCGACGGTGACGAATGGATGGCTGGCCAGGCGGCAGCAGACGTCCGCCAGTTCGCGACTCGTGGTGATCAAGCTCATTATCCATTGATAAAGGAAAGGCCGCCGGGCTTCCAGAGCCTTAAGGTTCAATCGCCCAGTGTTCTCTTTTTGATCCTTTTCTGTTAGCAGTTGCAAGAAACAATCTTGCGGCAAACCGGCCCCGCGGGCAGGGATGGCTATCGAAGGGCCGATTTCTAGTATAAGGACCTCCTTCCTTCACAATCTTCACTCCGGGCTTTTAATGTCTCTTCGCTTCAGCCATCCGTTCCTGATTTGCCTCCTTATTGCAGGGCTCTCGGCTCCGGCCTTCGCCAAGGAAGATGCAGTTCCTCCGGCAAAACCCGCGCCGAAGGCCTCGACGGCTCACCGGCCGGCAAAGGTGGAGAAAGAGAAGAGAGAGAGGGAGAAAAAGAAGGCCGCCGAATCGGGGATTTCGACACAAGGCTTCGGCGCCTGGGCGCTGCGTTGCCGCAAAACGCCGGCCAAGGCCGAGAAGGGCGCCAAGGAAGACCGTGCCTGCGAGATTTCCGAGACGATCGAGTCGCAGGACCGTTCCGGCCCCGTGGCGAAGATTTCGATCGGACGGCCGGGAGGCTCAGGTCCGCTGCATGCGATCGTTATTCTGCCGAACAACGTCTCGTTCCCGAGTTCGGTGCATATCCGCACCGACGACAAGGACATCTGGGGCGTTCAGCTCGACTGGGTGCGCTGCATCCCCGGCGGCTGTTTCGCCGAAACGCTACTCGCCGACGCCACCGTTGCGCACTGGCATGACATCGAGACGACGGGCTATATCGTGTTCAAGGATTCGACCGGCCAGCAGGTCACCCTGTCGATGAGCTTCAAGGGCTTCGGCCAGGCGTTTGATGCTCTGAACAAGGCGCAGGCCGAGGCGAGAGCGAAGTAAAATCCGCAGCCACACCGCTCGGATGATTGCATCCGCCGTAAAGCCCGGCTTCATCTGCGTGCTATAGCATTTTCGCGCGAAGAAAACACCTCAAGAACAAGAAAGCAGAGCCGCGGTTATGATGTCGTCGGAACCGGACCGGCTCTCAAGCGAGAGATTTTTCACATGATGCACCGCTATCGTACGCACACATGCGGCGACTTGCGCGAGACGCAGGCCGGCGAGGAGGTTCGCCTTTCGGGATGGTGCCATCGCATCCGCGACCACGGCGGCGTGCTGTTCATCGATCTGCGCGATCATTACGGCATCACCCAATGCGTCATTGATCCCGATTCGGGGGCCTTCGCTGCTGCCGAAAAGCTGCGCTCCGAATGGGTGGTGCGCTTCGATGGACATGTGCGGCGCCGCCCCGAGGGCACCGAGAACCCGGAAATGCCGACGGGCTTTGTCGAAGTCTATGTGACGGCAATCTTGATTCTTGGTCCTGCCGCCGAATTGCCGCTGCCCGTCTTCGGCGAGCATCAATATCCCGAGGATATGCGGCTCAAATATCGCTTCCTCGATCTGCGCCGCGAAAAGCTCCACAACAACATCATGCTGCGCGGCGCCATCATCGACAGCCTCAGGGCACGGATGAAGGCGGGCGGCTTTTTCGAGTTTCAGACGCCGATCCTGACCGCTTCGAGCCCCGAAGGCGCGCGCGATTTTCTCGTGCCGTCGCGGCTGCACCCCGGCAAATTCTATGCGCTGCCGCAGGCGCCGCAGCAGTTCAAGCAACTCACAATGGTTGCGGGCTTCGACCGTTATTTCCAGATCGCGCCCTGTTTCCGCGATGAGGATGCGCGCGCCGACCGCAGCCCCGGCGAGTTCTATCAGCTCGATATCGAGATGAGCTTCGTCACGCAGGAAGATGTTTTCGAGGCGGTTGAGCCGGTGCTGCGCGGCATCTTCGAGGAGTTCGGCGAAGGCAAGCCCGTCACGCAGCAGTTTCCGATGATTTCCTACAGCGCGGCGATCCGCGCCTATGGCTCGGACAAGCCGGATCTGCGTAACCCGCTGCTGATCCATGATGTGACGCAGGCGTTCCGCGATTCGGGCTTCGGCGTCTTCGCCAAACGGCTCGCGGCTGACCCCGAGGCGCGCGTCTGGGCGATCCCCGCGCCGGGCGGCGGCCAGCGCACCTTCTGCGACCGCATGGACTCATGGGCGAAAAGCGAAGGCCAGCCGGGCCTCGCCTATATCTTCTGGCGTGAGGGCGAGGAGACGGGTGCAGGGCCTGTCGCCAAAAACGTCGGGCCGGAGCGGACGGAGCATATTCGCCGCGGCCTGAATGGCGTGCCCGGAGAATGGGTGCAGGTGCCAGCGCCTGAGTTGACCGCGAGCACGGGCGAGAAATTCCCGCTCGAAGTCGCGAACCCTTATCGCCAGTTGCGGCCCGAGGGATTGAAGGCGGGCGACGCCGTCTTCTTCGTGCTCGGCAAGCCGGACGATATCTACAAATTCGCCGGACTGGCGCGGCAGAGGCTTGGGACTGAGCTCAATCTGGCTACGAAGGATGTATTCGAATTCTGCTGGATCGTCGATTTCCCAATGTACGAATGGAACGAGGACGAGAAGAAAATCGACTTCTCGCACAATCCCTTCTCGATGCCGAATTTCGATCACGATGCCTTCATCGCGCTCGATGACGCGGATCAGGCGACGACGCTTTCCATCAAGGCGTTCCAGTATGACATCGTCTGCAACGGCATCGAACTGTCGTCCGGCGCGATCCGCAACCATCGCCCCGACATTATGAAAAAGGCATTCGCGCTCGCGGGCTATGACGAGGCGGTGCTGCTCGAAAAATTCGGCGGCATGTATCGCGCCTTCCAGTATGGCGCGCCTCCGCATGGCGGCATAGCGCCGGGCGTCGATCGCATCGTCATGCTACTGGCGGGCGAGGAGAACTTACGCGAGGTGGTGCTCTTCCCGATGAACCAGCGCGCCGAAGACCTGCTGATGGGCGCGCCCTCCGAGGTGACCCCGAAGCAACTGCGGGACCTCCACATCCGGCTGAATCTGCCGGAGAAGAAGGGGTAGGGGATTCCTAGCGCCTCAAAGCCTTCTTGAAATGCGTCAAAGGTTCAGCCGATACTAAACAGACCATGCACGCGTGCATAAGGCCTGATATCCGACTGGATCCATGAGCAGCTCGCCACCCAATCTTCGCGCCGACGTTGAATCCTTCATCGCACGCTGGTCTGGTGGCGATGGTGGGCAGGAGCGCGCCAATTACGCGCTTTTTCTCTCCGAATTGTGCGACGTTCTTGGCGTCCCGCGGCCAGATCAGGCGTCCCATAACGCGGCGACAAATGCTTATGTGTTCGAACGTGCTGTCACTTTCCGCGAGCCGGACGGATCAACGGCCTCGGGTCGCATCGATCTCTACAAGCGCGGTTGCTTCGTTCTGGAGGCGAAACAAAGCCGCCGGCCCGGAAGTGCAAAGGCTGTCCCGGAGCAAGGCGACCTTTTAGCGGCAGAACAGATCGAATCGACGCCGCGCGGCAAGCGCACGCTCTCGCATGGCTGGGACGTGCTGATGATGAGCGCCCGCCGCCAGGCGGAGGATTACGCCAAGGCGCTGCCCGTTTCGGAGGGCTGGCCGCCGTTTCTCATCGTCTGCGATGTCGGCCACTGTTTCGAGATTTATGCTGATTTCAGCGGGCAGGGGAAGAATTATGCGCAATTTCCCGATCGGCAGGGATTCCGCATTTTCCTCGAAGACCTGCGTGACGAAAACACACGCGAGCGTCTTCGCCTCATCTGGCTCGATCCGCAAAAGCTAGACCCGACGAAGATTGCCGCCAAGGCGACGCGCGAAGTCGCCGAACGCCTCGCCAAGGTCTCGAAGCATCTCGAAGAACTGAAGGGCAGAGA
>SCSF01000013.1 GCA_004298435.1 Beijerinckiaceae bacterium
GAGATACATCACATCGCCAATGACAAGCGGGCTGCTCTCATGGCCGCGCAGGACGCCTGTCGAGAACGTCCACATCGGCTGCAAATTCTTGACATTCTTCGCATTGATCTGCTTGAGCGTCGAATAGTTCCAGTGTTCGTAATTGCCTCCCTGCATCACCCAGTTCTTGGGGTTCTTCGACATTTGTTCGAGATTATCGTTGGCCATTGCTGCATTTGCGGCAAAGATCGCTGCGACACTGACGCAGCTCAGGATCCATACGTTTCGCATTGACCCAACTCCCAGATAGGCCCCCCTGGCCCACCCGCATTCGCATGAAAGGCTTATTAAGAACGACGGTCGGCTGATTGGATCGTGATTGGGCGATCGCGCATAATCGACGGCAGGAATTTTAATTCATGTGAGTGCGAGACTTGCCAATAACGTCCGGAGTTTTCACCCGTTCCAGATTATTCGAAGGAATCCGCCAAACTATAGTCGAGTGGATCATCATGTCGCAGTATGGTCCGGTGCAGGTCAGGATTCAGACGATAACTGAAGCAGATAGCAGCATTGAGAATTTCAACTCATCCGCATGTCTGCCTGGTCTGCGCGCCGCGTAATGCGGACATTTTCTTTTCGACACAGGCATGACAATGCGATTGAATGAATAGCCGCAGCGAGGCTGGAGCGTGTGGCTCGGCCTTTGCGCGAAAACGTATTCGGATTCCGCGACCCAATCGCTGCCAATGCTGTTGCGTCGCAACCCATAAGGAGGTTGAGCATGAGCGACGCCGACAAATCCTGCGATCTCAATCAAGGCATTGCCAGCAGCCAGTTGCCGGAAGGTGGCATGCTGGCAGGCCATGTGGGCGAAACTGAAGTGCTGCTGTTGCGGAATGGCGGCAAGCTCTACGCTATTGGCGCAACCTGTACGCATTACGGCGCTCCTCTCATCGATGGTCTTGTTGTCGGCGATACGATCCGCTGCCCCTGGCACCATGCCTGCTTTCAGTTGAGCAACGGCGACGCGGCAAGGCCGCCGGCGTTGCATGATCTCGCCTGCTGGAAGGTCGAGGAAAACAATGGCATGATTTTTGTGCGCGAGCCGCTGCCAAAGCCGTCGCAGCCAACGCTCGCATCCGCGACTCTGCCTCGGTCCGTCGTGATCGTGGGCGGCGGAGCCGCGGGCAATATGGCGGCAGAGACGCTGCGGCGGGAAGGCTACACCGGCTCGATCACCATGCTGAGCGCGGATGCGGACGCGCCTTACGATCGCCCTGCCCTGTCGAAGGATTATCTGGCTGGCCACGCACAAGCGGAATGGATTCCGCTGCGGTCACCGGATTTCTACGCGGACCACCAGATCGATCTACGGCTTGGCACGATAGTCGTAGGAATCGACAAAGCCGCGAAAGAATTGCAACTCGAAGACGGCAGCCACGTCCCTTATGACGCGCTGCTCATTGCGACAGGAGCCGCCCCCGTGCGGCTCGATGTGCCCGGCGCCGATCTCCCCCATGTTCATGTGTTGCGCAGCCTTGCCGATTGTCAGCGCCTGCTCGACAGCATGGAATTGGTCAGCAACTGCGTGGTCGTCGGCGCAAGCTTTATTGGTCTCGAAGCTGCCGCCGCGCTGCGCCAGCGCGACATCGAAGTTCATGTCGTCGCGCCCGATTCCATACCCATGGCCCGGATCATGGGGCCGGCCATTGGCGAGATGGTGCTCGAACTGCACAAGAGCAAGGGCGTGTTCTTCCACCTGCAAACAAAGCCGGCCGCCATCAACCGCGAAGCCGTCACCCTGGAGAATGGCGAAACGCTAACCGCCGATCTCGTCATTGTCGGCATTGGCGTGCGTCCTCTGACAGCCCTCGCCGAAGCTGCGGGCCTCGCCACGGATCGCGGCGTGCTCGTCAATGAATTTTTAGAGACGAGCGAGGCCGGGATTTACGCAGCCGGCGACATTGCCCGCTGGCCGGACCGCCACAGCGGCCAAAGCATACGCGTCGAACACTGGATCGTCGCAGAACGGCAAGGCCAGACTGCGGCGCGCAACATCCTCGGCCGGCGCGAAAAATTCGATGCCGTGCCGTTCTTCTGGACCCAGCACTACGATGTTTCGATCAACTATCTGGGTCACGCCGAACACTGGGACAGGATCGACGTTGATGGAGACATCGCGGCGCGGGATTTCATCGCAACTTTCTTGCAGAACGGCAAGAAACTCGCGGTCGTCAGCACGGGACGCGACCGCGAAACGCTTCTGGCGGAAGTCGCCATGGAAAATGAAAGCAGCGGCTGAGTCCCGCGACTTCAAGACTCAATGCGCATGGATGCCGCCATTGAGAAAATCTTCTGAATCGAGACCGAAAAGTTCGAGGCTCTGGACGAAGGGTTCGGACGCATCGTTAAACTCGATCGCGAACCCCTCGGCATGCCATGTCGAAACAGCCGAAAGCAGGATCTGCAAGGACTGCGCGCCCAGTCTTTCGACATGGGAGGCGTCAACCATCAAATCCGAGCCGCGTTGCGCCAGAAGACCTTCGACAAGCGGCATCGCCGCCTTGAGGTCGAGAATTGCGGGAAGCACATATGACTTGGCGTTTGCAAGCATCGTCGTCTCATCCAGTCTCGTTTTGGCGCAGGGCCGGGAGTTCCAGCCTTGGTCATTTCCGGCATGAACTGTTACGATCCGCTTTCGACAGCAGCACTGGATCGCGCAGGATGCGCATTTCTGTGATCAGCCTTTCCAAAGTCTGACCAGAGCGCCTATTTGCTCCATTTCGCTATAGCCACGATCCCGAGAGGCCACGATTCTGAGAGGCATTGAGTGATCATCGATATTCAATCGGTTCTCGGGCCGATCCTGAAAATCATCTGGATCGATATCGTGCTCTCGGGCGACAATGCCGTGGTGATCGGTCTCGCCTGCCGCGGCCTGCCCGCGCGGCAACGCACTCTCGGCCTCATCCTCGGCACCAGCGCGGCCGTCATCCTGCGCATACTGCTCACCATCGTCATCGTCGAGGTTCTGGAGCTTTCGTTTGTTCGGCTCGTCGGCGGTCTGCTGCTTGTCTGGATCGCGGTCAAGCTGGCGATTGAAGACCAGGGCAAAAAGGAAGTCGGCTCGGCAGAGACGGTTTTTGCCGCCGTCCGCATTATCGTCGTCGCCGATTTGATTATGTCGCTCGACAATGTCATGGCGATCGCGGCGGCGGCCAAGGGCTCGATCCTGCTGGTCGTTTTTGGCCTGGCGCTGTCGGTGCCGCTCATCATCTTCGGCTCGACGCTGCTGATGGGATTGTTTTCACGTTTTCCGATTTTTATCTGGGCCGGCGCAGGCCTGCTTGGCTATGTCGCAGGCGAGCTCATTGCCTCAGAGAGACTGTTCCATTCTTATCCCGTCACGCACGCGCCGCTTTGGGAGCCTGCCTGCGGCGTGGTGGGCGTCATCCTCGTCCTCGTGATCGCTCTGGCGCTACGTCGCCGAACCAGCCGCTGAACGGCTGGCCTGCATAAGTCACACGCGCATTTGATCCCATCCCAGACTGATCTTTTGTGCGCCGCACTATATAGGTGTGGCGATCAATTCATCTGATGGATCATAAATGCAGCCCACCGACACGGCCGCCGAACAACAGCCGCTATCCCTCGCATTGATGAGCATATTGGCGATCTCGACCGGCATCATCGTCGCCAATCTCTACTATGCGCAGCCGCTGGATGGCCTGATCGGCACGGCGCTCCACCTGCCGCCCTGGGCCGTCGGGCTGGTGATGACAGCGATGCAGGTGGGTTATGGACTGGGACTCGTCTTTGTCGTGCCGCTTGGCGATCTTCTGGAAAACCGCCGTCTGATCGTCGCGACGCTTCTCTTTAACGCGGTCGCATTGTTTGGTCTGACGTTTACGACGACAGCTTCCGCCTTTTTCGTCTTTGTTCTTCTCGTTGGCGTAACCTCCGCCAGCGTTCAGATCATCATTCCCTTCGCGGCGCATCTGGCTCCGGCGCGCCAGCGCGGCCGCATCATCGGGAACGTTATGAGCGGCCTGTTGCTGGGCATCATGCTGTCGCGCCCCGCAGCAAGCTTCCTTGCGCATGTCGCCGGATGGCGGCTTGTCTTCGGCGTTTCCGGCGGCCTGATGCTCGCGCTCGCCCTGCTCCTGTCTTTTGCCCTGCCTGCCTTTCCGCGCCATTCGACGTTGAGCTATTTCAGGATTTTACGCTCGCTCGGCCCGCTTCTCGTGAACGTGCCGGAACTGCGCCGCCGCGGCGGCTATCAGGCCGCCCTCTTCGGCGCTTTCATTCTTTTCTGGACCGCGGTTCCGCTGTTTCTGGCAGGACCCAGCTTCTCGTTGACGCAAAAAGGCATCGGTCTTTTCGCTCTCGTGGGGACAGGCGGCGTTTTCATCTCGCCCATCGCCGGCCGGATCGCGGATCGCGGCTGGATACGCCCGGCAACGGGCTGCGCCATGACGATGGTTCTCGCCGCCTTCGGGCTTCTCGCAATCGGCGGCGCTGAACGCTCGATGATCCTGCTTGTTGCAGGCGCACTTTTGCTCGACGCCGGCGTGGCGTTCAATCTGATCCTCAGCCAGCGCGTGATCTATAATCTTGCGGCCGACATAAGGGCGCGGCTGAACGGTCTTTTCATTGCGCTGTTCTTTATCGGCGGCGCATGCGGCTCCGCCATTGCGAGCTTTTCCTACGCGTTCGGCGGATGGTCTTCCACCTGTCTCGCCGGCGCATTGTTGGCGATCCTCGCGCTTGTCGCTTATGCGACGGAATTCCTGCCTTCGCGCGATTGTTTGAAAGCACCGGCAGCCAAAACGGAGGCATGATCTCCTGCCGCTGCGAAATTTTATTGATCACATTTCTTTTCACATTTCATTAACCTCTGGACAAATCGCCAAGCTCGGATTCAGATGGCCTTGATTCGATGAGATGCGGCACATCGCGTCGGATCAAATCTCGAGGGGGCTTCGCTATGGACCGTGCTGTCGCGGCCGAGGTGCCGACGCGCGTGCGCGTTGCACAACGGCTTGCCTTCCCGGCAGGCCTGCCGGATTTCCAGGCATATGAAAAGCTCGAACCATGGGTCCGTCGCGCGGTCCCTGCGATGGTGGCCGTTTTCATCGGCGCGCTTTCAACGCTGACATTTTTTCTTGTGAGCGATGCACATGATCGCGCGATGAAAGATGCCAGCATCGATCTCGAATTGATCGCAGCCAATGTCAGCCATGATTTTACCGCTGCCGTGAGAGCCAATGTTCTCCCGCAGCAGACAAAGCCTGGCGCCGGAACCGCACCGAAGTCGAGCTCCGCTGCTCCTCTGGCCCAATCGGCTGCCGCAACAGCCAACGCTCAAAACAACGCCGCGCCGGTGCATGACATCGCCGGCGAAGCAAAGCAGGTTCTTGCACGCATCCTTCCCCATCATGCCTGGGCGCGCGGAGAGCATGTTCTTGTCAGCGATACAAGTGGCAGGATCGTCTCTGCTTTCCCGCCTGAATCCGGAGTAGAGGGACGTCTCGTCGACCGTCTGGGACCCGACCAGCCGCTTACAGTCTTCGCTGAAAGAGCTGGCGTGATGCGGATCAAGCTGGCTGACGGCACGGACGCGCTCGCAACCGTCAGAACCTTGCAGCCGCCCTTTGCGCAGATGGCTTTCATTCATCCGGTCTCGTCCATTCTCATGGATTGGGAGCGCGCCGCTTTGCGGACCGCAGCGGCGCTTCTGGCGACGATCATCGTGCTGTGCTCTGTCGCCGGCGCTTATTTCTGGCAGGCCGCGCGAGCCGGTTCTGCGGAGGACGAGAGCCGGAAAATCCGCGGCCGCATCGATACCGCGCTGAATCGCGGACGTTGCGGGCTATGGGATTGGGATCTCGCGCGCGGACGCATCTACTGGTCGAATTCCATGTACGCGATGCTCGGTATGCCGGCCGATCAGCCGTTCCTCTCCGTCGGCGACATCGACATGCTCATTCATCCGCAGGATGGCGGCTTGAGCCGGCTCGCTGAACTGCTCGCGGCGTCCGAAACAGAATCGATCGATCACGTCTTTCGCATCCGCAATGGCAAGGGCGAATGGGTGTGGCTGCGCGCCCGCGCGGAACTGGCCCGCGACGCCGCCAACCAGATCAGCAATGTCATCGGCATCGCGCTGGACATCACCGAGCAGAAGCTCCTCGCCGAAAAATCCGCAACGGCGGACATGCGCCTGCGCGATGCGCTCGAAACCGTATCGGAAGCTTTCGTGCTCTGGGACAAGGACAATCACCTTGTCATGTGCAATTCGAAGTTCCAGCGGCTTCACAATCTGTCGAATGAGGCGGTTGCTCCCGGCCGCTCCTATGCCGAGGTGATGAACAGCGGCGCCGCGCCTCTGGTGCAATCTGCATTGACTTTTGCCGACCGGGTTTATGCCGGCGCAAGAACCTATGAGGCGCGACTCGCTGATGGCCGCTGGCTCCAGATCAACGAAAGACGCACCAAGGATGGCGGCTATGTTTCGGTCGGCACCGATATTACCGCGCTGAAACAGCATGAAGAACAGTTGATGGATTCCGAGCGGCGGCTCATGGCGACGGTCTCCGATCTTCGCCGCTCGCGCCAGACACTTGAGACACAGGCGCAGCAACTCGTCGAACTTGCGGAGAAATATCTGGAGCAGAAGGCCGAGGCTGAAAGCGCCAATCGCGCCAAATCGGAATTCCTCGCCAATATGAGCCACGAACTGCGCACACCGCTCAACGCCATCATCGGCTTTTCGGAACTGATGGCCGAGGAAACCTTCGGCGCTCTCGGCTCGCCGCGCTACAGAGAATATTGCGGCGACATAAGAATGAGCGGCCAGCGGCTTCTCGACGTCATTTCCGACATTCTCGACATGTCGCGGCTCGACGCCGGGCGTGTTCGTCTGGAAAAATCGGAATTTCCGGTGGACACCGCGATCAACAATGCGCTCGATGGCGTGCGTGCCTGGGCGCGGGAAAAATCGATCGCCGTCACAACAGCCGAAATCCCGCAGGTGAGGCTTCATGCGGATCGTCTTGCGATCGAAAAGGTGCTCGCTATCCTTCTGCGTAACGCGGTAAAATTCACGCCAGAGAATGGCCGTATCGCGGTACGCTGCCGGAGCGTACCCGACGCGACGAACATCTATGTCGAAGACAGTGGCATCGGCATTTCGTCCGAAGCTCTCGACCAGATCGGCCGCCCCTTCGAACAATGCAACGACAGCCTCGAAGACGGATGCAAAGGCTCGGGCCTTGGCCTCGCCATCGCCCGCTCGCTCGTCGATCTGCACAATGGATCATTGCGCATCCGCTCGACGCTCGGCAAAGGCACAGTCGTGCTCGTTCATCTGCCGAAAAGCGCGACATCGGGCCTTGAGGCGCCGCAGCGGCCAAAGCCTTTGCGCACGCTGCCGCCTTTGCGGCATCTGCCGCGTCCGCTCCTGCGATCGGCTGGGGGATAGAATAGAGTGCTCACGAATGCCAGCCGCTCCTCTCCCCGTTCACGGGGAGAGGTAAGGTGAGGGGCGGGGAGATTTGCCCCAAATCTCTATCATGCTCTGTTGCATAAAATTCACTGACGGTGCGGCCACTCGCCAGGCCCCTCACCCTAACCCTCTCCCCGCAGGCGGGGAGAAGGAATTCTCACCCAACCATTCGACTGAAGACAGATTTCACCCGGCTGCGCGCCTCGGCAACGTCGAGCAGAAGCCGGTTGAGATCGGGCAATCCTGCCGACTTCGCCAGCCTTCTTGCGACGGCGCTGTTCAAAGGCTTCATAACGTTTTCGGCATCGACGAGCGTATAAAGAATCTGGAGGACATCGCCGTAAAGGCGCCGCGCCGCGAGCAGCACCGCGGCCATCTCCGAAGCGATGTAACCGGCCTCGTCCGCTATCGTGAGCATGAATGCCGGGCTCGTAACCAGCAGGCGGCGATCCTCATGCGCGTGCGCAAGGCAAAGATATTGTGCGACGAAATCGATATCAACGAGGCCGCCCTCGGCATATTTGAGATCGAACGGGCCGCGCGAGCTTTTCTCCTGCGCAATGAGTCGCCGCATTTCAGCAATGTCATCGCGTAATGTTGCGACAGGCGCGCGCGCGAGGATAGCGCAGCGCTCCGTCTCGACGTCCGCTGCAAGCGACGGATCGCCGGCAATGACGCGCGCGCGTGAAAGCGCCATATGTTCCCAGCTTTCCGCCTCTTTCGACTGATAGGTGGAAAAACTCGAAAACTGCGTGGCAACCGGCCCTTTGCGCCCGGAAGGGCGCAGCCGCATATCGACCTCGTAAAGACGGCCGCAGCGCGTCGCGACGGTCAGGGAAGAGATCAACCGCTGCGTCACGCGCGTATAATAGGTCAGCGCATCGAGCGCCTGCGGCCCATCCGAGGCGGGACGATCGGCATCGAAATCATAGATCAGCACCAGATCGAGGTCGGATGCAGCCGTCATCTCGCACGAGCCAAGCTTGCCGAGGCCGAGGATGATGCAACGCCCGCCTGGAACGCGCCCGTGCTTTTCCGCAAACGTCTCCAGAACATGCGCGAGTGCGGCATCGACCACGCTTTCAGCCAGGGCGGTATAGGCTGAACCGGCAGCTTCCGGCGCGACGAGATCGGCCAGAAGCCGCGTGCCGATCAGGAAAGATTCTTCCTGTGCGAAATCACGCAGCAGATCGAGAAAATCTTCGGTATTCGTATGCGTCGCCAGTTGCGCATCAAGTCTCGCCTTTAATGCGGGCACATCGAGTTGTGCAGAGAGGCGCGTGGCATCCATGGCTGCATCGAGAACATGCGGGCGGCGGACCACCATTTCCGCAAGGCGCGGCGCGCTGCCGAGAATACTTGCGAAAAGCTCACGCAGATGCACATTGGATTTGAGGATCGCCAGTAATTCGGCGACCGCTTTCATGCGCCCGAGCGCCGAGTCGAAAGCCGCCAACGCCATGTCGGGATCAGCGGTTTGCGCAAAAGCTTGCAGCAGCGCCGGCGCGAACTCGGTTAAAATCTCTCGCGCACGTTCCGAGCGCATGGCGGCATGCCGGCCGAAATGCCAGCCGCGAATTGTCTCGGCGGCCAACGCCGACCGAGCAAAGCCAAGCCGCGACAGAGTTTCCAGCGTTTCCGGATCATCGGCCACGCCGGTAAAGACGAGATTGCCAATATCGGACGAAAGCACCGGCGCGCTTTCGAAAAGCGAAGCGTAATGCTCGGCAACACACGTCAGATGAAAAATGAAAATCTCCGAAAACGAAGCAAGATTTGCATAGCCGCAAAAAGCCGCGAAGCAGGTCAGTTCCGTTTCGTCTTTTGGCAGACGCTGCGTCTGCTCATCGGCGATCATTTGCAGGCGGTGTTCGATTTCCCGCAAGAAGAGATAGGCGGCTGTGAGGTCGGAACAAGCCACCTCGGAGACGAGACCTTCGCGCGCCAGTTCCGCCAGCATAGCGAGAGTCATGGATCCGCGCAGTTCGGTCTTCTTGCCGCCGTAGATCAACTGCTGCGTCTGGACGAAAAACTCGATCTCGCGAATGCCGCCGCGGCCCAATTTGACGTCGTGGCCGGCGACCGTCACATCGGCATGGCCGCGCACGGCATGGATCTGGCGCTTCATCGCATGAATGTCGGTCACCGCCGCGTAATCGAGGTATTTGCGCCAGATGAAGGGCCTGAGCTGTTGCAAAAATTCCGCGCCGAGTTGCAGATCACCGGCAATCGGACGCGCCTTGATAAGCGCGGCGCGCTCCCAGTTCTGCCCATAGAGCTCATAATAGGAGAACGCTGCCGACAGAGAGATTGCGATCGCGGTCGAACCCGGATCAGGCCGCAGGCGCAGATCGACGCGCAGCACATATCCGTCGGCGGTGCGCTCCTGAAGGATTTTAACGAAATGGCGCGTCAGCCTCACGAAGAAGGTCGCTGCCTCGGCATGTCCCGCTAAAAGCGAGCTCTCGTGGTCGAAGAGAACGATGAGATCGGTGTCGCTCGAATAATTGAGCTCCCCTGCCCCATGCTTGCCGAGCGCCAGCACGACGACGCCGCAGCCTTCTTCCGGGTTCGCCGCATCCGCGCAGACGAGATGCTTGCTCGCGATCGCCTGCCGCAAGGCAAAGCGCAGAGCCGATCGCACGAAAACGTCCGCAGCCGCCGTCAAGGCCGCCATGACATTCTGTGCTGTCCACACGCCGCCAAGATCGGCCATCGCAACAAGCAGAGCGACTTCCTGCTTGGCGCGCCGCAGAAGTCGCATGACCTCAGCATCGGTCTGGGCGGCATCGCAGGCAAAGGCGAGCGTTGCGAGGCACTTGGCAAGCCCCGCCTTCGGCGGCGTTTCAAGCAGACGCCGCAGACGCTCACGGTCGGAGCGGATCAACTGCCAGAGGTAAGATGAATGCGCAGCAATGCCGAGAAGCAGCGGTTTGACCCTGCCATCCGAAAGATCGTCCGCGTCTTCAGGCGCGTCTGTCAGAAGATCGTCGAAGCGCGCCTGCGCTTGAGCGGCATCGCCGGCCAATGGCGCATCCGAGATCAGGTCGCGCAAGGCGACCGCCGGCTCTTCCGGAATTTCGGACAGTTTGGGCAAGACAACGTTCAAGCGGCCGCTCCGGTTTGCGTCTGTGACATAAGCGGCGCAAGAAGCGGCGGTGTGCGCGCGGATGCGGGCAGAACGAGCGTCACTCGCAGGCCGGGCTCGTTGTCCTCGATCAGCAATTTCCCGTTGTGCAGGCGCGCCACTGCCGCAGCGAGCGCGAGCCCGAGGCCGGAACCTGGACGCGAACGCGAGTTTTCAAGCCGTACAAAACGATCAAGCACGCGCGCGCGATCTTCGGCGGCAATGCCGGGGCCGCGATCGGCAACGCTGATCTCCACAAAGGGGCCATGCCGTTTTGCGGAGAGAAACAGCGGCATCGGCTCTTGAGCCGGCTTCGCATCGTCGCCTTCACCTTCCGCAGGCTGCGGGGGCGCCCCGTAATTCAGCGCATTATCGACGAGATTGGCCAGAGCCTGGCCGATAAGCTCGCGGCTGCCAAGCAAGGTAAGACCCGAGTCGACATCGAGCGAAAAGGCCATGCCGCGATCCTCCGCCAGAGGCTCATAAAGTTCAGACACATCGCGCGCCACGCCGGCTGCATCGAATTCCACCATGCCATCGATGCCGGTGCCCGCCTCCGCCCGTGCGATCATAAGCAATGCGTTGAAGACGCGGATCAGGCCATCCGATTCCTCGATGACCTTTTCCAATGCGCAGCGATAATCTTCCGCAGTCTTCGCGGAATGAAGCGCCTGCTCGGCGCGGCTGCGCAAACGGGTCAGAGGCGTGCGCAGATCATGCGCCAGATTGTCGGACACCTCTTTCAGGCCCGTCATCAAAACTTCGGTGCGATCGAGCATTGAGTTCAGATTATGCACCAGACGGTCGAGTTCGTCGCCAGTGCCGGCAAGCGGCAGACGGCCGGACAACCCGCTTGATACAATGTTTTGCGCCTGCGCATTGATCTTGTCGACACGATGCAGAACCCGCCGCGCCGCCCATAAGCCACCGATCGTGCCGATGATCACCAGCCATATGAGCGAGGTGACGAGCGCGCCGGCAAGAATATGCCGCAGCCGCACGCCTTCTTCGATGTCGTGCCCGACAAGCAGGCGGAAGCCGCCTTGCAGAGCGAAGATGCGCGCCAGCGCGCGATGATGCGCGGAGATATCGCCTTTGCGCAGATAATCAGTTTCGACGAGACCCGGATGATCCAGAACGCCAGGCGGCAGACTTACGATATTGCCAACGAGGGGCTCGCCGGCATGGGTCGTCAGCAGATAGAGATCGGCGCCCGGTTGACGAATGCGGCGCTGAATCGTCTGCACAAGCTGGTTGACGCCGCCTTCCTGGTATTGCTCGGCGAGGCCGGTTATGTCCGCGTTGACGGTCTGGGCAGTCTGCTCATCGATCAACTGCTTGACGTTCCAGCCGACGCGGCCAAGCACAAGCCCCGCGCCTATGGCCGACAGGCAGAGATAAACGACCGTGATCTTGAAGGCGGTCGTCCGGAAAAGCTTACCGAGAGCCGTCACGAATCATATATCCAGCACCACGCACCGTTTGCAGGAGCGGTGGATCGAAGCCCTTGTCGATCTTCGATCGCAATCGCGAAATATGGACATCGATCACATTGGTCTGCGGATCGAAGTGATAATCCCAGACATTTTCCAGCAACATCGTCCGCGTGACAACCTGCCCGGCATGTTTCATCAAATATTCGAGCAGCCGGAATTCGCGCGGTTGCAGGGTAATTTCCTTGCCGTTGCGCGTCAGCTTGTGCGACAGCCGGTCAAGCTCGAGCCCGCCGACCTTATAGACCGTCTCATCCGTGGCGTTTGAGGATTTGCGCCTGGCCAGAATTTCGACGCGCGCCAGAAGCTCGGCAAACGCATATGGTTTCGTCAGATAATCATCGCCGCCAGCCCGCAGACCCTTCACCCGGTCATCGACCTGGCCGAGGGCCGACAAGATCAGGACGGGAGTTTCAATCTTCTGCACCCTGAGACCGCCGATCAGTGACAACCCGTCAAGCTTCGGCAGCATGCGATCGACGATCAGAACATCATAGTCTTCGTCACGGGCCTTGGCGTAGCCTTCGACGCCATCCAGCGCGTATTCGGCCACATGACCGGCCTCGCGGAATGCCTTGACGAGGTAAAGCGCCGCTTCCGAATCATCTTCGATAATGAGAATGCGCATGGATGACATATAGGCAATCCCATGAAAAAACGGCAGGCCGGATTTGGTTCCAGGCCTGCCGCCTCCTTAAGTCCGGCGCCGCGAGGGGGAGGCGGCGCCGGTTCAGCGGCTCAGGACGAAAAACACGCCCCAGGGCACGGCCGCTGGAGGAGCCAAATCATCAGCCTTTCGGATTGACGGCGAGCGCGACGTAATGCGTGTCGTCGCCATTCTTGACGCGGAGCAGGACGGCTTTGCGGCCCTCCTTTTTCGCCTCGCTGATGATATGCGAGAGCTGCGACGGCTCGCTGATCGTCTTCCCGCCAGCTTCGAGGATCACGTCGCCGACTTTCAGGCCCTTTTGAGCCGCTGAGCCGTCGGGGTCGATCTCGGTAACGATGACGCCGAGCTTGCCTGAGCCGGGAACCTCGCTCGCCGGGGCCAGGGCCAGACCGAAGTTCGAAAGCGGAGTGCCGCCCGAATCCGACCCGAAGTCAGCCTTAACCGTCTTGTCGTTAGGCAGGGTCCCGAGCGTCATCGACAGGTTCTTCTCGGATCCATTGCGCCAGATCTCGATATTAGCCTTGGCGTTTGGCCCGAGCGCAGCGATCTTACGGGCAAGCTCACGTGGGCCGTCGACCTGCTGACCATTGACGTCCTCGATAACGTCACCCGATTTGATGCCAGCGGCCTTCGCCGGTCCGTTCGGTTGCACCTCGGCGACAAGCGCGCCCTTCGTCGATTTCAGATTCATGCTGTCGGCGATGTCCGGCGTCACCGGCTGAATCTCAACGCCAATCCAGCCGCGCGTGACCTTGCCGTGATCTTTCAACGCCGCGACGACGCTCTGGACCACATCGGACGGAATGGCGAAGCCGATGCCGACGCTGCCGCCCGACGGCGAGTAAATCGCCGTGTTGACACCCACAACCTGACCTGCGGTGTTGAACGTCGGACCGCCGGAATTGCCGCGGTTCACCGGCGCATCAATCTGGATGAAGTCATCATACGGTCCCGCGCCAATGTCGCGTCCACGGGCCGAAACGATACCCGCAGTCACCGTGCCGCCGAGGCCGAACGGATTGCCGACGGCCAGAACCCAGTCGCCCACGCGCGGCGCCTTCGGCGCAAACTGCACATAAGGATAGTTCGAGCCGGTCTTCACCTTCAGAAGTGCAAGATCGGTCTTTTTGTCCGTACCGATGACCTTGGCAGGAAGAATCTTGCCGTCGTCCATCACGATTTTCACATCAGTCGCATGCTCGACAACGTGATTGTTCGTGACGATGTAGCCATCCGGTGAAATGAAGAAGCCGGAACCCTGCGCCATCGTGATATGCGGATGGCCTTCACGGAATTCGAAGGGCATCTGGCCGCCGAATCGTTTGAAGAAGCGATAAAGCGGGCTGTTGTGCGGGATATCCGGCATATCCGAAGTTTTGGCTTCATCACTCGTGTCGTCGACCTTCACCTTGATCGAGACGACCGCGTTTTTGACGCGGCTGACGATGTCGGCGAAGCCGGCCGGCGCCTGCACCGGGGTCTGCGCCTGAGCTTCCGCTTGCGCCGGCGAGGTGAAGCTCACATGCGGCAACTGAATGTTGCCGGCATAAGCGCCACCCAGAGCCAGAGCCGCAGCGCCGCCAAGAAGAACGGAACGGAATTTGAAGCGCCGGCCTGAGCTGGACGGCGCCTGAGGCTCCTGCGGATTATCGCGGTGGGGCGGAAGCAGTAATGCCATTGGATCAGTCTCCATCTACAGGGGGGAATGTGCGGTCGTGACGAGAACCTGCCAACGCTGACGTCAGCATTGGCTGGGCGTCTGGCGCAGATTTGAATCTCATAGGGGGGTAAACTGGCGCGGTGTGGCTTACATCGCCATTTCGGCGGGATGAAAATTTCGTAAGGTACCGGCCGGCATGCCATGAAGGATCGATTGAATGCAGAATGACGGTGGCAAGATCACTCTTTTCCATTCTCCTAATGCGCGGTCTTCGGCCGCCATGATCCTTCTCGAAGAGCTTGGCGCTCCCTACGAACTGCATATTCTCAACATGAAGGCCGGAGAGCAGCGCGAAGCCCCCTATCTCGCGGTCAATCCGATGGGCAAGGTGCCGGCGATCAAGCACGGTTCCGCAGTCGTCACCGAGCAGGTCGCCATCTTCATCTATCTCGCGGATCTTTTTCCTGACGCTGGTCTCGCGCCATCGATCAGCGATCCGCAGCGCGGCCCCTATCTGCGGTGGCTCGTCTTCTATGGGAGCTGCTTCGAGCCGGCCGTCGTCGACCGCGCCATGCAAAGAGAACCTGGCAGGCCTTCGACCATGCCTTACGGTGATTTCGAGACCATGTTCGGCACGCTCGCGAAGCAAATCGAGCAAGGCCCCTATTTTCTCGGAGAACGCTTTTCGGCAGCCGACATTCTGTGGGGCTATGCGCTTAAATTGATGACGCAGTGGAAACTCGTGCCAGAACTGCCTGTAATTACAGCCTATGTCGAACGCGTCACCTCAAGGCCATCCTTTGAGCGCGTGAAGGCAAGGGATGCGGAAATCGAGGCGACGCAGGCGGATCGCCCCTCTCCCCGCGCGCGGGGAGAGGTTGGGTGAGGGGCTTGGTGACTGGCCACATCGTGAATTGGATTTATGCCGCCAGATGACGATAGAGTCTGGAGCAAATCTCCTGGCCCCTCACCTTACCTCTCCCCGCGCGCGGGGAGAGGAGCGGCAGACATTGGCGCTTCTACTTCCTATCCCTCTTCGGTCCCGACAAGCTCCGCAAGTCTCGCTTCTTCCGTTGCACCCAGGGAAGCCGGCTTGCGCATCGGCCTGCGGCGGCGCACCGCCATGATAATCGCGCCGCTGCCAAGGACCAGCAGCAGAACCGGTGTTCCCCAGAGCAGCAGCGTGTCCGCTTTGAATGGCGGCTTCAGGAGAATGAAGTCGCCATAGCGCGAGACGAGAAAGGCCTTGATCTGCGCGTTGCTCTCGCCCGCCTTGATGCGTTGCCGGATGAGAACCCGAAAGTCATGCGCAAGCTGTGCCTGGGAATCCTCGATCGATTCACCCTGGCAGACAAGACAGCGCAACTGTTGCGACAACGTCCTTGCGCGCGCCTCGAGCTTCGGATCCTTCAGCATTTCGCCGGGCTCAACGGCGAAAGCAAGGCTTGGCATCACCGCGAAAAACAGGACAGCGGCGAGCGCGAGAAACTTCCTGCCCATGATCATTCCGCTGGTTGGGGCGCGGCCACGATTCTTTGAATCCGGCGCGCAGCGCCAATTCTGAATCTGCGGTCGCTCAATGAAACGAATCCCCCCAATGCCATGATGATCGCGCCGAACCAGATCAGTACGACAAGCGGCTTCCAATACATACGCGCATCATAGGTGCCGTTCGCGCCGCTGCTCGTGATGCTCACATAGACCTGACCGAGACCGAGCGTGGCGATTCCGGCCTCGGCGCGGCTCGTCCGCCGTACCGGATAGAAGCGGAGAGCTGGATCGATGCTGCCGATCTTCACGCCGCCGGAGCGGATATTCACATGGGCAAATTTGGCGCTGTAATTCGGCCCCTGCTCGGCGCCGAAATCTTTCACGACGAGTTCGTAAGGCCCGACAGGAACGACATCGCCCGGCTTGATGACCAGAACCTTTTCGACGCCCCAGCCGGTTGCGGCAAGCCCAAGCAGGGTTACGCCTATGCCGGCATGCGCGATCGCAGTGCCCCATGTGCTGCGCGGCAGGCCGATGGCGCGATGGAAGTTCTCTCCGATGGAGCCTCCGATTGCGACCCTTCTTACGACATCGCTGATCGCGCCGACGATGGTGAAGACCGCGAGGCCGCCGATGACGATCGATGTGACCGGCGCGCCATGCCAGGCAGCGAAGATCAGCATCGCAGCAAGACCGGCGAGACACGCCACGATCAGCCGCTGCACCGCGCCAAGCAAAGACCCACGTTTCCACGCAAGCATCTGACCGATGGGCATGATCAGGAACAGGGGCAGGAACAGAGGCACGAAGGTCGCGTTGAAGAACGGTGCGCCGACGGAAATCTTCGCACCGGTCAGCGATTGAAGCGCCAGAGGATAAAGCGTGCCGACAAGAACGGTGGCGCAGGCGATCGACAGAACGAGATTGTTGAGCACGAGCGCTCCCTCACGCGAGACAGGCGCGAAGACGCCGCCCTGCTTCAGATCATTCGCACGCCATGCAAAGAGCGCCAGCGAGCCGCCGATGAACAGAACGAGGATCCCGAGAATGAAGATGCCGCGGCGCGGATCGACCGCAAAGGAATGCACCGACGTAAGAATGCCGGAACGCACGAGGAATGTGCCCATAAGCGACAGGGAGAAGCCGAGAATGGCGAGGAAGATCGTCCAGATCTTCAGCGCCTCGCGCTTTTCCATCACCGCCGTCGAATGCACCAGGGCGGTTGCCGCGAGCCAGGGCATCAGTGAGGCGTTTTCGACCGGATCCCAGAACCAGAAGCCGCCCCAGCCCAGCGTGTAATAGGACCAATATGATCCCATCGCGATGCCGAGGGTGAGAAACATCCAGGCGAGCAACGTCCAGGGCCGCACCAGCCGCGCCCAGACCGCATCGATACGCCGGCAGATCAGCGCAGCGGCGGCGAAGGAGAAGGAGATCGAAAGGCCGACATAACCGAGATAGAGCAGCGGCGGATGAATGGCGAGGCCAGGATCCTGCAACAACGGATTAAGGCCCATCCCTTCCATCGGCGGATTGACGACGCGCGTGAAGGGATTGGATGTCAGAAGAATGAACAGGAGGAAGGCAGCGCTGATCCAGGATTGTACGCCCAGCACCGCTGCATGGAGATCCTGCGGCATTGCCCGCGACGCGCAGGCGACGAGTGCTGAGAAGGTCGCAAGAATCAGCACCCACAAGAGCATCGAGCCTTCGTGATTGCCCCAGACGCCAGCGATCTTGTAGATCAGCGGCTTCGCCGAATGGGAATTCTCAACCACATTGAGGACCGAGAAATCCGACGTCACATGCGCATAGACAAGCGCGCCAAATGCCGTTGCAACGAAAAGGAACTGAACGAGAGCGACAGACGGTGCGGTCGCCATCAACCGGTCGTCGTGCGCACGAATGCCCCAGAATGGAATGACAGAATTGAAGAGCGCCAGAGCAAACGCAAGGACAAGCGCGTAATGGCCGGCTTCTACGATCATCGATCTACTCCGTCACATGACGTTCGGTCTTGCTTTCCTGCACAGACCCCATTGGCGCAGACGCCTTTCCGGCGCCCTCTTTCCAGACGCCGTGCTTCTTCAAGGCGTCAGCAACTTCGCGCGGCATATACCGCTCGTCGTGCTTGGCGAGAACATCGCTCGCCATCAGGCCCGATGTGCCGAGAACACCTTCCGTGACGACGCCCTGCCCTTCGCGGAACAGATCCGGCAGCGCGCCGGTATAAGTAACCGGCACGCTGTCCTTGCCGTCCGTGACAACGAAATGCACCGTCGTGCCGTCATGGACGACGGAGCCTTTCTTGACGAGGCCGCCAAGGCGAATCCGCGTGCCAGGCGCGAGATGCTCGTTGACGACTTCGGTCGGCACTTTGAAAAGGCTGATGCTCCCGCGAAGCCCAAACAGCATGAGGCCGACAGCGATGCTGACCAGCGCGCCCGAGGTCAGGATGAGAGCAACCCTTTTCTTCTTCCGGGTCATTAACTGAGCCCCAGTTCGCGAGCGAGCGCGTCGATGCGCCCCATCGCCTTGGCATCGTTGCCGAGATCGTGCCGCGCGGTGGCAAGTGCGGCGCGCGCCTTGTCGGTCTCATTCATAACCTTGTAGGCGCGCACGAGACGCAACCATCCTTCGACGTCCTGCCCGTTGCGGGCGAGCCGCGCGGCAAGACGGTCCACCATCTTATGAATCGTCGCCTGGCGTTGAGCTGGCGACATGCCGGCGATCGCTGCGACTTCGGCAGCCTTGGGCGCAGGGCTTGCGTTCTCCAGCGCGGCAATCCGCGCCTTCAATTCGGCGCGCCCGGGCGATTTTTCAGGCAGGCGCGCCATAAGCTTCTGCCAATAGTTCGCAGCAGTCGCCTTGTCGCCGTCCTGCGATGCGGCCAGACCCAGAAAGAACAGAGCCTTCAAAGGCGGAGTCGGCCCCGCGGCCGCCTGGACGAAGAGCTTGTGCGCGTCATCGGTCACGACGCCATGCGCGGCATAGACGAGCGTTTCACCATAAACCGTTTCGCGCTCAGGCGTCGCGCCGAGTTTCCGCATGGCCATCGAGGCGGCGCGCACCGCGTCTTCGACGCGCCCTTCCTTGAGATACGCCGGCACGAGCACCTCGTAGCCGCGGCCATCCTCCGGATGTTGCCTGAGATGCGCTTCGACCTTTGCGATAGCGACTTGCAACGTCATCTTGTTCGGCGACACATCGAGACGCGCGGCGAGCGGATCATCCGGCATGGAAGGATTGCCGATCACGCTATAGAGGCCGAGCGAGACAGCAGGAATGAAGACGAGGCCGAGAATGGCGACGAGACGCAACCTCAGCCGCGGCGAGGCGGGCGCCTTGGCCGTCTCTTCCGGCGTGACGGCATCTGCGCTCTTCAACAGCCGCCGCGCCGCCTCGGTACGCGCGGCCTCCGCTTCTTCCTGGGAAAGAACCCCGCTCTCGCCCTCACGCGCAATCTCTTCGAGCTTGGCTTTATAAAAAGCCACATCGGGCGCAACATGCTCCGCCCGTCCGCGCGGCCTTCTGGCAAGCGGCCATAAAATCGCAAACACTGCGGCGCCGGTGAAGAGCGCGAGTAGGCCCCAGAGCATGCTGCATCCTTACGTCGACTCCAGGCGCCGGATCAACGTGGCATCCTGCCGATCGTATTCTCCCCGCCGGGGATGAGAATACCAAACGGCATTAAAGGAAATTGAACCCTGCATTCAAGGTTTCAATGCAGACAAAAGCGCACAGCCTTGGCCTGTAGTGCTGCCTTCACGCCGCCACCGGGAGCTGCAATTCGGCGCGAAGGCCACCCATGGGACTCGCATCGAGCTTGAGCGCGCCGCCGTAAAGGGCGGCAAGATCGACAACAATCGAAAGGCCGAGGCCGGAGCCGGGCCGCGTCTCGTCAAGCCGCCGGCCGCGGCGCATCGCCGCTTCCCGCAGTTCGGGCGCGAGTCCATTGCCATCATCGTCGATCGTCACGCGGAAGAACGGCCGTGCGCCCGGCCCTGTGGCGGCAATCGGTTCTATGGAGATCATAACGCCATGCCTGGCCCATTTGCCGGCGTTGTCGACCAGATTGCCAACCATCTCCTCGAGATCCTGACGTTCGCCCTGAAACCGCAGGCCCTCGACCACTTTGACGGAGAAGGTGATCGCGCGGTCGCGATAGATCTTGTCGAAAACATGCACGAGCGCGGCCGTTACAGGCGCGATTTCGGTCGCCTCGCCCAGCACGCCGGCGCGGGCTGCAACCCGTGCGCGGTCGAGATAATAGGTCACCTGATCGCGCATCAGCGCGGCCTGTTCGCTTACCTTCTCGGAGAAGGAGCCGGGATCCTCGTTCGCTTCGTTAATGATGACGCTCAACGGCGTCTTCAACGCATGCGCGAGATTGCCGACCTCATTGCGGGCGCGGGCAACCACTTCCCGGTTGGCGGCGATGAGAAGATTAAGTTCGCCGGCCAGTGGTGCGATGTCCGCCGCAAAAGTGCCCTCGATAACTTCGCGTTCGCCGCGCCTGATCGCGGCTGCCGCATCCTTCAGGCGACGAAGCGGCAGCAAGCCGTAGTGAAGTTGCAGAACGGAAGAGCCAACAAGCGCCGCGGCAAGCACGGCGAAAGTGATCATAAGTTCGAACTCGAAATGGGCTATGTCCGAATCCATGCTCTCTGTCGTCGCCGCAACCTGCACGAGATAGATGCCCTGATCGCCGAGGTCGATGATCCGCTCGACCATCCGCAAATTGCGTTCGTCCGGGCCTTTGACATAGCCTTTGCGCGTGCCTCCAAGTCCCGCGGGAATGTTCTGATCGGAGAGCTTCGGGAGTCTTGCGGCAAAGAGCGATTTCGAGCTTCTGATGTCATGATGGCCGCCGTCGAGCCGGGTGACCTGCCAATACCACCCCGACAGCGCCAGCCCGAATTGCGGCTCGCCCAGTTCACCGGGATCGGCGCGGTTTTCATCCGAAGGCGCGGCTATGTCGGCGACAAGCTCGCGCAGATAGACGCCAAGCCTGTCATCGAAGCGCGATTCCGCCGTCGTGCGATAGAGCGTCGAAAGCACGATGCCGGAGGTTAGCAGAATCGCGGAGCTCAGGACCGCCGCGGAAAAGAAAAGCCGTGTCGCGATTGCCCATTTTCGCGGTAACGGCAGGCGCATGGCGCGAAATTTCATGGCCCGAAATTTCATGGCACGATAATCCCGGCGCGGTCCCACACCCTCAAAGCGATCATCATCTGCCAGCCGGAAGATTCAAGCCGGCGCTGTTTCATTCCTCGGACGCAGCGGACGTGGACGACGCCCGACTGGGGGACGCCTCCTCGGCGGGCGGCGTCATCCTGTAGCCAAGCCCGCGCATGGTCTGGATGATGTCGATCCCGAGCTTCTTGCGCAAGCGGCCGACAAAGACCTCGATCGTGTTGGAGTCGCGGTCGAAATCCTGATCGTAAAGATGCTCGACGAGTTCGCCGCGCGAGACGACGCGGCCGACATGGTGCATCAGATAGGCCAGCAGCCTGTATTCGTGCGAGGTGAGCTTGATGGGGTTGCCATCGACGCTCACCAGCCCCGCCCGAGTGTCGAGGGCGACCGGCCCGCAGGTCAGTTCGTTCGTCGCATGGCCGGCGGCACGCCGCAGCAACGCGCGCAAACGGGCCAGAACCTCCTCGATATGAAAGGGCTTGGCGACATAATCATCGGCCCCGGCATCAAACCCCTGGACTTTTTCGTGCCAGCGGTCGCGCGCGGTCAGAATGAGCACCGGCATTGTGCGGCCGGCCTTTCGCCATTCAGCGAGGACGGCGATCCCGTCTTTCTTCGGCAGGCCGAGATCGAGAACGACGGCATCGTAGGATTCGGTATCGCCGAGAAACCAGCCGTCTTCCCCGTCATAGGCGCGATCGACCGCATAGCCGGCATTGGTGAGCGCAGAGGTGATCTGCCGATTGAGGTCCTTATCATCCTCGACCACGAGAAGCCGCAAGCCTCATACCCCCAATGCTGTATCCCGCAGCTTCCCCGACGCGCGGTTCGGCCGCCTCACTTGACGTTGGTTGCCCGGACGAGCTGGCCGTTCGAAGCCTTCAGGAAAACATGAATGACCCGGCCATCCCGGCGCAAGAGGCTTATTTCATAGATGAATTCGGCTTTTCTCCGGCAAAGCCTGACCCCGATCGCCTCGGACTTGAAGCGTCTCGACATCGCCAGCATCACCCTGAAGGGCTCGATTAATTTGCGCTCGGCGATCTTTTCGCGGGCCTGGGCGGCTGTCAGGCAGGCGCGTTCGGCCCTGTGTTCGACCTTGTGGTCGACTTTATGCTCGACCTTGTGGTCAGCCTTGTGATCGACCTTGCGCTCGGCGGCGAGCGCCGGCGCATAGGCAGCCAACATCCAGACGAGGGCGAGCAGAGCACAACGCATCAGCCACACCTTGCCGATGGGCAGTGAACGCACGATGAACATCGGAATAAACGGGCAACGGACGAAAGATCTTCTCCACTGCATCCTATGCGCCGCCTGCCCAAAAGCCCGCCGGAAGATCGCGGATGATCCGCCGCCGTTCCCCTGCCCGCAGAATCGTCATCGATTCCTGTTTCCGCACTACCATGAAGCACCTCGCGGCCACAGTAGTCACATTGATTCTCTTCAATTTGCGATTCTCTTCAATTTGCGCGTAAGGGCTGAAAAACGGCATCGCCGGGACCGGTTTGCCCCGCAGATTCTTTGGTTCACCTAACGCTAAATCAATATTTCCGGCCCATACCGGCAGAAATTGCCGGCATGGAACACGTCATGTTGCGTCTCGATTTGCACCGTCTCATCGCTGATTTCCGCCGCGACCGGCGCGCCAGCGTCATGCTGATTTTCAGTTTGCTCCTCATCCCCATCCTGTTTGCCGCGGGAATGGGCGTCGATTACGCGACAGCCGCGCGGAAGCGCTCGAAGCTGAACGCCGCAGCCGATTCCGCGGCGCTGGCGGCGGTGACGCCGTCGGCGATGGCTCTTTCAGACGCCAATGCCCAGGCGGCGGCGCAAGCAATGTTCACGTCCCTCGCGTCGCAAGTCACCGGCCTACAGGCCGACTCGCTGAAATCGACCGTCACGATCGGGGTCGACAAGAATAATCCCCTCGTCCGCGTCGCGACGGTGACCTTTTCGGCAAGCTCGCTCGTGAGCTTCGGCGGCATCATCGGCCATAGCACGATTGCGATCGGCGGCTCATCGACGGCTTCGGCCAGCCTGCCGCCCAACATCGATTTCTACCTTCTGCTCGATGATTCCCCGTCGATGGGCATTGCCGCGACCAGCGCCGGCATCACCACAATGGTCAACAACACCTCCAAGCAAGGCGGCTGCGCCTTCGGCTGCCATGAAAGCAACCCCGCCGCCGACAATCTCGGCAATCCTGGCGGCATCGACAATTACCAACTGGCGCGCAATCTTGGGGTGACTCTGCGGATTGATCTTCTGAATACTGCTACGCAAAACCTGATGACGCAGGCGCAGACCACCGAAGGCCAGACGGGCGCAACCTACCGCATGGCGATCTACACCTTCGACTACGCCTTCAACAATATCCAGCCGTTGACATCGAACCTAACGACCGCGCAAACCGCCGCGTCCAATATCCAGATGCCCATCGTCTATGACAATAATTACCTGACAAAGACGCAACAAACGAGTGGCGCAAAAACGGCCGGCTGGAATGACACAGATACGGACTTCAGCACGGCGATGAGCGGCATAAACGCCGCAATGCCAAATCCCGGCGGCGGAACCTCGGCCAGCGGCGACAGTCCCCAGGAAGTTCTTTTTATCGTCACTGATGGCGTCGAAGACGCTCTCGTCGGCGGCTCTCGCGTTCAGGCCCTGATGGATACCTCATGGTGTACGACGGTAAAAAACCGAGGCATCCGGATCGCGGTTCTTTACACGGAATATCTGCCTCTGCCGACCAACTCCTGGTACAATACCTATATCGCGCCATTCCAGCCGAACATCGGCAGCAATATGCAGAATTGCGCGTCGCCGGGCCTTTATACGGCTGTAACCACGGACGGCGACATCTCGCAGGCCCTGAACAACCTCTTCCTGACCGCCATCGCACAGTCGTCGCATCTGACGAACTGACAAGCAGGAACTTGGTCTCCGGGTCTTCGCCTGCTTTGCGGGCTTGCCCGAAGGGCGATCATCGGCAGACGACGCGCCACTTTCCCGGAGCCTGAGCGCAGCGAAGGAATCCGGGAACCAGAAAACTTGAAAAGTTTGAAGACTTGGCTCCCGGCCTTGTCCGCTCTGCGGCTCGCCCGGAGGAGACGTGGTGCGCCTTCAGGGAAACCCTACCAGCAGAACTTGTACCAGCAATTTTGATTCGAGCCCCCGCCAGAGCCGGAGCCTGAACCAGAACCGGATCCGCCAGATCCACCGGATGAGCCGCCAGAGCCAGAGCCCGAACCACCCGATCCCCCGGATGAGCCGCCAGAGCCGGAGCCAGAACCGCCCGAACCAGAGCCTGAGCCGCCGGACGACCCCGAGCCAGAACCTGACGAGGCCACAACGGCGCAACTCGACGTGTTCGTCGAGGTCGTCACCGAACTCCCGTAAGCGATCTCCTGGCACAAGCGCGAATTCATATAAATCTGGTCGGACAGCGTCGTGGCGCCGATGATGTTATCGCCGAGCACAGGCGTATATTTATACTGCGCCTGCCCCCAGATCAGCGAGATATTGGGCTGGTTCATCCCGGTCGGCAGCGTCACTTGCTGCCCGACTTTATAAGCGGTGCCATTGAGCGACTGGCTCCAGGTGATCGTCGCGTTGCCGCTCGCATCCGTCGAAACTTCCGAAACAGTAACCGCCAGATTGCCTGACGGATAGGGCGCGATCACCTGTTCGGAAGCGCCGAGCAGATTGCCCATGTCTGTAGTCGAAAGCGCCGCATATTGCGTGACGAGGTCGGTGACGGTGCGAACCGTAATGGTGACTTTGCGGCTGATCGCGATGGCCTGGCCAACCTCCGCAACACCGACGAACAGGACCAGCATGATCGGCACCATCAGGGCAAACTCAGTGGCCGCGACGCCGCCGCCGTCCCGCAGGAGCCGCAACGGGGAACGCAGCGCTCGATGGGCGGCTGCCGGCTTCCTCATGGCTCGTCCTTGAAGACGGCGGTCGCCATCATCAGGCGGTTGCCGTTGGCGAGATTCGAAAGGTTGTAGGCGAAGGGTTTGAGGAAAATCGGCCACTGATACATGATCCGCAGGACCATGATGTCTCCGGGGCTGCCGGACGTATAATTCCACTGGTTTGTAACGTTGCCATTGGAATCGAAGGTCAGCTTTGGCGTCGAGGTGTTGGCGTCGGAAAAGCTCGTGCCCGTGCCGTAATCCTCAAGATCGATCATCAGCTTGTTGCAGTCGAAGAGCGCCACCACCTGCGGACAGACGACGTTATTGGCAAATGTGGTCTGCGTGTAGCTCGAACCCTTGTTGGTAAGAATGTAGCGGCTCGCCTGCTCGGTGATCGTCTCGAGTTCCTGCTCGGCCATGTAGACGATGGCCGTCTGCACGGTGGCCATAATGATCAGAAAGAACGGAATTGCGATAAGGCCGAATTCGACCGCAACGGTGCCGGCGCGCGCCACAGAAAAACGCGCGACCAGCTTTGCGAACCTGGCAGGCAGGTGCGCACCCAGGGTACGGGTCGCAAACGTCAGCAAGGCAGACCAGCCATTCCTTGTTTGTTCCAGCACAAGACATGC
Organism: Beijerinckiaceae bacterium; assembly: GCA_004298435.1. GTDB lineage: Bacteria > Pseudomonadota > Alphaproteobacteria > Rhizobiales > Beijerinckiaceae > Methylovirgula. Next base: position 25,688 of record SCSF01000013.1, read on the forward strand.
CGAAAGGAATGACTAGCAGAGCGTTGTTGCCCAAACGTTACAACGATTGCGGAGTCTTCGATCACGATGCGTTTAGGTCGAAATCGACCTGAACGCATGTAACGTGATCGGTTTCAACAATTAGAGCGGGATTTAAGCGAAAAACCGGATCCACTTTTTCGCATCCCGCTCTCGGCTGGAGCCGTTCAGAATTTGGTGTGATTCAACGCTTTCGCCGGAGGGTCCGCGGCGGCGTTCTGGCGTCGCGCGGCGTCTCGCTCGGCCAGGAGACGATGTGGTCGGGATAAGCATCGAGCACGACATCGGTTTCCGACGCGCCGACACGGCCGCGAACCGATATTCCCGCCTCATGCACAGTCTCGGGCGAGCCGGACACCAGCGGGTGCCACCAGCGCAGCGGCTGCCCTTCCGAACGCAGCCGGTATGCGCAAGTAGGCGGCAGCCACCCCAATTCGCGGACCATATCGGGCGTCAGCTTCAGGCAATCCTTAACCTTGTTGCGACGTTGTCCATAATTGCTGCACCGGCATGTACCGGCGTCGAACAGCCGGCACGCAATATCGGTGTAATGCACCTCGCCCGTGTCTTCATCCTCGAGCTTGACCAGACAGCAACGGCCGCATCCATCGCAAAGGCTCTCCCATTCGCGCCGGGTCAGCGCTTCGAGAGGCTTGGTTTCCCAGTAAGGCTTTTCCGGCTTTCCCGGCTTATCGGTCATTGTCTTGCCGCTTAAGCTTGATGTTCTGCGCGAAGATTCAACTGTGCGCCGGCAGGATTGCTAATTTGCCCGGACAATAGCAAGACTTGAGTTAGCAAGCTTTGAAATATTGGTCGGCGGGAAGCGGGCGGCACCTGTGTTCGAAGAGCTGAAATCCTGGCCTCTCTATCGGGTCGCCGCGCGCCTTTGCACGAAGGTCTGGCACCAGCTTCTGGCCTTCCACAGCCTCATCGATTCCGCCTATTTCGATGCAGACCAGAAGACCCGCGGCTATTACGCGACGCTGGCCGCCTGGATGGACCGGCTGCACATCTCGGGCTGGCGCCGTCTCGCGGTGGAACTCGTCTGCGAAGCCTCGACCCTTGGTGTCGCAGGGGGGATGCTGGCGCTATTCATGGCGACCCCCGCCTTTCAGGATACGGCTTCAAGCAACTGGCTGAAGCAGGAAGATCTGGCCGTGACCTTCCTTGACCGCTATGGCCAGGAAATCGGCCGGCGCGGCATCAAGCATGATGATTCCGTGCCGATCGACCAGATGCCGAAATATATGATCCAGGCCGTGATCGCGACGGAGGACCGGCGCTTCTTCCAGCATTTCGGCATCGACATTCTCGGCACGCTGCGCGCACTGACGGTCAACGCCAAGGCCGATACTGTCGTGCAGGGCGGTTCGTCGATCACCCAGCAACTGGCGAAGAACCTCTTCCTGTCGAACGAGCGGACGCTCGCGCGCAAGATCAAGGAAGCCTATCTGGCGCTGTGGCTCGAAGGCCATTTGACCAAGCGCCAGATTTTGCAGCTCTACCTCGACCGTATGTACATGGGCGGAGGAACCTTCGGCGTGCAGGCGGCGGCGGAGTTTTATTTCGGCAAATCGGTCCGCAACGTCACGCTGGCCGAAGCGGCGATGCTCGCCGGCCTCTTCAAGGCGCCAACCAAATATGCTCCGCATGTCAATTTGCCAGCCGCCCGCGCCCGCGCCGCCGACGTCCTGCAAAATATGGTCGAGGCCGGCTATCTGACCGAGGGTCAGATTTATGGCGCGCTGCATAACCCGGCGACGCCGGTCGCGCGCAGCCGCGCCGCCACGCCGGACTGGTATCTCGACTGGGCCTATGATGAAGTCCGCAAGCTCGCTGAAGCGCACAAGCTCGGGAATGACCGGGTTCTTACGGTACGCACGGCGCTCGATCCGAACTTGCAGCGGTTTGCCGACACAACCATCGAGGATCAGCTTCGCCAATACGGCCACAGCTATCATGTCGACCAATCGGCGATGGTCATTCTCGATCCCGCCAATGGCGGCGTCCGGGCGATCGTCGGCGGCAGGGATTATGGTACCAGCCAGTTCAATCGCGCCGTCGATGCTTTGCGCCAGCCCGGTTCGTCATTCAAGCCCTTCGTGTATCTGACTGCGCTTCTCACCGGCAAATTCAAACCCTCGACGATCGTCGTCGATGGCCCGGTCTGCATCGGCAACTGGTGCCCGCATAATTACGAGAATTCCTTTCGCGGACGGGTGCCGCTCGTCGCCGCACTGGCGCATTCGATCAACTCGGTCGCGGTGAAACTCTCGATCGACATCGGTCAGGCCTATCCGGTGAAAGGCCACAACAACACCTATGAGGCCGCCAAACGCGGCCGCGCCAGGATTATCCAGACTGCCCGCAAGATGGGCATCACGACGCCCCTGCCCGACACTGTTTCGCTGCCGATCGGCGCCGATGCGGTGAATGTCATGGAGATGGCCGGCGCTTACGCTACTTTCGCCAACGGCGGCAAAAGGGTGAACCCTTTCGCCGCGGTCGAGATCACCAACAGTCATGGCCAAGTGATCTACAGGCATGATCGCGACACCCCGCCGCCGAAGCGGATTTTCAATGCAGATGTCATCGATGAAATGGTTTCGATGATGAAGCAGGTCGTCCTCGCCGGAACCGGGCGGAACGCGAAGCTCGACAACACCGATGTCGCGGGCAAAACGGGCACGACCAATGGCTACAAGGATGCGTGGTTCATCGGGTATAGCGGCAATTATGTCGGCGCCATATGGTTCGGCAACGACGATGACACGCCCACCAACAGAATGACCGGCGGTTCGCTGCCCGCGCGGACGTGGCATGAAATCATGGCCTACGCGCATCAGGGCATCGATCTCAAGCCTTTGCCGGGCGATCCTCCCCGGCCCGCCAAGCCCGCACCCACACCAGCGGCGGCAGTCGCCCAGCCCGGTGTTCCGCAAAGGCCCCCAAGCCTCTCATCCGCCTCCGTCGCCGTGCTTGGCACGATCGCCGAAACGGCGAAAGCCGCCGAACTCAAAAAGGCTTCGTCCACGGCGCTGACACATTTTACGGATGTGCCATGATCTTCAGCCATTGTAGCGTTTTCGAGCGAAGTGGTTCCGGTTCGCGTAAAGAAAACGCGTCATCAGAATCACGACGGCTCTGAGTCGTCTTCTCATGTCAGGGCTTCGCCGGCGGCGGGGTGATCCGGTTTGACAACATTCCTCAAATGTCTTGTCGTTGTTCTCGTCGGCAGCCTGCTCGGCCTTGCCGCCACTTATTATGTGCTGGTTCGCGGCGTCAGTTTCGATGAGGTGAAGGCCGGCCCCTGGACACGCTGGCCAAAAAACGGCTCGATGGAGATCGACCCCTATGCGCGTGCGAGGCTCGCGCGCTCCGGCCAATTGCCGCTTGGCGCAGCGGAGGGCCTGAGCTTCTTCGCCTGGAAAGACAGTGACGGGAACACCTTGCGCGCGCGATGCGATTACACTGTCAGCAGCCCGGTTCCCCCAAGCCGCTACTGGACATTGAGCCTCTACTCGCCATCAGGTTCGCTGGTCGATAATCCCGCCAAGCGTTTCGATTTCACCTCGGCGGAAATTCTGCGTGCCGCGGATGGCACTTTCCGCATCGCGATCTCGCGCCATGCACGGCCCGGCAACTGGCTGCCCGTCGGCAACACGTCCCGTTTCAGCCTCGTCTTGCGGCTTTACGACACCTTGTTCGACTTCGGCATGGCGAAGGTTGAAGCCAAAGCCCTGCCGAAAATCGTTAGAGGCCATTGCGAATGACCTTCATCGACCGGCTTCTGACGTTCCTTCTCTACGCCATCGCCGTGGTGTTCGTCGCCGGCGTCGTGCATCTCGTCGCCATTCTCATCATGCCGGAGTTCGCGCCGCATGATGCTTTTGCGCGCATTTCCAAACTTGCCTCAACACATCAGCCCGTGCCTCTGCCGCAGGCCCTGCCCGGTAAGGAACTGACCCCGTTCGAGGATCCCGCAGTCGCGCAAGCCGTCTGCATGTTCGATCTCACGCACGGATCCCTGCATGTTCACGCCAATATCGACCCTGAACATTTATTGACGCTGTCGTTCCGGGGCCGTGAAGGAAGGGTGTTTTACGGCGTCACCGATCGCGCCGCGGTTCATGGCAAGATCGACATCAGGATCGTGACGCCGGAGCAACTCCAGGCGCTCGATGCGCAGGATGATGAGGACAACCCGCCTCAGGAACTGCGCCTCGTCGCTCCGCAACCGAAAGGCTTCGTGCTGATCGATGCGCTGGTCGCCCGGCCGGGTGAACGCGCTGCGGCCGAAGCTCGCGCCATGTCCGTCGTCTGCGCGCCGGAAGCCGTTGCACAGAATTAGAAAACGCTTTCAACCAACCTGACTTCAGGTCGGCTCTGCCAGACCATAGCGTGATCTGGCGCGAGGCTTCCGCACCGTCTCGCCGCGCGGCGCTCCCCGGCGGTCGCGCGTTTTCGGCGGCTCCGAATCCGGTTCGGCGTAGACGACCCGAACGCCGGTGAAGAACAGAATCTCAGCGCCGCTTGCGTCCATCGAGATGCGGCGGCGCGGCTCGGCCCTCTGCCTGAATAAAACAAGTTCACCCATAGGCCCCCTCCGCTCGGGCTCGCCACGGATTACGCTGCTTTGGCAACTGCCGGTTCAAAACTGGAGGACTTAGGGTTAACGTAATGTCAACGTTTGGAGTCTTTGCAGAAAATTATCTCTGCGGAAACATTCCACGCCAAAGCGTTGCAGCCGGGTCACATCATCCTTGGGGCGTTTTCAAGCGAAGTGGATTCCGGTTCGCATGAAGAAGACACGACTTGCGGACCGGAGGTCCGCGGTCCGGATCGCGGACCTCCGGTCCGCATTGCGACATCATCTTAGGGCGTGGCATCGAGGAAATCGCGGCCGAGACGGTCCTCTACCTCGACGATCCATAAGTCCGGATCGAAAGAGAGTTCGCGTCGCAGGCGTGTTTCCGCCGCCGCCGCATCGATCCAGTCGCTCGCGTGCATGCGGCCAAAGATGCGTGCATCATGCTCCACTTCGCTTTGCGGCGCCGGGCCGAACAAGGCGCTTGAGCCATCGAGCCGATCGATCTTCACGATGATCACGCCAGCTTCCGCCGCCCCGCGCCGGCGCAGGACCGCGCTCACCCCCTCGACAGCGCAGCGGCGCAGATAGGCCGCTACCCAGAAATCGCTGCGCAGCCGGCTGCTCATTTCGCGATCCGCTGGCATGTCGCGCCTGTTTCCCAAGAGCTCCAATCCCCTCTCAGGAATTCGTCGCAACTGATCAGATTCAAAAGGTCTTTTTGATGCGCCTGAAGAACCATGAACGCGCGGCCGAAATCATTTCCAATGCAATTCCATTCGCGCCAGGCGCGTTTCCGCCGCGCGCGAGCGGCCCGTCGCCGGGAGCTTGGGTCCAGAAAACTGCCGCCGACCGTCCTTCCGAGTTTCGCCCAATGCGATCGGAGATCCCGCTTACAGATGATGCCGCAGCCGTAATCGGTATCGACCGTGCAATGGCGGAGCCGGCGCTCATGGACGAAGTCCAGATAGGCCTTGTAATTCGTCCCACACCATTCGCCGGGCATGAACCTCGGTGCGGCGGTAGCTGCGTTTGGCGGGAGGCAGTCATGGACGACGAGCATCCCGCTCTCGTCGATCAGATCGAATGCGGCACCAAGATCACGGTACGCCAATTCATATTCATGGAAGCCATCGACGAGGATGATATCAAAACGAAGCTTGTCTCTGCTCATCGCCGAAAGGCATTCGGCTATATTGAAGTTTTCGCTTCGAAAATCGATTTTGAGGCCATCGTCGAAATCGGCAGGACAATTGTACATAAGGCGATGTGCTTTCGGCAGCCGTTTCAGGTCCAGATCCTTGTAAAAATTGCCGGTCGTCGCGGTACAAAGTTCCAGGTATCGCGTAAACCCAAATCGTGCGGCTAAGAGACCTATGATTTCCATTTTCGAGAGATGCACCGTCATAGGCTCTTTCAATAGCAGGGACGCATCTGATCGCGAAACCCGAACTCATATGTAGCCGCGGCTGGCTCCCTTGCACTTTCACGCCTGCCCTGGCCGCGCTAAAAAGCCCCCCGAAATCCGAATAATCAGGAGAGATCCATGACCGCTCTCGACGCGACTTTGGCGCGCATCGATTCCAATCTCGATCAGGCGCTGAACCGCCTCTTCGCACTGGTCGCCATTCCATCGGTCTCGACGGATCCAGCCTTCGCGGCCGAATGCCGGCGAGCGGCGGAATGGCTTGTCGGGGAATTACGCGGCGTCGGCTTCGAGACATCGCTTTATCCGACGGAAGGCCACCCGATGGTCGTCGCCAAAGCGCGAAGCGGCAAGCCCGGCGCGCCGCATCTTCTCTTTTACGGACATTACGATGTGCAGCCCCCGGATCCGCTCGAATTGTGGGAGACGCCGCCTTTCGAGCCGCGCTTATCGGAGACACCCGGCGGAAAGCAGATCGTCGGCCGCGGCGTCGCCGACGACAAGGGCCAGTTGATGACCTTCGTCGAGGCCTGCCGGGCTTACAAGGAAACAGCCGGCAGCCTGCCCTGCGATGTCACCATATTGCTGGAAGGCGAGGAGGAGTCGGGCTCGAAATCCCTGCCTGCCTTCCTCTCCGCTCATCGCGAAGAGCTTGCCGCCGATCTCGTGCTCGTTTGCGACACCAGCATGTGGGACCGCAAGACACCCGCCATCACAACGATGCTGCGCGGTCTCGTGCTTGAAGAGGTGGTGATCCACGCCGCCGATCGCGATCTCCATTCCGGGATGTTCGGCGGTGCGGCGGTCAATCCGATCCATGTGCTCGCGAAGATCATCACCGACCTGCATGACGAACGCCATCGCATCACCCTGCCCGGTTTCTACGACGGCGTTACCGAACTGCCGGAGGATGTCGCCGCACAATGGCGTCGCCTGTCGCAGGGCCGGCAGGATTTTCTAAGCGAGGTCGGGCTTTCTCAGCCGGCGGGGGAGACAGGCCGCGACATTCTCGAAATGATTTGGGCCAGACCCACCTGCGACGTGAACGGCATCATCGGCGGCTACACGGGAAAAGGCTCCAAGACGGTGCTACCGGCCAGTGCCAGCGCCAAATTCTCCTTCCGCCTCGTCGGCCAACAGGATCCGGAAAAGATCGCCGCGAGCTTCCGCAGCTTTGTCGAGGCGCGGCTTCCGGCTGACTGCCATGCCGAGTTCATCCCGCACGGCGCTTCACCGGCGCATCAACTGCCATTCAGTTCCGACGCGCTGACCCGTGCGCGTGCGGCTCTCAAGCAGGAATGGGGTGCGGAGCCGGTGCTGGCGGGCTGCGGCGGCTCGATCCCGATCGTCGGAGCCTTCAAGCAGGACCTCGGCATGGACGCTTTGATGATCGGCTTCGGTCTCGACGACGACCGCATTCATTCGCCCAATGAGAAATACGAACTCAGCTCATTTCATAAGGGGGCGCGAAGCTGGGCGCGCGTGCTGGACGCGCTGGCGGGGTGACAGACTGTCGATGGGGGCGCGTTCCTTCTCCCACAAGTAAGAGAAGGAGCGCGGAGTTAAGCACGCGTTCCTCATTCCGCCGGCGCGGGGGTTGACGCTATGCGCGGTCTGTCCTCCGACGCCGGCTCATCACCAAGCAGACGCGCGACAAGACCGCCGAGAATGCCGCCGGCGATCGGCGCCAGCCAGAACAGCCATAATTGATGGATATAGGCCGCGCCCGCGAAGAGTGCGGGGCCGGTGCTGCGCGCCGGATTGACCGACGTATTGGTGACCGGGATCGAGATCAGATGGATGAGCGTCAACGCGAGTCCGATCGCGATTGGCGCAAAGCCACCCGGCGCATTCGGCGCGGTCGAGCCCATGATGACGACCAGGAAGAAAAACGTCGCGACGATTTCCATCACCACGCAGGACGTCAGATCGTAATGGCCGGGGCTAAGGGCGCCATAGCCGTTGGAGGCGAAGCCGCCTGCCTCGAAACCGGGTTTGCCGCTCGCAATCAGATACAGCACCGCTGCCGCTGCGATCGCGCCGGCAACCTGTGCAACAACATAAGGAACGATGTAGCTCGCCGGGATGCGTCCTCCTGCCCAAAGGCCGAAGGTGACAGCCGGATTGAAATGCGCGCCTGAAATGCCGCCGACGGCATAGGCCATCGTCAGCAGCGTAAGGCCGAAGGCGAGCGCAACGCCCAC
>SCSF01000101.1 GCA_004298435.1 Beijerinckiaceae bacterium
AAATCGCGCCGGTTGATCGGTTCGATCAGGAGATCGATCCCCTCCGCCGCCAGAGCCTCAGCCACATGGACGAGGGAGCGTCGATAGGCGGCGCAAGCGGCGCCGTCTGAGAGCTCCGCAATGCCGGCCATCAAATGCAGCCGCCTCGCCCCCGTCGCCCTCGCATAGACCAGCGCCTTCGCGACGCCGGCTTTTAATTCCTCGAACCTGTCCGGCAGCGCTGCAATCCCGCGCTCGCCCGCAGAAAAATCGCCGGGCGGCAGATTGAACAGCGCCTGCTCCAGCCGGTTCTTCTCCAGCCGCGCAGCGATCGCATCTGGCGCGGCTTCATAGGGAAACAGATATTCGACAGCCGCGAAGCCAGCGTCCGCCGCGGCATCGAAGCGGTCGAGAAAGCTCCATTCCTGGAACATCAAAGAGAGATTTGCAGCAAAACGCGGCATCGCGCAGCTTTCAGACTTCCGGCTCGAAAACGCTATAGCTTCCCTTTGAACGAATCACAGAAAGGGGTATAAGCGCTTGTTTGGCTTTGGTTTCTCAGGCGTGGTGGCGCCGTTTTCCAGTTTCAGGCGAACGTTTGGCGAAAAACGGCGATCATTTCTATATTCCGATTAGCGGCGGAGGTTATCGGAATTGGCGACGCATCATAATGGCAAATCGCGCGACCATAAGCGCAGCAGCCAAATGGCAACCCTCATCGCGCCCAGGAAGAAGCGCATAAAAAGCGCCTTCCAGATTGCCGCCCTCGTCTACCGCTGGCAGGCTGACGAACTCGAAATTCTCCTCGTAACATCACGGGAAACGCATCGCTGGATCCTGCCCAAAGGCTGGCCGATCTCCGGTAAAACGGCGGCTGCGACGGCAGAACAGGAAGCCGACGAAGAAGCTGGCATTGTCGGACATGCCGGAAAGAAGCCGCTCGGCCGCTATGCGTCGGTGAAGCAGATCGGCGATCTCGCTCTCGCGTGCGAGGTGGAAGTTTACCCGCTGCATTTCGTCAAGCAAAAGCAGAAATGGAAAGAACGCGGCGAACGCGTCTGCCGCTGGCTGCCAGCCGACGAGGCAGCCGCCACTGTCGGCGAACCCGATCTCGCGCCGATCATTCGCAGCTTTGCCGAAGATATGCAGCCGGCGCCAGCCAAGGCTTCGCATTTCGCGTAGGAACTCTCCGCCTCTCGCGCCGGGCTACCCTCTCCCGTGGGCGGGAGAGGGTTTTGCAGCCTCACCGCTTGCGCGACGCCACGCGCCGCCCGGCCGAGCGCCGCGGCATAGCCTTGCGGCCCCTCGTCTTTTTGGCTGCTGTTTTCTTTACACCGGCTTTCTTCACACCGGCTCTCTTGACCTGGCTTCTTTTAACGGCGGTCTTGCGCGCCACCCCTTTTTTCGCGGCAGCTTTGCGCATGGGCGCCCGCTTCGCCGCTGATTTTCTGCCCACGGACTTCTTCGTCGCGGTCTTTTTCACGGCAGCCTTGCGCGCCGCCCCCGCAGTCCGGAGCTTGCGCATCGCCGCCTTTTTCACCGGCGCTTTTCTCGCAACCGCCTTTTTGGCGACGGCTTTCCTGGTTGCCGCTTTTCTGGCGACGCCCTTTCTGGCGGCCACTTTTCTGGTGACGGCCTTTCTTGCAACTGTCTTTCTCGCGGCAGTCCTGCGCGCTGAAGATTTCTTTGCCGGCGCCTTTTTCGCGGCAGCTTTTTTCGCGGGTCTGGCGCGCGTGCTTGCGGCTTTGGCTGGCGCTCGCGCAGCGCTTTTCTTGGCGGCGGCTTTCTTGGCCGGCCGTTTGCGCGGCTGCGAAGGCTTAATTGCGATCTCCGGGCTCGAAGTCCGCGGCGCAGCCGGCGTTACAGCCTCTCTGCGCTTGCGAGGCTTTCTGCGGCGCGCGGGAGCAAGCGGTGGGGTATGACCCAAGGGCTCGGACGCGGCCTCCGGCTCCATTTCAGGCTCGGAGTCTCTCACTTCCGCGGGCACATCGGCATCCGTTGCCGCAGCCGCATCTGCGTGATGCTCAGAAGCCTTACGCGGCGCCCGCGGCTTCCTCGGTTTTTTCGGGGGCAAAGGGGCTTGCGCCAGTTCTGGCGTTTCCTCCTCAGCCGCCACTTCTGGTGCAGCGTCTTCAACGATTTGGTTCATTGTCTCCTCCGCCATAGCCGGAGATTCCGCCGTCAAAAATTCAACGGCCACCCCGGTGAAACCTTCTGGATCTTCTATACTGGACATGTGAGCCGTTTCGATTGTCGCGAGTTTCGCGCCGGGAATGGCGCTTGCGACAAGAGCGCCAAGGCCGGGGGTCGTCACCGGATCATGCCGGCCGGCGATCACCAGAACCGGATTTCTGATCTCTTCCATTGCTTCGCGCAGATCGGCATCGCGCAGCGCCGCAGAAGCGCCGGCATAGCCTTCTGTTGGCGTCGAGAGCAACATCAGCCAGATGCGCTCGATCTCCTCCGGATGCCGATCGCGGTAGTCTTTGGTGAACCAGCTTTCGAGCAGCGAAGGCGCCAGACTCTCAATGCCATTCTCCCGCACGGTCCTGATCCGTTCGTTCCACATGTCGGCGCTGCCCAGTTTGGCGGCGGCGCTGGCGAGCACAGCCCGGCCGAGCCGCTCGGGCGCAGATGTCAGAAGCGCAAGCCCCACGAAAGCGCCTTTGGAAAGGCCGAGCCAATGGGCTTTTGCGATTCCAAGCGCGTCGAGAATTCCAAGAGCATCCCCCGCAAGCTGGTCCAGCGTGTAAGGCCCCGGCGTCACGACGCTTTCGCCGTGGCCGCGGGCATCGTAGCGAACCACCCGGAAACGCTGCACAAGCTCCGGCATCAGAGGATCGAATATATGCAGGTTGGCGCCAAGCGGATGCGCCAGCATCAGCACCGGAGCGCTTTCGTCTCCTTCAACCAGGACGTTGAAAACCTCGTCTTTGACCATCATTTCGGTCATGCCTCACCCCGAAACGAATTGCATCACACGCCTCATCGAGGCTCTCACGCGTTTACTAGAGTAGCCTGCTCTTTTCATGCTGCAATAGAGCGATGACGAATAAAGTGGGAATCCTTGCAACTTCTTCCGGTCGCAATGGCCTTCATCAATGTGATGATCATCATTCTGATTGGCGGAGAGCAATGAATTTTGCGCGTCGCGCAGAGAATTTTCTGCATTGAACGCGAAGCATTGGCGCTGCGGACAATGTGGCCAAAGGCAATCCGAAAAAGCCGGCGCGTTTTTCATTCCAGCGCGGCGGCAGATTGTCTTTCAATTTTGGCGCGCTCAAAAACCGCCTGTCCGGCAGACCACGCGCCGGCAACGGAAGCTGTTCCGGTGCTGACCGAACCAGAATCGCGAATTCCTTTTTGTTACAGCACAATTTTGTTACGCACCCTGGGAGTTGGCTCACTCGAAAAGACGTTCTAAAAAGCGTTGAAATCGTGCATTATCATGCTGTTGCAGCAATGCTCCCGCCCGCGCGCAAGCAGGATCCAGCGATTAGTTTGCCCCGTGACGGAACGATAGGCCCAAGCTGGCGTTTTGCGCGATAGTGCTTTTGCGCCCATTCCCCCTCAGCGAAGGACCCAAATGGCCCCTCTCCCGATTAGCGCCGGCATCGAAGATGTGCCGCAGGATGCGGCTGCGCCCCGGCATCATGCCCTTGCGGAACGATTTTTCGCGGTGCGCGCCGCGACCGAAGCTCTCGCTGCGCCGCTCTCCGCCGAAGACCAGACCGTGCAATCAATGCCGGACGCGAGCCCGGCCAAATGGCATCGCGCGCATACAAGCTGGTTTTTCGAGACATTCGTGCTGCAACCGCATCAGCCCGGCTATCGCTGCTTCGATCCGGATTTCTCTTACCTGTTCAATTCCTATTACGAGGCGGTGGGCGCGCGCCACCAGCGCAATGCCCGTGGCATGATTACTCGCCCGGGCATTGACGAGATTGCTGCCTACAGAGCGCACGTCGATGCCGCCATGGCTCGCCTGCTCGCGGAATCCCGGCCGGACGTCGCGGAAATCGTCGAGCTTGGTCTCCAGCACGAACAACAGCATCAGGAATTGCTGCTGACCGACATCAAGCATGCGTTTTCCGCCAATCCGCTCTTACCGGCCTATCTGCCGCCGCCTTTGACAGACGCCGCTGCCCGAGCGCCGGAGCTTGAATGGATCGAACTGCCGGGCGGACGCCACACGATCGGCCATCAGGCCCAGGGCTTCTGCTTCGACAACGAAACTCCGGCGCACGACGTGCTGCTTGCGGATTTCAGGATTGCAGCCCGGCCGGTGAGCGTCGGCGAATATCTCGAATTTATCGAGGATGACGGCTACAGGCAGGCGTCGCTCTGGCTTTCCGACGGTTGGGCGCTGGTCAATTCCCAAGCCTGGAAGGCGCCACTCTACTGGGAGGAACGGGACGGCGTCTGGTCCAGCTACACGCTGCACGGCCTCTTGCCGCTCAACTCCGCTGAACCCGTCTGCCATGTAAGCCTCTACGAGGCCGCCGCCTTCGCTGCCTGGGCCGGCAGACGCCTGCCGACCGAATTCGAGTGGGAAGTCGCGGCGCGGCGCTTCGACGGCGCGACCGCACGGCTCTCACTGGCGCGGCCACATCCGAGGCCGCTCGCAAACGGTTTCCGGCAGGATGTCTGGGAATGGACGGGCAGCGCTTACCTGCCCTACCCGGGCTATCGTCCCGCCCCCGGCGCCGTCGGCGAATACAACGGCAAGTTTATGATCAACCAGATGGTGCTGCGCGGCGGTTCCTGCGCAACGCCGCCTGGCCACGCGCGGCCCACCTATCGCAACTTTTTTCCCGCCGCCGCGCGCTGGCAATTCAGCGGCTTCCGCCTCGCACAGGATGTTTGAAATGACCAATACGTTGCAGAAGCTTCAGGATCTCGAGCCCTCCCGCGAGGAGTTCCAGGCGGCGGTGCTTGCAGGCCTTCGGCAAGCCGAGAAATCGCTGCCGTGCAAATTCTTCTATGACGCAGAGGGTTCGCGCCTCTTTGACAGGATCTGCGAGTTGCCCGAATATTATCCGACCCGCACGGAATGCCGGATCCTCAGAGAATATGCGGGCGGTATCGCCGCCGGGATCGGGCCGGGCGCGCGTCTCGTCGAATTCGGCTCGGGCGCGGGCGTCAAAATAAGATTGCTGCTTTCGGCGCTCAAAAAACCGACAGCCTATGTGCCCGTCGATATTTCGCGGCTGCATCTGCTTGCCGCCGCGTCGAGTCTGGCGAAGGATTTTCCGCATCTCGCCATTGCGCCGATCTGCGCAGATTACACGCTTCCCTTCGAGCTGCCGCCCCACGCCGGCACTCAGCCTGACAATACAGTCGGCTTTTTCCCCGGCTCGACCATCGGCAATTTCACGCCGCAGGAAGCGCGCGCCTTTCTGGAGAGCGCCCGGCGGCTGCTCGGCCCCGGCTCGTCGATGGTCGTCGGCGTCGATCTGCGCAAGGACGAAGCGGTTTTGCAGCGCGCTTACGACGATGCGGCGGGCGTAACCGCCGCGTTCAATCTCAACCTGCTCCGCCGGATCAATCGTGAGCTCATGGGCACGTTCAAGCTCGACCAATTCGTCCATCGCGCACGCTGGAACGATGCACTGGGACGGATGGAGATGCATCTCGTCAGCCGCTGCGCCCAGACCGTCGAAATCGGCCGCGAGCGCTTCGCCTTCCGGAAGGACGAGGCGATCCATACGGAGAACTCGCACAAATATACGATTGCGCAGTTTCAGGATCTGGCGCGGGAAGCCGGCTATGCGCCGCAAAACGTCTGGACCGACCCGGACAACCTCTTCAGTGTCCATCTTGTAAAAGACGCCACGCCGGCGGCGTGAGCGGCCCGCATTTCACCAGTTGCGCGGCACGTTCTTTTCAAGATCGGCTAGCCAGGTGTTCGCATTGCCATCGGAAGGCGCGCGCCAGTCGCCGCGCGGCGACAAGGCGCCTCCCGCGACGACCTTCGGCCCATTCGGCAAGGCCGAGCGCTTGAACTGACTTGCTCCGAAGAACCGCTTGATGAAAATTTCCAGCCAATGACGGATCGACGCGAGGTCGTAAGCTTTGCGTTGATCTAGCGGAAAATCCTGTGGCCATTGTCCGCGTTCGATCCCGGCCCAGGCATGATGCGCGAGAAAGGCGATTTTGCCCGGCCGAAAGCCATGCCGCAGGACATAATAAAGATTGAAGTCCTGCAACTCGTAAGGACCGATCGCCGCCTCCGTGCTCTGCACAGTGCCCGCATCCGAAGGCACCAGTTCCGGCGAAATCTCCGTTGCAAGAATACGCTTGAGCGTCGCGAGCACGCCTTCGTCGAATTGCTTCGTCGCGATTGTCCAGCGCAACAGATATTGAATCAACGTCTTCGGCACGCCGGAATTGATGGCATAATGGGACATCTGATCGCCGACGCCGTAGGTACACCATCCAAGCGCGAGTTCTGAAAGATCGCCGGTGCCGAGAACCAGCGCATGGTGCATGTTTGCAAGCCTGAACAGATAATCCGTCCGCAACCCTGCCTGAACATTTTCGAAGGTTACGTCGTAGCGCTTCTCGCCACTGGCAAAAGGATGCCCGATGTCCGCCAGCATCTGACGTGCCGCAGGCTTGATGTCGAGTTCATGGCTTTCGACATTGAGGGCGCGCATCAGGGCGTGCGCATTGGTTTTTGTCGCCTCGCTCGTCGCGAAGCCAGGCATGGTAAAGGCGAGGATATTGCTGCGCGGCAGGCCCAGCCGGTCCATCGCCTTCGCAGCGACGATCAGCGCATGAGTCGAATCAAGTCCGCCGGAGACGCCGATGACAAGCTTCGCGACGCCCGCAGCCGCAAGCCTTTGTTCGAGCGCGACGACCTGTATGTTATAGGCCTCATAGCAATCCTGCGCCAATCTCTCACGATTGGCCGGCACGAACGGGAAGCGTTCGACCACACGTTCGAGCCCGACATCCGCGGATGATGGCGAGAGACGAAAGCCGATGCGTCGAAAGCCCGGCGACACGGCAGCATTGCGCCGGTTGTCGTCAAACGTGCCATGACGCAAACGCTCCTGCATCAGAAGATCGAGATCGACATCGGCCAGCACATAATGGCCCTGATCCTGAAAACGCGGCGACTCGGCCAAAAGTGCGCCGTTCTCGAAAACCAGCGCCTGACCGTCCCAGGCGAGGTCCGTCGTCGATTCGCCGACCCCTGCGGCGGCATAAAGGTAAGCAGCGAGGCAGCGCTGCGATTGCGCCTGACACAACAAGCGGCGCGTATCGCTTTTGCCGATCGTGATGTTGCTGGCCGAAAGATTGACAAGAACAGTCGCACCCGCGAGCGCCGCTGACGAACTCGGCGGAATCGGAATCCAGAGGTCCTCGCAGATCTCGGCATGGACGACGAGATTGTCGACATCTTCCGCAGTGAAAACGAGATCGGGTCCGAATGGCGCGCGCAATGCGCCCACTCTGATTTCGTTGCCTTCCGTTCCAGCGCCGGATGCGAAATGGCGATGTTCATAAAATTCGCGATAATTCGGCAAATAGACTTTCGGCACGACGCCGAGAAGCCGGCCGCGATGGATGGCAAGCGCGCAGTTGTATAGCCGCGCTTCATGCCGCAAGGGTGCGCCGACGATAATCAGAGGCGTCAGATCCTTTGAGGCTTCGACCAGAAATTCAACCGCGGCTACGACGCCGGCCAGCAAACTCTCCTGAAGAAGCAGATCATCGATCGCATAGGAGGACAACGCCAGTTCAGGAAACACGGCGACGGCCACCGAACGTTCATGCAAGGGCGCAAGCATCTTGAGGATCGCTGACGCATTCTCCGCAGGCTCCGCGACGCGGCCCCGGTGCGTGCAGGCCGCAACTCTGACGAACCCATGCGTGTAGATCGATCTGAAGCTCATTCAATCTATTCCAACAGGAAAAACGGCGTCTGGAAGGCCGGACAACAAATTCTCTTTAGCATGTCTGCGCGCTGTTCACATGCTGTTCATCGTCGTCGGCATGCCTGCAAAATCAGCCAGTCTTTCAGACGAAACCAATTGCATGCCCGTGAATTGTCCGGGTCAAAAGCGGCGATTGCCCCGCCAGGGCTGCTGCGCGGCGCGCTCGTCTTTCAACCGTGGCTGAAGCGGGACAAGGAACGTTCGAACGAAAGCCTTTTTGGTTAGCAAGGCCGCGTGCCCTGGATGCAGAGTGTTGGAATCAGTCAAGCCTCGGGCGTTGAATCTTCATCTTCCGTTCATGCGATAAAACATAGCTTGACGCCATTGTTTCGATGCCTTTTCGCGGCGCTGCCGCGATGCATCCCAACATCTCAGAACCCGACGCCGCATTCTTTCCGGCGCCGGACAGCTCCATCGAGTGAGGGAGATAAGAATGCGTCCTGTTTCAACACTTGCAGCAATTGCCCTGGCCACGAGTTCGATGGTCTCGATTGCTGCTGCGGCGCCTCTCGCCGATCCAGGCACTGCGTTTCAAACCACGCCAACGTCACCGATAGAAAACGTCCAATATTATCCCTACAGGGGCGGCTATTGGGGCGGCAATCCTTATTGCTGGTACGGAACTGGCTGGCGAGGCCCGGGCTGGTACTGGTGTGGCTATGCGTGGCGTCGCGGCTACGGCTGGGGCGGCCCGTGGGCCTGGGGCTGGGGTCGTGGCTGGGGTCGCGGCTGGGGCGGACCCGGCGGTTGGCATGGCCATCATGGCTGGGGCGGCCACGGCGGCTGGGGTGGACACCATGGCGGCTGGGGCGGTCACGGCGGCTGGGGTGGACATGGTCACGGAGGGCATCATCACTGAGTATTCGAGGCGCGAGCCCCGCATACCGCCTGTTTCAAACTGCTTTCGAAAATCGATTCGGTGATTCACCGAGCGGAACACAAGGGAGGTTGAAAATGCGTCTTCTTTCAACTCTTGCGGCCGGCGCGTTGGCCGCAAGCTCCATGGTTTCGATTGCTGTTGCAGCCCCGATAAGCGACCAAACGGCCGTGCAGCAGATGATGCAGAATTTTGCGCCGATCGAGAAGACACAGTTCTTCTTCGGCGGCCAAAATTACTGCTTCTATCTGAGCGGCTGGCATGGTCCGGGCTGGTACTGGTGCGGATATGCATGGCGTCGCGGCTACGGCTGGGGCGGTCCTCGCGGCTGGCACGGCTGGCGCTGGCATGGCCATGGCGGCTGGCACGGCGGACATCACGGCTGGCACGGTGGCCATCGCGGCTGGCAGGGTGGCCATCGCGGCTGGCAAGGTGGACATCATGGTGGCGGCGGCCATCACGGCGGGATGCGCGGTGGCGGTCATGGCGGCGGCCACCACGGTGGGATGCGCGGTGGCGGTCATGGTGGTGGACACGGCGGTGGCCATGGTGGCGGCCACGGCGGGCGTCACTGAGCCTGACCGTACGGCTGAAACATCAGGCTACGGCTTAATCGCCGGCACGATGGCCCAGCCAAAGCTTGAAATGTCGCGCGGCCTTCGGGCCGCGCGATTTTTTTATGCGGATCGGTCACATGTACGCGAGCTTTCCCCCAATCGCTGCGACTCCATTACCTGTTCTGACACGCTTTCTTCACGCGAACGGGAAGCCGCTTCGCCTGAAAACGCTATATGTTGAGCTTGGCCAGAGTCGGCTAAATTCAGGACGTGTTGTTAACGGAAGGGTTCATGCTCGCTTCGGATGATGAGATCTTGCGCGAGGCTCAGGCATGGGCGGAAGCCGGCCAAATGTTCGCTCTCGCAACAGTCATCGAAACCTGGGGATCTGCGCCGCGGCCGGCCGGCAGCCATCTCATTATCAACAGAGACGGCCGTTTTCTCGGCTCGGTTTCAGGCGGCTGCGTCGAAGCGGAGGTGATCACCGAAGCTGCCGAAGTTATCGAACATGGCGCGCCGCGCCTGCTTGAGTTCGGCGTTGCCGATGAAATGGCCTGGCAGGCAGGTCTTTCGTGCGGCGGCCGCATCAAGGTCTATATTGAAAGAGTGAGCTGATGCTGCGCGCTCACCTTGCCGCACTCAATGCCGCGCAGGCCGCGCGGCGCGCGGCAGCCCTCGTGACCGATCTCGAGAACGGCGAACAGCGCCTTGTGCCAGAGGCAGAGTTTGCATCCGATCCGCTTGCCGAAGCCATCGAAGAACGCTTGCGCCTCGGCAAAAGCGGCATTGTAGAAATCGCGGGGCGCTCCCTCTTCCTGCTCGTTCGCGTGCCACGCCGCCGTCTCATCACCATCGGCGCAGTCCACATTTCGCAAGCGTTGGCTCCCATGGCGAGGCTCGCCGATCTCGACATCATTATCATCGACCCCCGCTCCGCCTTTGCGACTCCGCAACGCTTCCCCGATGTTGAAGTCATCGCCGCCTGGCCGCAGGACACGCTCCCGCAGATGAGCCTCGATCCATTTACCGCTGTCGCGACTCTGAGCCACAATCCGAAAATCGATGATCCTGCGCTTGCCATGGCTCTTGAAGCCCAATGCTTCTATGTCGGCGCGCTCGGCTCGCAAAAGTCCCATGCAAGGCGGCTGGAGCGCTTGTGCGCCGCTGGATTCTCGGACGCGCAGCTTGCTGCGATTCATGCTCCGATCGGGCTCGATATAGGCTCTGTCAGCCCCGGCGAAATCGCTGTGGCGATTCTGGCCGAGATCATCGCCACGATGCGGCGAAAGCCGCCGCGCGCCGCCAAAGCGTTTTCGAGCAAACTCTGAAAGCGTATGGACAAACCTGTCATAAATCCTGTTGAGCGGGTCGCCTCGGCAATGCTTCGTTAATTTTGCGGGAGTCGAATGAATCATCGAAGAAACGGAGTCCTCGGAGACCTCGTCGATGGCGCAAGATCCCGAAGGCGAACATCAGGTTTCGCCGCAGTTCATAAAGCAGCTTGCCGGCTACGGCCTCACGACGGCAGAAATTCTCTATCGCATGCCGGATCATCCGAGCCTGTTGCAGACATTCATCTGGCAGGATTACGACATAGCGCCTGAGTTCCCTGTCCTCGTCCGCTTTCTGACATTCTGGCGCAAGGAACTGGACGGCCCTTTGCATAGCGTGCGGATCGGCCACTCGAAATTGCTCAAGCCATCGGAATTGAGGATAAGAACCGAGCTGCGGCTCAATTAGAGCACCCGCGCATCGTCATTGCGAACCAACGGGTCCGGCCTTCGGCCGGCCCGATGACAGGCTCCGCGAAGCAATCCAGCTTCTTCCAACCCCCTGGATTGCTTCGTCGCTTTGCTTCTCGCAATGGCACCAATCGTATTCCACTGCCTCGAGAGAGCAGATCGGTTTCCCGGCGATGGATTGCGTATATTTCCGGTCGATCTCCGCTGCCGCCAGAGGCGGTGCGAACAGAAAGCCCTGCAACTCATCGCAACCAATGCTGTGCAGGAATTTCGCCTGCTCCACCGTTTCTATGCCTTCCGCCGTGACAGTCAGTCCGAGAGCACGGCCAAGGTGAACGATGGACTCGACGATGATGGCGCTCTCGCCCTGTGGCTCCATCGATTCGAGGAAAACGCGATCAATCTTGATCTTGTCGAAAGCGAAACGGCGCAGATAGATCAGGCTGGAATAGCCGCAGCCAAAATCGTCGAGCGCCATGCGGACGCCGAGAGCCCGCAGATCCATGATCGAACGTTCGGCAAGATCAGCATCGGAAATGACGACGCCTTCCGTGAGTTCGAGTTCCAAACGCTGCGGCTCAAGCCCCGTTTCCGCAAGAATGGCTTCGACTGACGCGACGAAATCCTTCTGACGGAACTGGATCGGCGAAACATTCACGGCAACGTAAAGGCCGGGCCAGCGTTTGGCGTCGCAGCAGGCTTTGCGGAGCACCCACTCGCCGAGCGGCACGATGAGCCCCCGTTCCTCCGCAAGGCCGACAAAGCGCTCCGCCGTCAAAAATCCCTGCTCCGGATGCTCCCAACGCACGAGGGCCTCGACCCCGAGAAGACGTTTGCCGCAAGCTGACACGATCGGTTGATAAAACAGCAAGAGCTTGTCGTTTTCGATCGCCGCGCGCAGATCATCTTCGGCATTCTGTAGCAGACGGATTTCCTCACCGTTCTTGTCTTCGAAAAACGCAAATCTGTTGCGGCCTTCGTGTTTCGCGCGATAGAGCGCAAGATCAGCAAACCGCATCAGACCCACGCGATCGTCGCCATTTTGTGGATACAGGGCGATGCCGATCGACAATCCGCCATAGAATTGCTGGCCCATAAGATCGAATGGCGCGCTCATTTTATCTATGATGCGGCGGGCAAGCTTTGCGCAATCGCGCGGATCCCTCACACCCGTTTGCAATACTGCGAACTCGTCACCACCAATTCGCGCGATGTAATCGCTGCCACGCAACGTCTTGGCGAGACGCTCCGCCACGGCGACAATCAACTGATCGCCGGCTTCATGGCCGAAGCTGTCATTGGTTTCCTTAAAACGATCAAGGTCGATATAGAACAGCGCGAATTGACTGCCGCTGCGCCGGCAGCGGGCGACTTCAGCATCGACGAGATCGTTGAACAAGGCTCGATTGGGAAGGCCCGAGAGCACATCGCGCCCCGCGGCCAATTTTGCTTTCTCCATCCTTTCGGAGAACCGCGCGACAGTCCGTCGCGAGCGGAAAACCATGAAGCCGGAAAAGCAAAGCGTGAACGCCAGAAGCAGAATGTTGACGCGTTGCTGGGCGCCAAAAAGCGCGATGCGGAAGGTGAATGCGCCATCTTCTGTCTGCCAGACCGTCGCCACAGCGGCCGCGATGATAATGACAGCGGGGAGCAGATAGCGAAAGATGATCGCCTTGCGCGCAATGCCGTGCGGATTGGTCTGATCGTGTTGACCGCGCTTCATTGCATCATCCGCAGGTTCAAGGAGATGTATTGGCCCGAGGCGCAGTCACGCGATACCGCCGGAGTTTTGACGCTGAAAGGCATAGTGGTGACGTGTTAACATTTGCCCTCAGCCATCCCGCAGCCCCCCGACGCTCTCGATTCGCGTCCCTGAAAGGCCAGGGCTGTTCCGGTCCTGATGGAATCAAAACCGCGGCACGAATTTTCCTGCCTGACAATGCGCGGAAAAAGTTGACAGATCTTTCCCTGGAGCCGTTTGGCACTGCAACAAAGCCAGCGACGGCTTCTCAGATCAGTTGCAGCCCCTTGAAGCTCGTGATGCCTTCCCGGCCAATGATCAAATGATCGTGTACAAGCACGTTCAGCGATTTGCCGAGCGTGACGATCTCCCGCGTCATCTGAATATCGGGACCGGAGGGATTGGGGTCGCCGGAAGGATGATTATGGACGAGAACCATTGCGGTCGCGTTGAGCTCCAATGCGCGACGCATGATCTCGCGGGGATAGACGGGCGCATGATCAATGGTGCCGACGCCCTGCACTTCGTCGGCGATCAACACGTTCTTCTTGTCGAGAAACAGAATGCGGAATTCTTCGTGGTCAAGGAAGGCCATTGCAGTGCGGCAATAATCGAAAACCGCTGAAAAGCTCGCCAGCACATGCCGATCCCGGACCACCGTTTTGGCGAAGCGCTTTGCAGCCTCGTAGACGATCTTCATCTCAACGATCGCCGCCTCGCTTATCCCCTCGATTTCCTTCAGCCTCTCGGGACGCGCCGCAACCACCTCCGGGAAAGAGCCGAAGCGCGCCAGCAGGGCCTTGGCGAGCGGCTTCACATCCCGCCGCGGAATGGCGCGAAACAGAATGAGTTCGAGCATTTCGTAATCGGCAAGGGAATCTCCGCCGGCCGTCTTCAGCCGCTCCCGCAATCTTTCCCTATGACCGAGATAATGCGGGGAGCCGGAAACCTGTGAAGCGGAAACCGGCGCTTTCGTCATTGGGCATCCGCGGACCGATAGGGCGGCTGATGCAAGCCTTTTGGCGAAACGGTGAAATTCTCATAGCCCGTTTCCGTCACGCCGATCGTATGCTCGAATTGCGCCGACATCGAGCGGTCACGGCTCACTGCCGTCCATCCGTCAGATAGAATTTTGACGTGCGGACGCCCGAGATTGATCATCGGCTCGATGGTGAAAAGCATGCCTGGCTTCAGCATGGTCCCTTCGCCGCGCCGACCGTAATGGAGGATGTTCGGCTCGTCATGGAACAGCCTGCCGATGCCGTGGCCGCAAAAGTCACGTACGACCGAGCAACGCTCGGATTCGGCATAGTCCTGAATCGCAGCGCCGATGTCGCCAGTGGTGGCTCCGGGCTTGACGGCGGCGATGCCACGCATCAGCGCCTCGTAAGTGACTTCGACAAGCCGCTGCGAACGCCTGGCAACCTCGCCGACCAGATACATGCGGCTTGAATCGCCGTGCCAGCCATCGACGATGAGGGTCACGTCGATGTTCACGATGTCACCCTCGCGCAGCGGCTTCCTGTCCGGAATACCATGGCACACGACATGATTGATGGAAGTGCAGATCGATTTGCGGTAGCCGCGATAATCGAGCGTCGCGGGATAGGCATTGTGCGAAAGCGCAAAGTCGAAGACGAGATTATCGAGAAAATCCGTCGTCACGCCCGGATGCACATGCTCCGTGAGCATGTCGAGAACCTCGGCCGTCAGCCGGCCTGCCTTGCGCATGCCTTCAAAGGCTTCCGCGCCATGCAATTTGATCTGCCCGGTTTTGCGGCCGGGAACCTCGAGAGCGTCTACGAACGTCATGTATTTTGCTGGAAACGAGTGAACTTCGATTACGTCAGATAATTTAAGGCTTTGGTGCGCCGACGCAAGACCGGACTGCCATTCTTCAGCCGAATTGCCGGATAATCATAGGCAGAGGATTGCTCCCGGCCCTGCGCTGAAGTCCGGCTTCAACGTGTTGGAATTGATTGCATTACTTGCGCTCAGGCCGGTTTGATTTGAAGTCAGCGTGATTGGCGCCGTCTCGCTCGATTTAGTCCTTCAAAAAGCCGCTTGCGCTCCCCGGTAGCTGCTGCCTTATGTCTCAGTCTTTTGATCCCTTTCGCCCGGCGGCATAGCTATGGGCGGTGGCGCGGCGAGTATCTGGCCAGAGGTTCACATGGCCTCTACAGTGCATGAAGTCGCGAATCGGTGGAGATAAGCCCTGTCGAAGCAAGACTCCGAAATGCTGGACGAGATGGCGGCCAAGGAACCTCTCACGCCTCCGCCACCCGATCGGCATCTTCCCCGCCTGGCCTTCGGGCTGGAGCGGATGGGGCTCATTTCTCTCCGCTTTCCCTATGTGATCGCCGCAATCTTTGCGCTACTCGCAATCGGCGCCGCCTTCGGCGTTGGCCGCATCCAGGTCGATGATTCGCTGAGCCAGCTTTTCCGCTCGAATACGCCGGCCTTTCATCAGTATGAGGAGGTGACGCGGCGGTTTCCCTCTTCTGAATTCGACGTGCTTGTGGTGGTCGAAGGCAACAGCCTCCTGCAAAGAAATTCGGTGGAAAAGCTGGGCAATCTTGTCCAGGATTTGCAACTGATCGAAGGCACGCGCGGCATCATTTCGATTTTCTCGGCGCGCGAGCCACCCGAGCAGGGGCATATTCCGCGCCCACTCTTCCCCGATACATTGCCGCCGGAAGGCCCTGCCTATAACGCCCTCATCCAGAAGGTGAAGGCGAACGAGATCCTGCGTGGCAAGCTACTGTCGGACGATGGCAAGCTCACCTTGATGGTGCTGTCGCTCGATCCGAAGGTCGCGCGCGGCAATGAGTTGGGACACGTCGTCGGCGAGATCCGCTCCGCCATGCACGACGATCTTGCCGGAACGCACCTGAATTACGAGCTCTCCGGCGTCCCGGTGATGCAGCTCGCGATCCGCAATGCGGTCGAGCGCGACCGGCTGCTGTACAACACCATTGGCTTTGCCGGCGGCTGCCTCATCGCGATTCTCTTCTTCCGCCGCATCTCCTTTATGATCATCGCGACGGCGCCACCCCTGCTCGCTATTCTTCTGGCGCTTGGCTCTCTCGGCTGGCTCGGATTCCAGCTCAATATGTTCCTGAATGTGATGACCCCGCTCATCATGGTCATCAGCTTTTCGGATTCGATGCAGCTTACCTTTGCGGCGCGCGATCGAATACTAGCCGGAGACAGTAAATCCCAGGCGTTGCGAACGGCGATCTCTGTCGTCGGCCCGGCATGCGTGCTGACGCACGCCACCGCCGCCCTGTCGTTCGTCGCGCTGACCTTTTCCGATTCCGATCTCATCAAGGCGTTTGGCGAAGCGGGCCTGATCGCAACCATCATTGCGATGCTGTCGGTTCTGATCTTTCTGCCGCTGCTCGGTGTTTTCCTTTTGCGCCGGGAGGCCGCGTTCGTCTCGCGGGTGAAAGGCACTGATCTTGCCGTCGATGCGCTGCGGCGGTTTTGCGGCTGGATCGCCACCCGCATGGTCCACCGGCCGGGGCTTTACAGCCTGATTTGCGTTCTCGTGGTCGCGGGGCTCGGCTCCGTCTACGCGACCTTGCAGCCGCGCTACCAGCTCGCCGATCAGGTGCCGAACAATCAAAACGCCATCCAGGCGAACAAGCGCCTTGACGCCAAATTGACCGGCGCGAGCCCCATCGACGTTCTCATCGAGTTCCCGAAGGGCGAGTCTCTCTATTCTCCCGAGACTCTGGCGACGATCAAGGCTGTCCATGACACTTTGGCGAAACAGCCCGGCGTGGGGAATGTCTGGTCGCTCGAAACGCTACGCCGCTGGCTCGCCGAAAAGGCCGGAAAATCCGACGTCGCGACGCTGAAGGAATATGTCAACCTGCTGCCGCGCTATCTGACGCGCCGCTTCGTATCTGCGGACAAGACCGCAGTCGTCGTCGAGGGCCGCGTGCCCGATGTCGATTCGAGCCGTCTGCTGCCAATCGTCAATTCGCTCGACAAATCGCTGAACGTGATACGAGCGCAGCACAAGGGCTACAACATCGCCGTCACTGGCCTTGCGGTCATCGCCGCGCGCAACAGTTCCCGCATGATCGAGAAACTCAATCACGGGCTGACGATCGAGATTGTCTTTGTCGCGGCTTTCATCGGCCTTTGCTTCCGCTCGCCGATCGTCATGCTGGCGGCCG
The DNA here is from genome assembly GCA_004298435.1 of Beijerinckiaceae bacterium. Classification (GTDB taxonomy): domain Bacteria; phylum Pseudomonadota; class Alphaproteobacteria; order Rhizobiales; family Beijerinckiaceae; genus Methylovirgula. Next base: position 17,030 of record SCSF01000101.1, read on the forward strand.
TCATGCCGGCGATTTTCCCGGTCTTTGCATCGGGCGCGCTGCTTCTGGCGATGGGCATGGGTTTGCAATTCGCCAGCGTTGTTGCGCTCACCGTTTCCTTCGGTCTGGGCCTTAGCGCGACGATTCACTTCCTGAACCGCCTGCGGCTCGAACATCTGCCCGACGAAGATCCGGCGATCGGCGTCGAGCGGGCAACCGTGCTGGTTGGCCCCGCCGTGATCCTGACATCGATCGTGCTGGCCTGCGGTCTGTTCGTGACGGTCTTTTCCAACCTGCCGTCGTTGCGTCTGTTCGGCTGGCTCAGCGCCTTCGCCATGCTCATGGCGCTGGTCGCCGACCTCACAATTCTGCGGCCGACGATCATGCTGCTCTATAGCTGGGCAGAGCGGAAACGCCGCCGCAAGGCCGGAGCGTCTTAAAACCCTATCAGTCGCGCCTGAGCGTCACCGATACGCCGGTGACATCTGTCGCTCCCTGGGGCCGGATCGTCACATATTGTCTGTTGCCGTGAACGGTCAGCGCCAGACCGGCCGTAAAAGTGCCGCCGGAGACGACGGCCTGAATGGTTCCATTCCCGACATGGCCGCTGACGTCGCCCGACACGCCGCGCGTCGTTTCGCTCCAGGTGCCTGAAACCTTGCTGCCTTGCGCCTGAACTTCGCTCCGCACGTCGAATTTATAGCTCCGGCTGGCGCAAACCAGATTTTGCCCCAGCACTGTGCCAGCGTTCCCGGCCTGGTAAGTCCCGCGGCAGCGAATGGATTCCTGCGGACCATTGGACACCGTGATTTTGCCGCTGCCGCGCCATTGGCCGGCAAATTTCGCGAAGGGTCCCGCGGCATGCGCCACGCCCACCTGCAAGGTGAGGGACGCCAATGCCGTCGCTACGGCGAAAGCGAAGGATTTGCGATTAAAAGATTGCAGCATGAATATCGGAGCCTCCGTCCCTCAAGACCAATCGTCAGGGTCGTTTCGATTCCTGACAGGCTGAGCATTTCCGCCAGTTTGGGCGCGCCGATAGTAACCGACTTCCGATTGATCGCAACGCCCTTGCCGGAACGACCTGCCGAGAGGACCCGGAAGCTGCGCAGCGCTAAATCGACCCATGTTAAGCGTCGACCGAGGGCTTTCCGGTCTCATCCCGCGGCGGCACAGGCCGCGGATCGAAAAAGAGATTTATGCGGTCCGCCAGCGAGTCACGAACGGATCGATAGGCTTGCAGCACATGCTCGCGGGCGCCTTCCACCACCGAAGGATCGAGCGTCGGCCAGTAGACGACATCCACAGCCAAAGTGCGGGTGAATTCCAGCGCCCTGTGATGCGCCTCGGGAGACAATGTTATGATGACATCGAAGCTCGCGTCTTCGAGATCCTCGAAGGTATGCGGGCGATGCCGGGCGATATTGATCCCAACTTCCTCCATCACCGCCGCGGCCAGCGGATCGAGTTCGCCCCTGCGCACGCCGGCGGAGGCAAAATAGATGCCGCGGCCAAAATAGTAACGGCCGAAAGCCTCGGCCATGGGCGAGCGCAGGCCATTCTCCGAACAGGCGAAAAGAACCGCCTGTGGACGCCGGATGCGCGCCGGTTGCGGCGGAAATGCGCTGCCTGCGTCACCATTGGACACGGCTTCAGCCTTTCCAGTGCAGCGCCGTGACGAGGGTGAAAATCCGCCGGGCCGTATCGATGTCGCAGTCGATCTTGCCCTTCAGGCGCTCCAGAAGGAGCTCGGCAGCCTCATTGTGGACCGCGCGGCGCCCCATATCGATGGCCTCGATCTGCGCGCGGGTCGCCGTGCGGATCGCCGCATAATAGCTCTCACAGACAAGAAAATAATCTTTGAGAAGACCGCGAAAAGGCGTCAGCGACAGTATGTGCGCGCTGAGAAACTCGCCCTTTTCGGAGCAAACTTCGAGGGCGAGTTTTGAATCATGCAGAGCGATTTTGAGCGCATAGGGACCGTCATCGAGACCTGGCAGCCCAAAGCTGTTCTCCTCGATCAGATCGTAGATGGCGATCTGCCGCTCATGTTCCTGATCGGACGTGCCACGACCGATCGAAGCCTCGTCGAGCGCCACCGATACAAGACGATTGCGCCGGCTCGGCTCGTCTTCCGTCATGGCGCCATATGATCCAGACGCAAAGCGACGGAACGGGCATGTGCATCGAGCCCCTCCGCCTTGCCAAGTATAACCGCAGCCGGCCCTATCGCCGCGAGGCTCTGCGGGCTGCAATTCAAAATGGACGTGCGCTTCATAAAATCGAGCACGCTGAGGCCGGAGGAAAAGCGCGCTGAACGGGCCGTCGGCAGCACATGGTTTGACCCTCCGACGTAATCGCCGATCGCTTCCGGCGTATGTCCGCCGATGAAAATCGCACCTGCATTGACGACGCGCGCGGCAAGCGCATCGGCGTCAACCGACATGATTTCAAGATGCTCGGCTGCGAAGCGGTCGGCAAGCGGCAGGGCTTCGGCGAGAGACGGCACAAGGATGATCGCGCCATTGTCGCGCCAGCTCGCCCCCGCTATCTCCTTGCGCGGCAGGCTCGCCAGTTGATTTTCGACCGCCGCTTCCACCTGATCCGCCAACGCCGCGCTATCGGTGATCAATATGGATTGCGCCGCGCGGTCATGTTCGGCCTGGGCCAGGAGATCGGCAGCGATCCACTCGGGATTTGCGGTGCGATCGGCCATAATCAGCACTTCGGAAGGCCCGGCGATCATGTCGATCCCCACCGCGCCGAAGACCCGCCGCTTCGCCGCCGCGACATAAGCATTGCCCGGCCCGACGATCTTGGAGACGGGCGCAATCGTCTTCGTCCCATAGGCGAGCGCGGCAACCGCCTGGGCGCCGCCGACCCTATAAATCTCGTCAACCTCGGCCAGCGCGGCGGCAGCCAGCACCAGCGGCTCGATGTGCCCGTCCGGCGCAGGAACGACCATGACGAGGCGCGCGACGCCTGCCACCTTCGCCGGCACGGCATTCATAAGGACGGAGGACGGATAGCTCGCCGTGCCGCCCGGCACATAAAGGCCCGCCGCCTCAATGGCGCGCCAGCGCCAGCCGAGCTTGACCCCGAGTGCATCGGTGAACACCTCGTCATGCGGCCGCTGCTTTTCGTGGAAGCTGGTGATCCGCTGATGCGCGAGGCGCAGCGCCTCTAGCGCCTCCGGCGTCACCGCCGCCTGCGCGGCCGCAATCTCCGCCGCAGACACCGCAAGGCCGGTCTTGGCGAGGTCGACACGGTCAAATTTCGCGGAATAATCGATGAGCGCCGCATCGCCCCGGTCCCTCACGTCCGCAATGATCTTCTGCACCGCCTGATCGACATCTTCGGCCGTCTCGCGCTTCATGGCGAGAAGCGCAGCGAAGGCGGTGGCAAAATCAGGGGCCAGCCCATCGAGCCGCAGGGCCATCCTTTTCTCCTTTTTCTCGGGGCCGATTAAGCTTGGTTTACGCCGGAACAGGCGGCGCGGCGACCAAAGCCATCCGAATGCCTCTGTTAGCCACGCCCGACACCTATGGCAACTCCGCTGCCGGGCAGCTCCGCATGCTTCCTTGCCGCAACCGGCCCTAAAGCAGCTTTTCAATCTCCGGCGCGAGATCGGCCGGCTTGGTTACAGGCGCAAAACGGGCCGTGACCCGCCCTTCCCGGTCGATGAGGAACTTGGTGAAGTTCCATTTGATCGGCTCGGTGCCCAGAATTCCCGCATGCTCCGCCTTAAGAAACTTATAAAGAGGATGCGCACCATTGCCGTTGACGTCGATCTTGTCGAACATCGGAAACGAAACGTCATAAGTGGTCGAGCAGAACCGCGCGATCTCCCCGGCGTCGCCGGGTTCCTGACTGCCGAACTGATTGCAGGGGAAGCCAAGAACGGCAAAGCCTTTCGGCCCATATTCGCGATATAGCGCCTCCAGCCCCTGATATTGCGGCGTGAAGCCGCATTTGCTCGCCACATTCACAATGAGGAGAACCCGACCTTCGAAATCCCGGAGAGACGACCCGTCACCACCTAATCTCCGCGCGGAAAAATCATAGATCGTGCTCATTGCTCGTCTCCAGAGAAGAAAATCCGGGCTCACGACGCCCCAACTTGTCCCGGCATGACTATCGCGCCGGCATCGCCCCCATTTTTCGTTAGAGTCTTTCTAAAACAGTTTGACCGGCATTGGAATGCGCCTGTTCGAGACTGCCTTCTGACGGGCCTCGCCGGGTGGAGGGAATCAAAACGCAAAAAAAGCCCCCGTCCCTCATGAAGGGACGGGGCTCGCCGGAAATCCGGGAAATCGCGCCAAACGCCAGTTATCAAGTGTCAGCTACAAGGCCGTCGCACTCGCTTCCTTCAATCGCGATTGCAGCACATCGATCTTGCCTTCGAGCTTGTCGATGTGATCGCGCAAATCGCTGATCGTCTTTTCGTAATAGTCGATCTTTTCCTCAAGCCTGCCGATTTCCGCGCGCAACTCGCCGATGGTCCGTTCGTAAATCTCGATCAACACGCCGATATGTGCATCGACCGTCGCTGCCAATGACGGCTGCCTGTCGATCAACGCCACGACGATGGCGGACACTGCGCCAATCAGAGTTCCCGCAAAGCCGACCGCAAGCGTGACCAAAATACCATTCGTCATGGACTTACGCCTTTCCTCCGCAAATGATTTTCATGCTGCGTCCTTTCGCACGGTGCACTGCTTGAGACATGACCGCGAAAGCATCCCCGCCACGCGATGAAACGCGCACGCAAAAGCCGCCGCTGGAAAAGGCGGCGGATCAAAATGCGTTCGGGATGAATTGGCAGGAACTTATGATATGCGCCGCCAGAAAGGCGTTCGAGGCATGCATCTTTCAGACAGAAGGCCCTACATCGTTTCCTGAAAACACTTTGTCTGACAAAAACGCGGCATGCGGCCTCGCGCGAACGCGAAGCCGCAAAGCCTGACTCTTTAGTGTCTTACCGAAGCCTGATCCACGCAATGACGCGACTGAGCGGATAGCTGCTGACCGTCACCCGATGATGACTCTGATTGCCACCGAGCCCCAGAAAACCGCGACCGCCATAGCCGGCAAAGAAGGTCGCATGCGAGCGCATGACGGCCACATCACCTGGCCTTGGAGACTTGACGCGATAGCCCATGTGAAGCGCATCAACCGCGCGCAGCGACGCGTTGGTGAAATGCCCCGTCTTCCGCGCAATCATATTGATGAAGGCTTTGCACCAGGGTCCGTGAAAGCCGGTTGGATTGCGATCGCCGACAAAATGCGATGCCACGGCAAGCACCCGCGAATTTCCTTCATTGGCAGTCGCGCGCCAGACTCTCGGATCGCGGCTTCGTGCCGCGGAATGGTAATGCCGATGCCGCCACTCATGGCGAACGGAATGATGTCCGTGATGATGCCAGTGATGGCGATGATGGCGCCGCCGATGATGATGGTGCGGATGATGCGGATGATTATGATGATAATAGTGATGATGATGGGGGTGCCGATGTCTCATCGTGTGGGCTTCGGCGTGCCCTGAAAACGCGAAGGCTGTCGCGATAAAAAGAGACGATGCGACAATTTTTCGCCAGCACTTCGGACCTTTCAGAAAATCGAACTTCGTGCAGTTCATCATACCTCACTCTTACGCCTGTACGGAATACGCATGCGCTGACTCAAAAAAATCGATGCATACATCGGAAAATTTCGAGGCAGTCATCATGGGAACACCGAAATGCCGCAACATTCCGGAGCCAGTCTGTCTGTCACTCGCGTCGGTTCAGGCGATGAACCAACATCATAAAAGCGGCAGGAATCCGGGCATTTCGTGACACTGCCAGTTCTGTGCCCGAACCGAATTTGCGCGGTTAGCACAGCCACAAACGCTGGTACATGCGACATTGAATCGCCCGTAAACTTGGTAATTCCGCGTGTTTGGCGCATGACAACTGCATTTGCATGCGACAAAAAATCGCCATCACACTGCTTCTCGCAGCGTTGCGAGATCCGCCATCAACGCACTCTTGTCGAAGCCAGAGGGCGCATTGCGTCCTGCTGCAAACCAGTCGGATGAGACGATTGCGTAGGATTCATCCGTGTAGGCCCACCAGAAATTCCAGCTCATGCGCATCATGCAGCCCCATGAGATGAAATGAACGAAGCGGCTGTCATAGCCGACGACATAAACGCAATGGCCACCCCAGGAGCCAGGCGCGCCATCGCCGGAAAAACCTTGCGGCGTCACCGTCCAGACACTTTGATTTTGTGCAGCGAGCGGCAACGCGACGCCGATATAGGCGCCGCCGAAGAGCCAGATCGCGTCGCGCACATCCCGAATGTCTCTTGGCTGCAAGGCCGCATAGCCATCGATGGCATGACCTTCGAATGGAGCCTTCAACCAGTAATTCAGGACATCTGTTTCGACAGCGCCCTGATCGCTCGAAGGATCGTCCGGTCGATAGCCGAAGATTTCGTAGCGTGCGAGGATCGCAGAATCCGGCAGCGTCACCATCTTGCCTGTCGCGACGTAGGTCCATGTCTGGATCGCATGCCCCATGCCGGCGCAGGTGCAATCGCCGAGTTCATCATTCATCATCATGCCGAAATCAGCGCTTTCCCGTCCTTTCAGCCAATTGCTTTGTGCGGGTGCTGGCGGCAGGTTCGCGGTATAACGCGCGAGCATCGGCACGCGCATATCGTGCTTCGGCGGCTTCTTTCCGAGTTTCACCGTAGCGAGATCAAGCATTGCGCAGATCCTCTCACCGAATGATCAAAGTCCAAACGAAGCCAGCGAGAGCGACCCCGCAGTGACGCCGGCAACGAAGTTCAGAACATCCATTTTCACTTCGTTTGCGAGCGGCGCGCAGGCGGTTGAGAGTGGAGAACCCTGCCGCAGCGCCAGCGCAAAATCGCGGACCTGCTGGAACGTCGTCACGACATGCACGTCGGGCAGGTTCTGCTGCGCCTTGAGCGCTGTCTCCTGATTGGTGACGAGCGTTATGATCTGCGCATAGCAGGTCGAAGCCACGGCATCTTTCTGCGCATCGGCATCCGCCTTGGCCGTCTGGAGATCCTGCAACGAGACTTTCTGCAATTGCGTCAGAAGCAGATTGAGATTGAGCGAGAGCTTCTGCCTGGGCGGGACATGGTGCTTGATGCTGGAATGCGGCGCGGCATGGAATTTCAGAGGCGCGGCATGCGCCGGCGAACTCGGCAGCAGCCCGCTTGCAGCAATCAGCGCCACAAGAATCAGCAACGAGACGATCTTCGATGATGGCCGAGGAGGCCGGTTTGGCCGAGCCACGAATGGCCCTGACGATGCCGCCGAATAACCATGCAATGCCGTGTTCACTGTCGAAAGAATGAAGGTCGCGAAGCCCGCCCAACCGATAATCTGCGCGGCGACCGGGTCAGGCACAATACCGGTAAAATGCACCGCCCCTGTCGCGATGCCCGAGACGATCATCAACAGCACGTTGAGAGCAAAGGCGAGACGTGGATCAATCTGCATTGACATGACTCCAGTTCGAGAAAGAGTCGCGAGGCAGCCTTCGCCTTCTACGGTGAAGCGGCAGCGAGGCACGCGCCCAGTTCGCGCGTCATGCGCGGACTTCGTGGATGGCCGAGAGAGGCACGAGCCTCAAACCGCAGGCGCTATCCCCTGGCCATGCAGTGCGTGCGCATCACCGTCGCGAGCAGCAGCCCGGCGCGTGTTGGATAATGTCCCTCAAACATCGCCGCCTCGGCCTTGCGGCGGCGCACGAGCGCGGGCAGAACACGCCCGGCTGCGGTGTCGAATTCCAGCATCACATGAGGCACGGCCGCGACATTGCCGCTGTTGAGATGCGCGAAGAACACGGCCTTGCGCAGCGAGCCTTCTCCGCAGTTGTAAGTGAAGGAGACGAGCGCATCGAACTGGCATTGCACCAGAGGCAGTTTCACCTCGCGCATCACCTCGGCTTCGTATTTGAGAAGATCGCGCGCGAGGATAGCGTCGGCTTCTCCCTTTGTGATTCTCATGCCTGATTGAACATGCGGTGCGCCAGCCATCGACGTATGGCCATAGCCGATGGTCCACACACCGCCGCTGTCGCGATAGGCTTTAAGGCGCAAGCCTTCCTGCACGCCGATGAAGGCGCGGCCACGACTCGAGACGTGCATGAGCGGTTCTCCGGGGCTCTGCGTTTCGTTGCCTGTCGCATATGCTCAACGAAACGTGCGGGCGATGACTGCCAAATTCGCCGACACTCAATCAAACCGCGTCATTGCGAGCGCAGCGAAGCAATCCATGAAATGGACGAAAGTGCTGGATTGCTTCGGCGCTCACGCCTCGCAATGACGGTCGAGATTCACGCCCATTGAATCTTATGTTCGTCAGAAGCTGCTGCTTCGAGCGTTCAATGGATCAATCAAGAGAAATGCTCCACGATGATGCAAAGCCCCGCTGCGCCAGCACCACCTGTCCCGGCAGCAAGGCCGTTTTGCGCAGAGCCGCCACCGCCGCCACCGCCGGATGGAGTCGCTCCTGCGCCGCCGGAGCCCGCCGCACCGGAGGTTGCAGCGAATCCGCCGCCACCACCGCCGCCGGCAAACGAGAAACCACCGGACGGGCTGACGCCCGCGCCGCCGTTGACCGAACCACTTGCTCCGGCGCTACCGCCCTCGCCCCCCGAGAGGGCCAAAACGCGGCCGCCCGTTCCAGTTGCCAGCAAGACGTTCGATGCACTGATACCGCCGCCTGCGCCGCCTCCCACGCCTCCATTCGGCGCGGAACCTCCATTGCCTCCGCTGCCGGTCGCTGATCCGCCACCACCGCCAGAACCTGAAGAGTTTCCAGGCTGCACACCTCCTCCACTCGCGCCTGAACCGCCGGCGCCCGCAAAGTAAGCACCAGTCCCGGCGGTTGCGCCGACGCCGCTGCTGCCATTGCCCCATATGCCGCCGCCACCACCGCCGCCGGAGTTTGTCGCGCTGAGCTGCCCTCCAGCGCCGCCGCCACCGCCGGATGCTTGCAAGAGCGCGCCGAAGGTGGATAGGCCACCGGCACCACCATTCGATCCCGCACTTGTACTCGATGTCGCCGCCGCACCGCCGGCACCGCCCGCTCCGATCGTAACCGGCCGCGATGCGCCGATTTGTGCGGCAGTGAAGCTGCCCATGTTGAAGCCACCACCACCACCGCCGCTGCCACCGCTGCAAGCCGTGTTTGCTGCCTCAAGCGCTCCGCCACCGCCGCCACCACCAGCACCGAACAGATAGACATCCGCATAGACGATCCCTGGCGATGGCACATAGCTGCCGCCGGATTCGAAGCTCACAATATTGGCGCTGCGCCCGATGACGATCCAGTTGCCGCTGCCGTCGCAGAGCAGCGTCGCGAAGCCCCGCGAACTCGAAAGCTGCATCGAGCTCGCACCATCGATCGCATCGGATCCAGCAGGATTGACTGTCAGTGTATTCGACGCTGAGCAATTGCCGGAAAGATCAGCGATGCGCAGCGGCGTACCGGCGGGAAAAGATGATGCCGAAGGAAGCGTCACGATGCGCGCTGCCGAAAGTGACGTATAGGCTATGAAGCGATCGCTCGGCCGCGCCGCGTAATTCGCGTCCGCTACGGCGGTAAGCGCATTGCCCAGCGTCACCGCACCGGTCGCCTTGTCGATCGTGATGCCATCGCGAAAGGCGGAACCATCGGAAGACACTTTGAAATGAAAATCATCGTCTCCGGTCAGGCCGATTTCCGCACGCCCGGAAAATCCATCCTGAAACAGAAAAGACGCAGTGTTTGAGGCAGATGCCTTGTTGATTTTCATACGGATGTCGCTGCCGCTGTTGAAGAGCGCGTCGGCGCCATAAACGGAGAGCGGATTCGCCGGATCAGCAGGCGTGCCTATGCCAAGTGCTGTCAGATTGCTCGCCGGCTGATCGATGATAATCCACCTGTCCGCACCATTGCTTTCGACTGCAAGATAGCCCCATGCCGAATCGACAATCGCGCTCGCCGCGCCGTTGATCGTGTCTGAGGCGGCGCACGCAAGGGTGATCGTATTTCCTGCCGAGCAGGAGCCGGATTCGTCGATAACCGTCAGGCGCGTTCCGGCCGGAAAGTCAGTTGCGGCCGGTAAATGAGCGATACGCGGCGCTGTGAGAGCGCTATAAGCAATGAGCGTTGCAAGAAGCGCGTCATCATCGTCCGACTGAATGTCGAGCCAGGCTTTAAGATCGGCGAGAGCGACGAGATCAAAAAACGAAGCCATGGAAAATTCCTCGACAAAAACGGAGGGAACGTCGTCATGGCCGGGTCAAGCCTGGCCATGAAGCAGCCGCAGGCAACCTATTCGTTGGGCAATTCCGCCAGCGTTACTTTGCGCGCGGCGGCGCGCAGTTCCTCATTCGTAATCGGCAGACGAACACGCACGCCGTTGGCGCGGAGAAAGGCGAACAGCCGCGGACGATTGAATTTCTCAACATCGACGTTCGTGGTCGTGGCAAGTTGTTTCGTCTCGGTTTCGTCCTCGTCCCATGGCAAAAAGCCATGCGCGACCAGCACCGCTGCGATCGATTTTTTCACCTCTATGGAGCCATCAGCCTCAATGACGAAAATCTGCCCTTCGTGACAGATCGAGGCGCAGCCTTCGGGAGCCCGGAGCTTCATAGCATCCTTCCAGGTTCCGCATGACCGGAGGGAGTCCGGCCATGCGTATGTTGCGTGAGGAGGAGATCGGTTCAGCCGTTGCCGATATTGGTGATGACCGCCATCGACGGCGGAAAGTAATGCTGCAACACCTCATCGACATAGATGCCATACTCATACCGGCGTGAGCGCAAAGGCCACTCGATCTGGTAGTAATCCTGCCGCGTGCGGATCTGCATGACATTGCCGACGCCCGACAGCGGGTAAGGCAACATTCTTGCCGTCATCAGGATCGTGCCGGCCGGCATGTTGGGATGGCCGAAGTGGACGGCTTGGCCGCTCCGCCGCCGAAGGTGCGCGCAAAGAAAAACCGCCGGCGAAATGCGCGGCGGTTGAAAGGGAAATCTGAATTTCGCGTCTGGGCGGCTTTCGCCTAAAAATGCAAAGCGCGTTCCTACAGTCAACTTTCGTTCAGCAGAACGGATGCAGGATTATTCCGGCTTGAATGTGCCATCATCAAGGTTAGAGAGACACATTCCAGCGTCACCTGCCTGAGGATATAGTTTCAAATCATAAATCTGCTGAATGATGCGCCTTGCTTCAACTGGCGCAACACCAAGCGTCCATTTTGCTGCCTGCAATCTGACCTGCAAATTCGGATGATTGTATAATGTTTGCAACAACAGTCGCGCATCTCGACCACGCAGCCGGAGTTCCTCACCAATCGCCTTCATCTTATCGAATAAGCGATTAAACTTGCCATATTTTTCGTGAAAAAGAGCACCGTCCTGTGCAATGCCTAATTCAGCAAAACGCTCGACAAGCTCGCTATCAGCCATTTGTCCGAGAGTGCTCTTTCTCATAATCCTGGTGTATCATCCCTTGCGGCTAATTCTGCAAATTGGCCGAGCACTTTATATCGGTCTTTTTACGCAAACCCTGTGCTCGCCCCAGAGCTCTGAGCAAGCTTAGTCCGGTTTGAATGTGCCGTCATCCAGCCCTTCCAGCAACATTCCCGCATCCCCCGCCTGAGGATAAAGCCTCGAGTTAGCGATCGCCTCAAGGGCACGGCGCGCAACTTCCGGCGCAACCGCGAGTGTTCGGGTCGCCGCTTTCAATCTCACTTGAATGTTTGAATGGTTGTAGAGGCGGAGAAGAGCCTTTCGCGCATCCGTGCCACGCAATTTGAGCTCGCTATCGATTTGATCCATCTGCTTGTAGAGGGCACCGAACTTTGCGTATTTGCCGCCCCACAGCGCGTCGTCTTGCTGAACGCCGATCTCGGCGAAGCGATCGACCAATTCATCCAGTGACATGGAAGATAGGTTCAGTTTCTTCATTTTTTAGCACTTGGAACTTCGATAGATTATGGGAAACTCGGGGACCTAATCCGGCTTGAACGTGCCATCATCCAGGTTGGATAAACACATTCCCGCGTCACCTGCCTGAGGATAAAGCCTTGAATTAGCAATCGCCTCCAGGGCGCGACGTGCAACTTCCGGCGCAACCGCGAGCGTTCGGACCGCTGCTTTCAATCTTACTTGAATGTTTGGATGAGTGTAGAGGCGGAGGAGAGCCCTTCGCGCATCCGTGCCACGCAATTTGAGCTCGCTATCGATTTGATCCATCTGCTTGTAGAGGGCACCGAACTTTGCGTATTTGCCGTCCCACAGCGCGTCGTCTTGCTGAACGCCGATCTCGGCGAAGCGATCGACCAATTCATCCAGTGACATGGAAGATAGATTCGGCTTTTTCATTTTCTTAGCACTCCGAATTTGATGAGCGCGCTTTTGCCGACCCGGATTCTTTCTTCCCAGCTTTTGCCCTTAAGATAAGCGCGCGGCGACATGCCTCCGTACTTATCGTTCGGCGTCATATACCAGCCGGTAATCTGCCAATGCTTCAGGGTCGGGATGCGAACCCTGTTCTCCGGCGCATCCCATACGCTTTCGGGAATCCCGTCGGCCCTAGCTTGTCCCTTCTCGACGAAATGATGAATATCATAGCCTGTTTCCGGCTTCAGAGCATCAGCTTGCAATTCCTGAAGCGTTTTCGGCGGATCGAAATAGGATTTGATATAGGGCCATGCTGCCTTTCCGACCCAGTAGCTTGCTTGCAACCCAATCAGAAAGAGTCCCAGTTCCGGAGCGGCAAGCAAGGGCAGCTTCCGCGCGATCCATCGCACGGCAGCCTTGACGAACAAGTTGCGGGCGGCATTGGAAATGGGCTGTTGCGGAATTGCAGGCGCAGGTTCCGCGACAGGCACGGACGCATTTCCCGCCGACGATGCGCCCGGCACATCATCGAGCGGGGTAGGATCGCCGCTGTTGTGGCCTATGCCCGGCAGCAGGTCGTCAGGACCCAGAAAGTCGGGCGATAAATCGTCAGAACCTGGCTCGAGTGATGCGGGCGGCGGATCGGGCGGCGCGTCCAGATCCGCCGGCCGCGGTGGCGGCAAAGGAATGTTGTCTACCGGCCAGTCGGGGAGCTCGCCCGGCTTAAGGAAGCGAATCCGGGGAAGATCGGAGTCCGGCGGTGACGGCGCTTTTGGCTTCTTTGCGTTTTGCGGCGCACTTGCTTTTGGGGGCTTGCCGCTGCGCGAGGCGACCGGGATGATGGCAGCGCCCGATCCGTCTGTCGGGGCGAATTCGCCACCTTGCGAGTCCGGCGCTCCCGCTGGCCAACGCGGATGTTTTTCCGGATCGAATCCCGAATCCGCCTCAGGATTAAAGACCGGGGTGACAGCCTTCACCAAAGCCCGTGCGGCATCGTACTGCCGTTTGGAGATTGGCAGATGCAGCGCAATATCCTGCGCATTCCAGGTGCGTGACGTTACGCGCAGCGGCAAATTCAATGCCGCAACGTCGAGGTGATCGGCAACGGCGCGCATCAGCGCCGCGTCATCGTGCGAAAGTTCCGTCAGCCGCAGCGCGTCGAGCCAATACTGCGCGGCCGTCTCGTCTCCCGCTTTCAAATGTTGCGCGGCGGCCTCAATGGCGCGCGGCAAATCCTTGTAGAGCGCATCCGGACCATGCAGCCGCGTGATCCAGAAGTGAATGGCCTCGGATGCAACGGGCAGAATTTCGCCGCCGTGCCGCAACGTCAGCGGAATGCCGGGCCATATCCAGACCGCGCCGCCTTGCGCAACAAGCGTGCGGGAACAATCCGGCCCACGCTCGCGCGGCCAGCCAAGGGCAACATGCAGCATGCGGGGGTTCCGGAAGGACAAAGAAAAACCGCCGGCGAATGCGCGGCGGTTGAGACGGGCTCAGCAGAATGGGTGGGCGGTTACATCAGACTATTCGTGGTCGTTTCTCTTCAGCCCCAGATCTGACGTTTAAGCAGCCAGCCGTTCAAGATTCGAACGTAAACTTTCCGTTCGTCCATCCGACCGTGAAGGTACCGGATATGAGCGGCCGCGGACCGCCTATGATGATCTCCAATCTGTCCGCGACAGTCACTGTTTCATATGCAATGTCTTTCGCTTTCCGAATATCGTCTGAACTGGCGTAAGTCAGCATGAATCCGTCGCCATGCTGGATTACCGTGCCATCATCCAACGTCGAAAAACTACGATGGTAATAACATAAAAAGGCGATTTACACTCGCCTCCTATCGAACCAGCAGATCGACTCCGGCAATGTCGGATCCCCGCGTGATGCGTCCCATTCCTTGTCTATGCGCGCTATCGTCAAGTTTGCATCGACGCCTTTCCAAGGATGGAACGCAACCCCGTAATCATAGTCACCAGCAAAGAGGCCATGGTCCAGAAGTATTCGGACAACATCCAGAGTACGCGCCTTCACTTCTTCGTTGTTTGTCAGCGCGAGATCGCGCCTAACGGCATCGGAGATAGCCCAAAGCCCAATATAGTCTTCGACAGATTCCCTAAGGAAACCGTCTACTATGTCGTTAATGCTCTTCATTGCTATCTCATTTGTAGTGGAAACGTATCGAACCGAATGTGCTGGTGACTCGAATGTCCAACGTCGGAATTCCATTTCTATTTGTACGCCGCCCTACCCATCCGACGCCGCCAGGTAGGACCACCATCTGGCCTGACTGAGAATATGAACCACTGTAAGGCGTTCCGCCAACACTCAAATAGTCAAAGGCATCTTGAGCGGCCTGTGCGCCGCCTGGAAGATTCCTTACGTCTGGACCATTCCCCGGCGTACCAATAAAGTTTCCATCCGGCATCACAAAATCGGTCGCTCTTTGAGTCGCGACCTTCACGATTTCAGCATTCAGATCGGCGATATTCTGATCTGTTGGCACCCAATCTTGCGGGACAATATAGGACAAATTCGGATTGTTGGGGTCAAGCGCGCGCAGCGTTTGGATCGCATTTCCCCATTCTTGCTGCTTGAGTTCCGCAAGGGGATCTCCTGATTCCTCCAGTCGGCCACGATTGTCTTCCTCGCCTTCCTGCGCAACCCTGATCGCGCCCTTCGAAGGCGGGCTTGCAGCTTCGCCAACCCCGTCCGCCGTCGTGAAACGTCCACGCTCGTCGTGATAGGGATTATCTTTGGCGAACCACCGGACGCGCTTGCCAACAGGCTCCGCCGCCTGCCCCAGCGGAACATAGCCGGCGCCCGTCAACACCATCGGTCTGTTCGCCGCAGCCTCCGCAAGCGGTTCGCGGCCAAGCGCGACGCGCGCCTCGTTGATTGTCAAAATGCCCTTGGTCGCATAGCTCGTGAGAATCGTTTCCTGCGTTTGCGGATCGATCGCAACCTCATTGCTCCAGGAAAATTCGAGATCGGGACTGGCGAATTCATCAGCAATAATGTCGTCGATCAGGTTCTTTACCCAGGCGAGAATGGGCGCGAGCCCTTCCTCTTCCGACATCGCTTTCTGCGTCTCCGCAGTAGCGCGGTTCATCTGCTGCGTCAGTGCCTGTGGCGAAACCGAAAAAGTGAAGCAGATAATGCGTGCCAGCCATTCGTCGAAGGGGCCTTTGAGATCCGGCTCGCGGATCTGCACGAAAGTCTTGGCGACGCCGCCAGGCACGAATTTCGCGCGGCGTCTGCGGCCAAGATCGCCGTCGAAATAGGCATCCCAATATTTCTGGTAGGACGCGATCTGATCCGGCGTCCAGTTCTCCGGAACGCCGATGAGGCTGTCCGGAATATTGCCCTGCGTGAAATAGTCGAGAAGAAACGCCTGCCGCCGAAGGGCGATGTTCACAGTCGTCACGATCTGTTCGACAGGCCCGAACCCGTAGGCGCGATCGACGCGGATGTTGCGCGGCCGGTAGAGAAGATCACGGACGGAATAATCGACCGCCGGATAGCCTTTGAGGATTTGCTGATAAGCTGTGGGATAGATCGTTTCGCCGTTCTCGGCGTAGGGCAGCGGCGTGCGGCCCCAATCATCGATCACCGGCTTGATCGTCGCCCCATCGATCGGCAGAAGGCCAAGCAAGCGGCCGGCGCGATCCCGGCTCAGATAAAGCGCCGGCGCATCGATGACGAAGAGATCTTCAAGCAG
>SCSF01000102.1 GCA_004298435.1 Beijerinckiaceae bacterium
GGTAATAATCCAGCAGCGATTGCCTTTCTCCATTGAAGAAAAGACTCACTTAACCCCCGCCGGGAATGGCTCGACGAAAGTTTCGCCGGTGCGGCCGGAATAGACGGCGCGGCGTCCCGCGAGCGAGACAAGATAGGACACGCAGCCAGCCGCCGCGATCTGTTCGCAAAACGTCGTGTAATCGATCTTCTGTGCCTGGATTGCTCGGAGAGCTGCGTCGATAGCAGCGGGAGAGAAGGCCTCTGCCGGTGGGCGGTGATGCTGCCGCGATGCGACGACATGAGACGCCCCATCAGGCATATAAAAAGTTTTTTCGGCGCGACAGAGATCCGCGGTGTAGCGCTCGACTCCGGCTTCCTTCAGCCGCTTCACGACCTCGGGAAAGGTGAGGCGGCCTTCATCCGAGCCCCTGACGCAATCCTCCATGACAGTCTGCACATCGGGCTCAACGCCTGACATCTTCGTATGCATGATCTTCACCTTTCCATGATTTGAATCTGTCCTATTCGATCGGTACGGACCTAAGCCCCTGGCGTTCGACGATGTCGCGCATCAGGGTTTCAATGAGCGCGCGTTCTTTCTTCGTCAGATGGCCGAAAAATTCCGCGTCGTTCTTGTCTGCGAGAGCGGAAAGCTTTGGCACGAGCGCGCGTCCGGCCGCTGTCAGCCCGACGGATTGATAGCGCCTGTCTTCCTTGCTCGCGGTCCGCGTCACGAGGGCTTTCGCCAGAAGCCGGTCTATGAGCTTCGACACCGCTCCGCGCGTGAGGCCCAGACGCTCGGCCAGTGCGCTGGGCGCGACCGCAGCCGTCTCGTAAAGCTCGCGCAGAACCACCCATTCGGCGACCGTCACCTCGCGCGCCTCAAGCTTGCGCGCAAAGGCGTTCGACACATGATTCGAGACGAACCGAATCCAGTAGCCGAGATGCGCCTCAAGAGGGCTGACCGTTGCGTTTGCCATATGCGCCTGCCGGGACAATTAGTTAACATGGAAACTATCACTGATGGTTGTCTTGTCAACTATTAGTTTTGCGGAGCTGCGTCAAATTTTCAGATTCAGCCAAATCGTTCCAGCGTCAGGGGATCGGGTACGCCATCGAAATATTTGCGCAGCGCTTCTTCGAATATGCTTCCGCTGGCCGTTACCGTTGCGAAAAGCGTCATTGAGGAATGGAATTTCATATCGTCGGGAGAGCCGAAAATTTCGCACACAGATCTGCCGCTAATTCTGTTGACGAGACCCGTGCATTCAATGAGCCGCGGGCCAAGGACAGGATGCGCCAGATAGATCTTGGCCTCGTCGCGCGAGCCGATCGCATAGCGCTGCGCCATTGCGCTGTGGCCGAGCCCTGCGATCTGCGGAAAAATGAACCACATCCAGTGCGAACGCTTGCGGCCTTCGGTCAACTCCGAAACAACGCGCGGATAGACCGGCTGTTGTGCATCAACGAAGCGCTGCAATTCATAGGGGTTCGTTGGCGTCATTGTCATCGTTCCAGCTTTGCGGCGTCAAAGACGGCCTCCGACGCCGAAGTTCAGCATCATATGCGGCGTGACCGTGAATTCCGGAGCGGGGTCATACCCATGCGATGCTTGCGCGTTCGGCGTTTGTATCGGCGCGCTCTTCGCTTCGCTGCGGCGCACCGGTTCCGGGTTTCCATGTCCCGGTGCAGTGTGTGCCGTCTTGCCGGAATGCGCGCGGTGTCTGCGATGCAATTTCGTGGGATGATGCTGGCGGGCATGCGCGTGGGCCGGCGTGACGGGGCCGCCTTTACCGGGCGCCTGCTGCGCAGCGCTGGCGACTGTCATCGACAGCCAGAATCCGGCAAGGAGGAGACAAGCGGGAATGAGTTTGATCATATGCGCACCGGGCGGTTTCCGAAGTTCCAGGTCGTCACGGCTGCGTGCGTTTTCCCTGCCGTTCGTGCAGGATCGCCGCATTGAGTTCAGCGCCGTAAATGAAAATCACGGCGAGCATATAGAGAAAAACGAGCACGATCATCACCGAGGCGAGCCCCGCATAGACGCTCACATAATTACGGGCGAATTGCGCAAGATAGAGCCCGAAGACGTATGCCGCTGCAATCCACAGTGCGAGTGTGAGGGCGACGCCCGGCGCGATGTCGATGAGCGAGCGCCGCCCCGCCGGCAGGTATTTATGCACGATGATGAGCGCTGTCACGATCACGGCTGCGGCGATCGCGAAACGCGCATAAGCGGCACGCTGATCGAGAGCGTGCATGGCCGGAACGAAATGCACGATGCTCGACCAGAACAGCGGCGCCAGCACGATGAGAAAGCCGAGCGCCAGAAGCGCCACCGCGCCGACAAACACGAAGCCGATCGATAGAAGCCGCGCGAGCCACCAGGGCCGTTTGTCCCTGGCCTCATAGGCGCGGTCGAGACCGACGCGCAGCGCCTCTATGCCGCTCGATGAGAAATAGATCGCCAGCGCCATGCCGAGCGTCAGAAGGCCGGTGTGGCTCTGGGTCAGCACATGCTTTATCTGCATGGCGAGAGGCCTGGCGACCTGCTCAGGCCATGTCTGCAACAATATGCGGGTTGCTTCATCGGCCAGCTTCTGCGTGCCGAAAAGCCCGGCGAGGGCGGTAATAAAAATCAGGAACGGAAACATCGACGTCAGAAACGTCAGCGCGACATGGCTGGCGATCGCCCAGCCATCGTCATCCGCGAAACGCCAATAGGCGTCATAGAAAAGGCGAAGCAGCCGCCACAAGGGCGCCAGTCGTTTCATATGCACGCCCTTGCGCAGTCAATCGTCTTTATTGCAGAAGCGCTGGTCCTTGATGGCGATTGTATTGGCGCTCCGGGACGCGCGAGAACGGTGGATTCGTCTCGCGCCCGTCCGGGTTAAAACCGCGGCGCGGCGAATGCCTCGGCATGCACAGCCCCCCCGACCGGCAGAAACACGCCTTGCTTCTCATCGAGCGCAAGCAGGCGGCCATCCGCTGTGCCGAAAATGGCGCCATGCAGGGCGAGTTTGCCGCTGGCCTCGCGTTCGCGAACATAGGGGAAGGTGCGCAAATTGGCGAGCGTGTGAATGACGGCGGCTTCGCCAAGCTTTCGCGCATATTCATCAAGCGATCCCTGCGGCGGCCCCAGCGTCTCGGCGGCCGGCTTGATAAGCGACATCCACGGTCCGATGAAATCATCGGGCCTGGGCAGCGCATGCTTTGGATCGGCCGCAGCATCGACAAAGGCGCGCACGCCGCCGCAGCCGGCATGCCCCATGATGACGATATGCTTGACCTCCAGATTCAGGACGGCAAACTCGATGCAGGACGATGTGCCATGCAGATTGACGTCCGGCATATAGGGAGGCACCAGAGCGGCGATATTGCGGACGACGAAGATTTCGCCGGGGCCGGCATCGAAGATAACTTCCGGCGAGACGCGCGAATCCGCGCAACCGATCAGCAGGGTTTCGGGCTTCTGTCCCTCACGGCCGAGTTCGCCGTAACGGTCCTGCTCGCGCCGGAAACGGCCTTTGAGAAAATCTTCATAACCTCTGATCAGGCGTGTCGGCAAAAGACCGCCGCCGGTGTCGTTGGTCGACGCGGGCATGGGAAAAATCTCCTTTCCGGGTGAGCAGCGCATTCAACGCTCTGGAATGCGGCATCGGATAAGGGTTGATAGACTTTTATGGTTCGATCGCCAAACGCATCGTTGACGGCATGGCGGCGCGCGACGCGACGCGTGACAAAGACAGTATTGATGAGCGCGGCCGTAGCATTTCCGGGACTTTCGGGTTGAAACTGCGGCAAGCCGGCGCCGATAAAAGGCGACCTTCAGCAAAGCAATTGAATCTGGTTTAAAAAAATTTTTCTTGCGATGATTGCGCGCAGGCTCAGTGCTGTTTTAATGCTACTCCCATCATCCGCACGGCGGATCGCGCCGCCGATTTATACCGCAGCGCAAAACGAATCTTGAACACCACGCAGTGAACCGCATCCACCCGATTATCAAGCATTTGCGCGGAAATTCGCGGATCGGCGCACGCGAAACTTTGCGTTGTTGCGGATCGGCTTGAAGCGGTTTTTATCCGCCGCTCGTCTTGCATGCCATATTCGAGAATCGGCGAAACGGCTTTTTCGGCAGTCGCAACCGCGATCTTCATCGCCGGGGCCACTGGCGGTTGCGCGTAAACTCAGCTAACCGACAATTATTCGGATTGCTCATTCAAAAAATGACGCGAGCCATTCTTTCAGAATCTCGCCCGGCCATCGGTCTTCGTTCATTTGCAAGCCGAGCTGTCTGTCAGGACTGCGCAGCGTCGACCTGCGACGCGTTTGGGAGGTGGTTAATTATGAACATCCATGAGTATCAGGCAAAAGAACTTTTGGCGCGGTTTGGCGTCGCGGTGCCGCCTGGAGCCGTCGCATTCAATCCCGAGCAGGCGGTCTATGCCGCAACCCAGCTCGGGGGTTGGCATTGGGTCGTGAAGGCGCAGATTCATGCTGGCGCACGCGGCAAGGCCGGCGGCATCAGGCTGTGCAAGACCTATCAGGAAGTCCGTCAGGCATCCGAGGAATTGATTGGCCGCCGTCTCGTAACGACGCAGACGGGTCCGGAAGGTCAGCCCGTCCAGCGCGTCTATGTTGAAATCGCCGATCCTTTCGAGCGTGAGCTGTACCTCGGCTTTGTGCTCGATCGCAAAACGGAGCGGATCAGGGTCATCGCCTCGCAGCATGGCGGCATGGAGATCGAGGAAATCGTCAAGAACGATTCGTCCGCGGTTTTACAGGTGATCGTTGAGCCCGCGGTCGGCCTGCAAGCCTTCCAGGCGCGCGAGCTCGCGTTCGAACTCGGCCTCAACATCAAGCAGGTGTCGCGCGCCGTCTCGACGATCATGGGCGCCTATCGCGCTTTCCGCGATTGCGATGCATCGATGCTCGAGATCAATCCTCTCGTCGTTACGGCTGACGATCGGGTTCTCGCCCTCGACGCAAAAATGTCGTTCGACGACAACGCGCTGTTCAGGCGTCCGAACATCAGCGCACTGTTCGATGCGCAACAGCAGGACCCGCGCGAAGCGCAGGCTGCCGAGCATAATCTGAACTACATCGGTCTTGACGGGCAAATCGGCTGCATCGTCAACGGCGCCGGTCTGGCCATGGCGACCATGGACATGATCAAGCATGCCGGCGGCAGCCCCGCCAACTTCCTCGATGTCGGCGGCGGCGCTTCACCTGATCGCGTGGCGACTGCGTTCCGGCTCGTGCTTTCGGACAGCAATGTCAAAAGCGTGCTCGTCAACATCTTTGCGGGCATCAACCGCTGCGACTGGGTTGCGCAAGGCATTGTGCAGGCCTGCAAGCAGACCGAGATCAACGTGCCCCTGATTGTTCGTCTCGCAGGCACGAATGTCGAGGCTGGCCGCAAAATCATCGCCGAAAGCGGCATTGCGATCATCGGCGCAGATACATTGGCCGAGGCGGCCGCGAAGGCAGTCGCTGCCTGTCGCAATCCGACCGCCACGCCCGCAAAAGCCCACTAACAGTTCAGCAGGTTCGCGCCATGAGCATTCTCATCGACGAAAAAACCCCCATTCTCGTGCAAGGCATAACCAGCGAGAAAGCAACCTTCCATACGAAGGAAATGATTGAAATCGGCACTAATGTCGTGGCTGGCGTCACCCCCGGAAAGGGTGGCCAGACATGTGCGGGCGTGCCTGTCTTCAACACTGTGAAAGAGGCTGTGAAGGCGACCGGGGCGACGACGAGCCTTGCGTTTGTCGCGCCCGCTTATGCGGCGGACGCAATTATGGAATCCGCCGACAGCGGCATAAAGCTCGTCTGCTCGATCACGGACGGTATCCCTGCGCAGGACATGATGCGCGTGAAGCGCTATCTCATGCGCTTCCCGAAGGAACGCCGCACCATGCTTGTCGGGCCGAATTGCGCCGGCCTTATCAGCCCCGGCAAGGCGATGCTCGGAATCATGCCGAGCAATATCTATATCCGCGGCAGTGTCGGCATCATCTCGCGCTCGGGCACGCTCGGCTACGAGGCCGCCTCGCAGATGAAGGCGCTGGGCATTGGTTGCTCGACCAGCGTCGGCATCGGCGGCGATCCGATCAATGGCAGTTCCTTCGCGGATCACCTCGCCTTGTTCGAGGAGGATCCGGAGACGGAGGCGGTGCTGATGATCGGCGAGATTGGCGGCCCGCAGGAAGCGGAAGCCGCGGCCTGGATCAAGGACAATATGTCGAAGCCGGTGGTCGGCTTTGTCGCTGGCCTCACGGCGCCCAAAGGCCGCCGCATGGGTCATGCCGGCGCGATCATCTCCGCTGTCGGCGACAGCGCCGCCGAGAAGACCGAGATCATGCGCTCTTATGGTCTGACCGTCGCGCCGAGTCCCGGCGATTTCGGTTCGACCATGGCGCAGGTTCTGGCGCAGCACAAATCCCGCCGCGCTGCGGGCTGACGGGGCGAGACCACACTGCCAATCGCCCCTCTCCCCGCAAGCGGGGAGAGGTAAGGAGAGGGGCCGGGTGATTAGCTTCGATCTTTGGGCCAAGATTTTGCCGTTACGAAATTAAAATCGCTGCTACTCACCTCGCCCCTCACCCGGCCTCTCCCCGCAAGCGGGGAGAGGAGTGCGCGCAATCGAACGTTCCAACCCCCATAAAGGACTCCCCGCATGAGCTTCACTTTAACCGAGCAGGCGACGCCGCGTCTTCATCGCTCGGAACTCGCCGTTCCCGGCTCGAGCCCCGCCTTGTTCGAAAAGGCGGCGAAATCCAACGTGGACGTGATCTTTCTCGACGTAGAAGATGCCGTCGCGCCCGATGACAAGGAGAAGGCGCGCGTCAATATCATCGCCGGCCTCAACGACATCGATTGGGGCAGCAAGACGATGATGGTCCGCATCAACGGCCTCGATACGCATTATATGTATCGCGACGTTGTCGACATCGTCGAAGCCTGTCCGCGTCTCGACATGATCCTGATCCCGAAGGTCGGCGTGCCGGCCGACGTCTATGCGATCGACATGCTCGTTACGCAGATTGAGACGGCGAAGAAGCGCACCAAGCGGATCGGTTTCGAAGTGCTGATCGAGACGGCGCTTGGCATGGCCAATGTCGAAGCCATCGCGCAAGCGAGCAAGCGGCTCGAATCCATGTCCTTCGGGGCGGCGGATTATGCGGCGTCCACCCGCGCCCGCACGACGATCATCGGCGGCGTCAATCCGGATTATGGCGTTCTTTCCGACAAGGACGCCAACGGCAAGCGGCAGTATTTCTGGGGCGACCAATGGCATGCGGCGCAGACGCGAATGATGGTCGCCTGCCGCGCCTATGGGCTGCGGCCGATCGACGGGCCATTCGGCGATTTCGGCGACCCTGATGGCTATCTCGCAGCCGCACGCCGCGCCGCTGTGCTGGGCTATGAGGGCAAATGGGCGATCCATCCCTCGCAGATCGATCTCGCCAACCAGGTCTTCACGCCCTCCGAGGCGGAAGTCTCCAAGGCGCGCCGCATTGTCGAGGCGATGCAGCAGGCGGCAAGAGAGGGCAAGGGCGCCGTTTCTCTTGATGGCAAGCTCATCGACATTGCGAGCATCCGCATGGCCGAGGCGTTGCTCGATAAGGCCAAAGCGATCGGCGCGTGAGACAGGAGCCGTTTCGGTTCTGATGACATCAGAACCGAGGCTCTAATTTTTTTGTTTTGTCGCGCTTTCTTCACGCGAACCGGCAGCCACTTCGCTCGAAAGCGCTATAGGCGATCGGCGCGTGACGCGATCTATCTGCACCTCATCCTTCGAGACGGGTCCTGCGGACCCTTCTCGGGATGAGGGGTCTTCGAGATGCCAGTTTGCGCCATGCCAGGCCTTCCGGTACAAGGGGGCACTTCACGAAAGCTTCTGTAGAGGATGGTATGGCCGAGAACACGGGAAACGCTGCATCGACGTCGGCAAAGCGCGATTTTTTCGCCAAAGTAATTCTAACGGGCAAGAATGTCCGCCTTGAGCCTTTGTCTTCGAAGCACTGCGAAAATCTCGCGGTAGCAGGCGCCGATCCGGCCATCTGGCGTTATACGGCAACGCAGCACCATGAGCCGGGCACGATGCAGTCGTTCATCGATGCAGCGCTGGCGCAATATGCCGAGCGCAAGGCCGTGCCTCACGCCTTTATCGACATTCCCTCGAACGCCGCCGTCGGCTCCGCGCGCTTTCAATATATCGAGCCGGCGCAGCGCCGCCTGCTGATCGGGGGAACGTGGATCGGCACCGCCTTTCAGCGCTCCTACATCAATGGCGAGGCGAAGCTGCTTCACCTCTGGTACGCTTTCGAAATTCTCGGCTGCCGGCGGGTGGAATTTATGACCGATGCCGCGAACGCCAAGTCCCGCGCTTCCTTCGTCAAGCTGGGCGCGACGGAAGAAGGCATTCTGCGCAAGCACATGATCCATGCCGATGGCCGCAATCGCGACAATGCGGTCTTTTCGATCATCGACGATGAGTGGCCAAAGATAAAACAGGGCCTCGAAGAGCGGCTTGGATATAAGGTCACGCCGAGCCTTACCGAAGCTGCCGACTAGAAGCCTTCCCCAACCATCGCTATTTAGATCGTCGAACTGCCGTTCTTTACCGCCCGAAGCTGGCTTCGCAGCGGGATCGAAAGGCCGTATTATTTACTCAGTTCGTAAACCGCTCCAGCGCTATGCAGAATGGCGCTCATGCGCGGGAGCCGGAGCCATTTCGCTTTGAAAATGGCTTGCATGGCGGATCGAGATGCGAGGCAGAAAAATGGCCGGAGATGGCGAGGCCGACAAGGATCGTGGTGGATCTGACAAGCGCAGGCGTGGTTCCACCGCTCCGCCGCGCGAAAATGCTGTGATCGAAGGCGAGATCATCAAGAGCGATACGCCCGCGGCCGAAAGCCAGAAATCCGAAGCTACGGCAGATGCGCCGGCATCCCCCGAACGCGCGCTTTCGGCCTCGGGTGAAACCGAAGCGGCGACCGCTGGCGAGCCCGGTGAGCCGGCATCCGATGGGGCTGTTAATCCCGCCGCCGAGCGCCCGCGCGCCAGCGCCTGGCCCGTCGCCGCGGCGATTGTCATAGGCGCGGCGATCGCGGCGGGTGGAGCCTATGGGCTGCATCAACTGGATCAGCCATCGAACGATTCAAGTGCGCTTGCGGCGCGCGTCGCGGCGCTGGAACATGCGCAGACGAATCCTGCGCCGGCTCCGCAGCCGGCCGCGCCGGATCTGACGGCCATCAACAAGCGCATAGACGGACTTGAAGCGGCTGGGCAGGCGCAGAAGACCGATCTTGCTCATATTCAGCAGGACATGAGCCAGTTGAGCGCAGAGCTCAAACAGGCGCAGCAGCATCTCGCCGCAAACGCTTCCAAGCCCGCATCGGTGCCCGTCAATCTCGCACCGCTCACAGCGCGAATCGGCAAGCTGGACAAAGAGGTCGCCTCATTCAATCAGGCCCTCGCTGCCAGCGCGACGAAACGCGAAACCGAGATCACAAGTCTCACGAGCGGCATAGCGGGTCTCAAAAGCGAGATCGACAGCGTCCGCGCCGAGAAGAAAGCCGCCGCGCAAGCCGCCATGGCGCATGCGGAAGCGGATGCGCGCGCCATTCTCGCGGCCGGTCTTCGCAGCAAAGTCGATTCTGGCGAGGGTTTTGCCGATAATCTTTCGGCGCTTGGCAACCATGGCGTCGATCCGGCGAAGCTCTCCGCGCTGAAGCCTTTCGCTGACACAGGTGTCGCGACTCAGGCGGCGCTTGCAGCGCAGCTCTCCGCGCTGGCGCCGGCGCTCGTTGCGACGAAGCCCACGCCAAAGGGGGAAGGCTTTCTGGCGCGCATTGCAAGCGACGCGAAGCATCTCGTCCGCATCCAAAAGATCGGCGATACGAAGGGCAATGATCCCGCCGCGCGCGTGGCGCGGATTTCAGCCGATCTTTCCGCAGGCAAACTCAAGGAGGCCTTGCAGGAATGGAAGGCGCTGCCGGATGCCGCCAGGGCGAAATCGCAGGCTTTCGCCACGGCGCTTCAGCACAGGATCGCCGCCGTCGAGGCAGCACAACAGATTGAGGCGGAGGCTCTCGCTGGCCTTGCCAAGGTCAAGTCGTGAAGGAACCCGCGCCAAAAGAGGCAAGTAGAGCTACCGTTTCGATTCATCAAAACGAGATGACTCTATTGACGCAATGCTGCTTTGGCGCTGAGTTTGCTACTCTATTCGGGATAATGCGGCGGGCCGATATTCGTTTTACCGATCCTTTCGCCGCCCCAGACGTTATGCGACGTTTCAGACTTCCGCTTTAGAACGGGATGCGAAAAAGGGAATTCCGATTTTTCGCTATATCCCGCTCTAACATATGTTGGAACCGATCACGCTATATGCGCGATCCAGCCCCCGGCACATCATGCTTCGCATCCTCGTTTTTCTGATTTTTCTGGCTCTCGCCGCCTTCGGTGTCGCCTGGATCGCCGACAGGCCCGGCGATCTCGTGCTTACCTGGCAGGGTTATCATATCGAAACCTCGGTAGGGGTGGCGCTCGCCATCGTGGTGCTCGCCGCTGTGGCGATCGCGGTGCTCTGGGCGATCATAAGGCTGATCGTCCGCGCGCCGGGCGTGATGCGGCGACGGACAGCAGCGCGACGGCAGGCGAAAGGCCATGCGGCCCTGTCGCGCGGCATGATAGCGGTCGGCTCCGGCGATGCGCGGCTCGCCCGCAAATCCGCGGCTGAGGCGAACCGTTATCTCGGCGACGAGCCACTTGCGCATCTCTTGAACGCGCAGTCGGCGCAACTCTCCGGCGATCGCGCCGCCGCGCGCACGGCTTTCGAAAAACTGGCGCAGATGCCGCAGACGCGATTGCTTGGCTTGCGCGGACTGCACGTCGAGGCGCAACGTAGCGGCGATGCCGATATGGCGCTCTTCTACGCGCATGAGGCGCACAAGATCGAGCCGTTGCCGTGGTCGGCCAAAGCCGTGCTGGAGCATCATGCCGCGCATGACCAGTGGGAAGCGGCGCTCGCCGCGCTTGAAAGCCAGATTTCCGCGAAACTGATCGACAAGCCGACGGGCGAACGCCAGCGCGCCGTCCTCGAAACCGCGATTGCGATCGACAAGGCCGACCGTGCGCCCGATGAGGCGCTGCGGCTGGCGCGGCAGGCATTGCAGCGTGCGCCCGATCTCGTTCCGGCGGCGGTCGTGGCGGCGCGGCTTCTGAGCCGCAGGGGCGACATGCGCAAGGCGGCAAAGCTGATCGAGGCAGCCTGGGGTCGCCAGCGCCACCCCGATCTTGCCGAAGCCTATCTCGATTTGCGCCCCGGCGATTCGAATACCGACCGTCTCGAAAAGGCGCAGACGTTGGCGCGTCTGGCTCCGCACGATCCGGAAAGCCACATGATCGTCGCGCGCGCTGCGCTGGTTGCGCATGATTATGACAAGGCGCGCCGCGCGATGGCGCCCCTCGTCGCAGAAGGCGAGAGACCAAGCGTGCGCGCCTGCCTCATCATGGCGGAACTCGAGGATGTCGAATTCGGCGACCAGGGTCAGGTGCGCGAATGGCTCGCCCGCAGCGCCAGCGCGCCGCGCGATCCGGTGTGGATCGCCGATGGCGTTGCCTCGCAGAAATGGGGGCCGGTGTCGCCGCTGACGGGCCGTCTCGACGCCTTCGTCTGGCAGCGCCCGATGGAGCGGCTGAGCGCCGACATCGAAGCGCCCGAATGGGTGCGGCATGCGGCTCTGCCGGAGCCAACTGAACCTCCGGCTTCGACGCCTGCCGAGACTCCGCTCATCGAAGCGGTGGCCGAAAAGGCCGATGCGCCGGCTGAGGCAGGTTCCGCGCCTGCGCCCGAAGCCGAACCGATCCCGGCGCGGGCAGATGCGCCTGCCTCGGATGGTGAGAACGAGCCTGTCGTGCAAGAGCAGGCGGCAGAGCCGCCGCCCGCTGCGCCGCAGGCTCTCAGGCCGCGGACGGGCGCCCAGAAGGTGATCTTTCCGCTCCCGGCAGCGCCGGACGATCCAGGCCCTGACGACAGCCCCTCCGAGCCAGCGGAGATTCGCTGCATCGGGCGGCTGTAACGGTTGTCCTGCTCCATTGGGACGGCGGCTGATTATCGGTTCCGCGCCTTGCCAAGCCGCGCCGAACTGGCCTATAGCGTGTGCGCGCAGAGCGGCCTCCGCTTCGCAGATCGTCGGCGCCACGCCAAATGCCGCAATAGCTCAGCTGGTAGAGCATCTCATTCGTAATGAGAGGGTCGGGAGTTCGAATCTCTCTTGCGGCACCACACGTCTTGTTCCCACAGAGGGGGGCGGCGGGCTCAACCCACATTGTTTCCCACCGCGACCTACGATCACCGAACGCCCGGATGGAAGAGATCGGCGTGTCTGACGACAACCTTATCCTTTACACCACCGAAGACGGTCGTAGCCGGATCGAATTGCGTGCGATCGATGGAACGGCATGGATGACGCAGGCGCAAATGGCCGAGCTGTTCCAGACGTCCCCTCAGGCAATAACCCAGCAAATTGGAAGCATCTATGAAGAGCAGGAGCTGAGCGAGGAGGCAACTTGTAAGGATCTCTTACAAGTTCGAATCGAGGGCGATCGTACGGTTTCCCGCGCATTAAAGCACTACAACCTCGATATGATCCTCGCCGTAGGATACCGCGTTCGGTCGCCGCGCGGCGTCCAATTCCGCCGATGGGCGACGACGATCTTGAGCGAGTACCTGATCAAGGGCTTCGTGATGGATGATGACCGGCTGAAACAGCCGGGTTATGACTATTTCGACGAACTGCTTGAGCGCATCCGTGACATCCGGGCGTCGGAAGCACGCTTTTATCAGAAGATTCGGGATATTCTGGCGCTGAGCGAGGATTACGATTCCAGCTCAAGATCCGTGAACACGTTCTATGCGACCATCCAGAACAAGATGCTGCACGCGGTCACCGGCTACACCGCTGCCGAACTTATCGTCGCTCGCGCTGATGC
>SCSF01000103.1 GCA_004298435.1 Beijerinckiaceae bacterium
CCGGAGAAAAATCGACGAAGACGTTGCGCGTTCACTCATGCTTGTCACGGCGCTGACACCGCTCATCGGCTATGACAAGGCCTCGCAGATCGCCCATTACGCGGCGGATCACGATCTCACCTTGCGGGAGGCCGCGCTGCAATCGGGTTTTGTCGACGAAGCGACCTTCGACCGGATCGTCGATCCCGCGAAGATGGTGTGATGGTTGTTGACGTCATTGCGAGCGCAGCGAAGCAATCCAGTCTTTTGACTATCATTTCTCTGGATTGCTTCGTCGCTATGCAAACAAGTTCACGCAACCTGCGTAAACTTGTCTGCGATGCTCCTCGCAATGACGGCGCTTATTCCGGCGCGGCTTCGATCGGATCATAGCGCTTCACATCGAAGCCGAACATCTCGAAGCTTTTCTGCATATGCTCCGGCAGGGGCGCGGTCACATCGAGCGTGCCGCCGCGCGGATGCGGAAGAACAAGACGGCGCGCCAGGAGATGCAGCTTGCGCTCGACCTGTTCTGGGATTGCGCGCAAGGGATCGTGCCGACGCGGATCGCGCGGATCGCCACCATATTTCGGATCGCCGATAATAGGATGCCCGATCGCTTCTGCATGCGCGCGCAATTGATGGGTGCGCCCCGTAATCGGTTTCATCGATAACCAGGCGAGCCGCGGCGCAACCTTGTCGACGATCGTGTAATAGGTGACGGAATGGCTGGCGTCCTCGTCGCCGTGTTTGGCGATGCGCATCTTTTCCAATTGGGCGCGATCCTGATGAGCGCTCCGGCCTTTGGGCCGATTGTCTCCCATGCCCTCGCCTTTTGCGAGAAACAGTGAAATCCGCCCTTGAGCCGGCTTCGGCACGCCTTCGACCAAGGCCCAGTAAATCTTCTGCGCCTTGCGCGAGCGGAAGATTTCGCCAAGCTGCGATGCGATGCGGCGGTTCTTGGCGACAAGCAGCACGCCGGAGGTGTCGCGGTCCAGCCGATGCACGAGCAGAGGGCGTTCGCCCGCTTCATTGGCGAGCGAAGCCAACATGCCGTCGATATGGCGCGTCGTGCCAGATCCACCTTGCACGGCGAGGCCAAAGGGCTTGTTGAGGACGATAAGATCGTCGTCCTCATAAAGGATCATTGCGCGGATGGCGCGGCGATCCGTCTCCGAAATCTTCGGTTTCGGCGCTGGCGGCGCGACCTCGACCGGCGGCACGCGGACCTTCTGCCCAGCCGCAAGACGAGTCGCCGTCTTCACGCGTCCGCCATCGACACGCACCTGCCCGGTGCGAACAATCTTGTTCAGATGCGAGAGCGAAAGGCCCGGCAGCCGACGCTTGAACCAGCGGTCGAGCCGCATGCCCTCTTCGTCGGCAGTGACTTGCAGAGTTTGGGCCGCACTCTTTGGAGTATTGTCATTGCGAGGAGCGTCGCGACGAAGCAATCCAGTCTTTATATCTGGATTGCTTCGCTTTGCTCGCAATGACGGCGCATCCTCACTCATAATCTTCCCCGTTCCTTCCGCAGCTTCTCCCAATACTCCAGCCGTTTTCTGATCTCACGCTCGAAGCCGCGATCGACGGGTTCATAAACGCTCTGACGGCCAATCGCCTCGGGCCAATAATCCTGGCCCGAAAATGCGTCCGGCGCGTCATGGTCATATTCGTAGCCGCTGCCATAGCCTTCGTTTTTCATCAATTTTGTCGGCGCATTCAGAATGATCTTCGGCGGCAGAAGCGATCCATGCTCTTTGGCGAGCCGTTTGGCGGCGCTGTAAGCCTTGTAGGCGGCGTTCGACTTCGGCGCTGTCGCTACATAGATCACTGCATTGGCGAGAGCGAGTTCTCCTTCGGGCGAGCCGAGAAAATCATAAGCATCCTTCGCCGCATTGGCGACGACGAGCGCCTGCGGATCGGCAAGCCCGATGTCCTCCACCGCCATGCGCACGATGCGCCGCGCCAGAAAGAGTGGCGCTTCACCGGCATCGAGCATGCGCGCGAGATAATAGAGCGCCGCATCCGGGTCGGAGCCGCGCACCGCCTTATGCAGCGCGCTGATCAGATTGTAATGGCCTTCCTGCGCTTTGTCGTAGATCGGCGCGCGCCTCTGCACAATCTCGGCGAGCGCCGCGGTGTCGAAAATCTGCCCCGGCTCGGCCGCACGCCAGATTTCCTCGGCGAGCGTCAGCACCGACCTGCCATCGCCATCGGCCATGCGCAACAAGGCAGCGCGCGCTTCTGCATCAAGCGGCAGAGGTTTTCCTTCGATCGCCTCCGCCCGCACGACAAGTTTCTCAAGCGCAGCCTCATCGAGCGCCTTGAAGACAAGCACTCGGGCGCGCGAGAGCAACGCCGCATTGAGCTCGAAACTCGGGTTTTCGGTCGTCGCGCCGATCAACGTGACGGTGCCGTCTTCCATGACCGGAAGGAAACTGTCCTGTTGCGCACGATTGAAGCGATGGATTTCATCGACGAACAGCAAGGTGCCCTGCCCGATCGAACGTCTCTTGCGCGCCTCGTCGAAGACTTTCTTCAGGTCGGCAACGCCAGAAAAGATGGCCGAGATCTGAACGAAGGCGAGCTTCGTCTCACGCGCCAGCAGCCGCGCGACCGTGGTTTTGCCGGTGCCGGGAGGTCCCCAGAAGACGAGACTGCCGAGTGAGCCGGCGCGGACGAGCCGTGTGAGCGCCCCATCCGGCCCCAGAAGATGATCCTGACCCGCCACCTCGTCGAGGCGCTGCGGGCGCAAGCGGTCGGCCAGCGGATGCGGCGCATCTTCGGCCAGGCCGGAAGCTGTGAAGAGGTCGGACATTGCACTTTATCTCGCCGGCGCTTGCCGGAGGAATGGTTGGTAACGCGAATTAAGGGTACACCAGATCGGGCTGGCTCCTCATATTTAGCAATCGGTTAATGTTTAAGTGAGATTTCGATATAATCTTCATAGGGGTCCGACTCGATCGCAGGAGTACTTTTCGCATGCGCACGATCGCATTCATCAATCAGAAGGGCGGCACTGGCAAAAGCACCCTGTCCGCCTGCCTCGCGGTCGCGGCCAAGGATGCCGGTGAGCGCGTCTTCCTGATCGATATGGACCCGCAGAAGTCTTTGACCAAATGGGGCCATCGGCGCGAAGAAAAAGACCTGCCGGTCGAAACAGTCTCGCCGGGAAAGCTGCCGAGCGTCCTCGCGGCTCTGGCGCGTGGCCCCGTCACGCTGGTCATTATCGATACGCCCGCAACCGATACGCCTGCGGCCGAAGCTGCGATGGCTGGAGCCGATCTCTGCGTGATCCCGGCCAGGCCCACCATTTTCGATATCTGGTCGAGCGAATCGACCCGCGGCAAGCTTAAAACGCTCGGCAAAGACTATGCTTTCGTCCTGACCCAATGCTCGGCCATGCCCGAAAGCGCGCGCGTGCGCGATGGGGCGGCGGCGCTCGAAGCCATGGGTGGCCTGCTCCAGCCCTTCATCTGCTCTCGCGTCGATTACCAGGAAGCCGCCCGCGAAGGCATGGGCGTGACGGAAATCGAGCCCTATGGCAAAGCAGCCGACGAGATCCGGCAACTCTGGACCTCGGTGAAGCGCCGCCTGAGCCGCCTGAAACACGTCGAGAAATCTAAAAAAGCTGCCTGATAAATCAGGGTCATTTCGGTTCTGATGGCATCAGAACCGTGGCCCTGCTTATCTGCTTTTACGCGTTTTCTTCACGCGAAGCGGGAATGGCCCCTCGCCTCAGCCCCGGATGACTGTGGTAATCACCTGATTGCCGCGCGCGATGCTGAGCTTCCAATAATACCGCTGACCGGCCGTCGCTTTTTCGAGATCGCGCGTTGTCGCAATCTTGGTGTCGTTGACCGCGATAACAACATCGCCGGTGTGCAGGCTGACAGCCGCAGCCGTTGAACCCGGCTCGATCTTGCTGATGACGACGCCCTTTTTCGGCTCCTGAATCGACATCTCTTCCGCGACCGCCGGCGAGAGATTGACGACGGTTGCGCCCGCAAACGGCGAACTGCCTTTGATCGTAATCGGATCGCGCGGCGGAATCTCCGGCGCCGGGGCAAGCTTCACCTTCAGGGTCATCGGCTTGCCGGACCGCACAATGCCAATCTCCGCTGTCGATCCCAAAGGCTTGGTCGCGAAACGATAGCCAAAGGCCTCGGCATCATCGACCGTCTGTCCATCGACGCTGGTGATCAGATCGCCATGCTTCATTCCCGCTTCCGCCGCCGGCCCGTTTGGTACGACATCGACGACGAGCGCGCCAATCGGGCGATCAAGCCCCAGCGAATCGGCAATCGACCGGCTGACCCTCTGTAAACTCGCACCAAGCCACGGGCGGCGAACGCGTTTGCCGCCGCTCTTCGCCGTCTCCACGATGAGCTTCACCATGTCGGACGGGATGCTGAACCCGATGCCGACGGTGCTTCCGGTCTGGGTAAAGATTTCCGAATTGATCCCGACGACGCGCCCGTGCATGTCCACAAGAGGCCCGCCGGAATTGCCCGGATTGATCGCCGCGTCAGTCTGGATGAAGAACCGGTAATCGGAAATGCCGACCTGGGTGCGCGCCAGCGCCGAGACGATGCCCTGCGTGACCGTCTGGCCGACGCCAAAGGGATCGCCGATGGCGAGAACGAGATCGCCGACTTCAAGCTTGTCGGAGTCCCCAAGTTCCGCATAGGGGAACGGGCCGTGGCCGCGCAGGCGCAGGACGGCGAGATCGGTGCGCTGGTCGCGTAAAACGATATCGGCGTCGAACTCGCGCTGATCGGAAAGGGCGACCTTTACATCGGTCATTCCCGCGATGACGTGAACGTTGGTGACCACCAGCCCGGAGGGATCGACGATAACGCCGGAACCGAGCGAGCGCGCGATCTGCTTGCCGCCGCCGCCGGCGGTTCCGCCGAAGAAATGCCGGAAAACAGGATCGTCGAAGAGTGGATTGCGCGGCCTCTGTTCTGTGCGCGAGGCATAGACATTCACGACCGCCGGCTGCACCTTTTTGACGACAGGCGCGTATGAGAATGTGATTTCTGCGCGGGACGACGGCACCTGGCGCGGAGCCTCGGCTGCCCGGGAGGCGGCGCATGAAAATGTCAGCGTAAAAGCAGCGGCGAAAACCATCGCCCGCTGGAGGATTGGGGAAGCAAAGCCGCCGATAGCGCCGCGTCTGATCATAGGAACTCCTGGATCACGACGACATGGGGCCTGCCGGCCACAGATCGTGTCAGAGAGATCGGAGAGAGCCGCGATTCTGAGTCGATCAGAACGGAAACAGCTCCAGATGCAATCGGTGCCGAAGATTCAATCGGGAATGAAACTGAGCACACGCAAATCGGCGTAGACTCGAATTACGTCGGAAAATCGGCTTCCGTCGCCTTGGAGCCGTTTCGGTTCTGATGGAATCAGAACCGCGGCTCCAATTATTTGTTCTGACGCGCTTTCTTCACGAGAACCGGAAGGCGCTTCGCTTGAAAACGCTTTAGTCTGTTTCAGGCAGACAGTCGAACGCCTGCCTGAAAACAAATCTTATGGCGCGAAATTTATTCCGCCGCTTCCGGCTTGTCCTGAACGGGGCCGGAATCCATGCCCTTCGCCGTTTCGTCGCGATCGACGAACTCGATCACCGCCATAGCGGCATTGTCGCCGTAACGGAAGCCAGCCTTGAGGACGCGCGTATAACCGCCGTGACGATCCGCATAGCGCGGCGCCAGCACATCGAACAGCTTCTTCACCAGCGCGACGTCCTTGATTTCCGCGATCGCCTGACGGCGCGCGTGCAAGTCGCCACGCTTGCCGAGCGTCACCAGCTTTTCGACAACCGGACGCAGATCCTTCGCCTTCGGCAAGGTCGTCACGATCTGCTCATGCTTGATGAGCGCCTGGCAGAGATTGGCGAACATCGCCTTGCGATGCTCATGCGTGCGATTGAAGCGCCGTTTGGCGCGACCGTGATACATGGCTATCTCCTGTTTTTACGGCCGCCGTGCCAAGGTACGGCCGTCTCATTATTTCTTCTCCCTTCTCCCGTTTGCGGGAGAAGGTTTGCTCTGCAAGCCACCCTCTCCCACAAACGGGAGAGGGTGAACCCTTTCAGTAATGCTCTTCGAAGCGCTTCGCGAGTTCTTCGATGTTCTCCGGCGGCCAGCCGGTCACTTCCATACCGAGATGCAGGCCCATCTGAGCGAGGACTTCCTTGATCTCGTTCAGCGACTTGCGCCCGAAATTCGGGGTCCGCAACATTTCCGCTTCGGTCTTCTGGATGAGATCGCCGATGTAGATGATGTTGTCGTTCTTCAGGCAGTTGGCGGACCGCACCGAAAGCTCGAGTTCGTCCACCTTCTTCAGAAGCGCCGGATTGAACGCAAGCTCCGGAATCGACGGGCTCACCTCTTCGCGGCGCGGCTCTTCGAAATTGACGAAGACGTTCAACTGGTCCTGCAAAATGCGCGCGGCGAAAGCAATCGCATCCTCCGGCCCCACAGCGCCGTTGGTTTCGATGTCAAGGGTCAGCTTGTCATAATCGAGGATCTGGCCTTCGCGGGTATTCTCGACGCGATAGCTCACCCGCTTGACCGGCGAATAAAGGCTGTCGATCGGGATCAGGCCGATCGGCGCGTCTTCCGCACGATTGCGGTCGGCGGCCACATAGCCCTTGCCCGTATTGACGGTGAACTCCATCCGGATCTCGGCGCCCTCGTCGAGCGTGCAGATGACGAGATTCGGATTCAACACCTGCACATCGCCGACAGTGCCGATGTCGCCTGCCGTGACCTTGCCCGGCCCCTGCTTCTTCAGCACCATGCGCTTCGGGCCATCGCCCTGCATCTTGATGGCGATGTCCTTGATGTTGAGGACAATATCCGTCACATCCTCGCGCACGCCGGGGATCGAGGAGAACTCATGCAGCACGCCGTCGATATGGACGGAGGTGATCGCCGCTCCCTGCAAAGACGACAAGAGGATACGCCGCAATGAATTGCCGAGCGTCACACCGAAGCCGCGCTCAAGAGGCTCCGCGACGACAGTTGCAAATCGCTTGGAATCATCGCTCGACATCACTTCGAGCTTGCTCGGCTTAATGAGCTCTTGCCAATTTTTCTGGATCACTTTCGCATCCTTCAATGAAAACCGGACGGAGATTGTGCCGATCAGACGCGGCGGCGCTTGCGCGGCCGGCAACCATTATGCGGAATCGGCGTGACGTCCCGGATCGAGGTGACGGTGAAGCCCGCAGCCTGCAAAGCCCGCAAAGCCGACTCACGTCCCGAGCCAGGCCCCGACACCTCTACCTCAAGCGTCCGCATGCCGTGATCGGCTGCCTTGCGCGCAGCATCCTCAGCCGCCATCTGCGCCGCATAGGGCGTCGATTTGCGCGATCCCTTGAAACCCATTGTTCCCGCCGACGACCAGGAAATCGTATTGCCCTGCGAATCGGCGATGGTGATCATCGTATTGTTGAACGTCGAATTGACGTGGGCGATGCCCGACACGATATTTTTGCGTTCGCGCCTGCGGACGCGGGTCGCTTCTTTTGCCATGATGTCTGTCCTTCCAACGCGCCCGTAATGCCAGGCGCTCAGGCTTCTTTCAGGAAGGCGCCGCCTTCCGATGATGTGCGCTGACCGCAGATGCCATCAGCACGACTGTCGCGCCCGGCGCCACTCCAGAGAGTGCACCGAAGCGCCTGCCCATTCTTGCGAAAAGGCTATTTCTTCTTGCCGGCGATCGGCTTCGCCTTGCCCTTGCGGGTGCGCGCATTGGTATGCGTGCGCTGGCCGCGAACAGGCAACTGGCGGCGATGCCGCAAACCACGGTAGCAGCCAAGATCCATCAGCCGCTTGATGTTCATTGCAACGTCGCGGCGGAGATCGCCTTCGACCATGTAGTCCCGGTCGATCGTCTCGCGAATCTGCAAGACTTCAGCGTCGGTCAGCTCCGCAACCCTACGCTGGGCCGGAATGTGAACCTTTTCGCAGATCTCTTCGGCCTTCTTCGGGCCGATGCCGTGGATATATTGAAGGGCTATGATGACGCGCTTGTTGGTCGGTATATTGACGCCGGCGATACGTGCCACGAATCTCTCTCCATGTCGGAAGCCGCAAAACGGCTCTAAATGATAAAAGCCGCGCGAGCGGCCCGCGTCCCGCGTCCGGTGGAGGCCGGCCCTTGCGGGTTATCCAACATTCTTAGCTCCGGACTTGCGAGAAGCCGGAGCTTGTAAGTGAGGCTGGAAACTGCGCTTTTAAAGGGTCGAGACAGCCCCGTCAACAGGCGAAGCCGAATTCAAGCGAGATCCCAACATCAGGTGCCTGCGGCGTTTTCCGGTAAGCTTCGAGTTGCGTAGAGAAAACGCGTCCAAATGGGAAGCGCCTGCTGTACCGGTTAAGCTTTAACCGCACTCAGGACCTGATCGATAGCCTTTGAGACAGAATCAACCGGAGCCATGCCGTCAATAACGGAGAGGCGGCCTGTCTTCGCATAATAGGCCGAAACGGGCGCCGTCTGGGTCCGGTAGGTGTCGAGACGCGTCTTGAAGGCTTCGGGATTGTCGTCTGATCGCACGGGCTTTCCGGCAGCTTTGGTCTCCCTCACCCTTTGCGCCATGCGATCGAGCAAGGCGGCTTCGTCAACCTTGAGTTCGATGACTGCATCCAGATCCATGCGCTTGCCGGCAAGCATAGCGTCAAGCGCCTGCGCCTGGGCGACGGTGCGGGGAAATCCATCGAGGATGAAACCGCGCGTGGCATCCGGTTTCTGAATTCGCTCGGCGACGATTCCAACGACAACTTCGTCGGGCACCAGGCCGCCGGAATCCATAATCGTCTTGGCTTTGAGGCCGACCGCTGTGCCCGCGGCGACAGCCGCACGCAACATGTCGCCCGTCGACAATTGCGGGATGCTGGATTTCTGCATGAGCCGCGCGGCCTGCGTGCCTTTGCCAGCCCCGGGCGCCCCAAGCAGAATGAGCCTCACCGCCGCTTCCCCCGCAACTTGGCTTTTTTGACCAGACCTTCGTACTGGTGCGCCTGAAGATGCCCGTGGATCTGTGCCACGGTGTCCATGGTGACACTGACGACGATCAGGAGCGACGTTCCACCGAAGTAGAACGGCACCCCAGCATAGGAAATCAGCATCTCGGGAATAAGGCAAATCATCGCGAGATAGACAGCGCCGACAACCGTAATCCGCATCAGGATTTTGTCGATATATTGCGCGGTGCGCTCGCCCGGCCGGATGCCCGGAATGAAACCGCCGTGCTTCTTCAGATTGTCGGCCGTCTCGGTCGGATTGAAGACGATCGCCGTGTAGAAGAAGGTGAAGAATATGATCAACGCGACATAGGTGATCATATAGAGCGGACGGCCATGCCCGAGATAGGTCGAGATCATCGCCAGAATACCGGTGCCGCTATGCGTG
The DNA here is from genome assembly GCA_004298435.1 of Beijerinckiaceae bacterium. Classification (GTDB taxonomy): domain Bacteria; phylum Pseudomonadota; class Alphaproteobacteria; order Rhizobiales; family Beijerinckiaceae; genus Methylovirgula. The sequence goes on from SCSF01000103.1 coordinate 9,409, forward strand.
CTGGAGAAGTTCACGACCGTCGTCGGCAACAGCAGAAGCGATGAGGCAAAGATCGGCGGAATGACGCCGGATGTGTTGATCTTGAGCGGCAGAAACGACGTCTGCCCCTCATAGATCCGGTTGCCCTGCTGGCGCTTCGGATAGGTAATGACAAGCCGCCGCTGCGCCCGCTCCATGAACACGATGAAGATGACGACCGCGATCGCCATGACGAGAACGGCGATGATGAGGGGCGTCGACAAAGCGCCCTGACGGCCAAGTTCGAGAGTATTGATGATTGCCGAAGGAAAAGCCGCAACGATGCCGGCGAAGATGATGAGCGAAGCTCCGTTGCCTATGCCGCGCGCCGTGATCTGCTCACCAAGCCATGTCAGGAACATCGTGCCGCCGGTCAAGGTGAGCACTGTGGTGATGATGAAGAAGAACCCCGGATGGGTGACGACGCCCGCCTGACCTTCAATGCCAATTGCTATGCCATAAGCCTGGAAGGCGGCGAGCACGACTGTCAGATAGCGGGTATATTCATTGATGATCTTGCGACCGGCCTCGCCCTCTTTTTTCAGAGCTTCGAGCGAGGGAATGACGCTTTGCAGGATCTGAATGATAATCGAGGCGGAGATATAAGGCATGATGTTCAGCGCGAAGATCGCCATGCGCTCGACGCCGCCGCCCGAGAACATATTGAACATGCCGAGGACGCCGCCCGACTGCGTCTTGAAGAAATGCGACCAGGCGGTGGGATCGATACCCGGCAGCGGGATATAGATGCCGAGCCGGTAGATGATCATGGCGCCAAGCGTGAACCAGATACGTTTCTTGAGTTCCGTGGCCTTGGAGAAGGTGCTCCAATTAACGTTAGCTGCAAGCTGTTCAGCGGCCGATGCCATGAAATGCTCCGCGCGGCCGATCAATGCCGCAAAGACCCGATGGAAGACTCTGGAAAAGCTCCGAAGCCGGGCGCACGGATCGACTGCGGTCCGCTGTGATCCCGAATTCTGTGCTCACGGTCATTTAAGCATTATCACCGCCAATGACCATGCCCAGAAAGTGGCTCCAGCAAATACAGATCCAAAGCGCCAGAATTCTGCTGGCTTCCCTGGCCGCTGCCGGAACCGACAGCATACCTAAAATGATGGGGATTTGATGCCGTCCCCACCCTAGAGCCATTTTGGTTCTGATGGAATCAGAACCAGGGCTCTGGTTATCTGCTTTGACGCGTTTTCTTCGCGCGGACCGGAATCCCCTTCGCTTGAAAACGCTCCAGGGTGCGATTTACGCCTGAGGCGTTCCCGCGGCACTTCGCACCATCATGCCGCGGGTATCGATAAGAAGGTGGCAGAAGCTCTGACATTGCTGTCACGCTCTACCACGCAGACTCAAGCCTCAGCGCTTCCGGCGTTGAGAAGCTTGACGCTTCCGCCGAGCTTTTCGATCGCCGCAATGGCCGATTTCGAAGCCGCCGCAACCTCGAAGACGAGCGCCGCGCCGATTTCGCCCATGCCGAGGATCTTTACGCCGTCACGCGGCTTGGAGCAGAGCCCCGCACCGATCAGGCTCTCGACAGTAATGGGAGCGTCCTTCGACAGTTTGCCGGCATCGACGGCCGCCTGGATACGCCCAAGATTGATCTCGTTATAGTCGGTCTGATGAGGCGGCGTGAAGCCGCGTTTCGGCAAGCGCCGATGCAGCGGCATTTGGCCCCCCTCGAAGCCTTTGATCGCCACGCCGGTGCGCGCTTTCTGGCCCTTGACGCCGCGTCCGCAAGTCTTGCCCTTGCCCGAGCCAATGCCGCGGCCGACCCGCATGCGCGGTTTGGACGAGCCGGGATTGTCGGAGATGTCGTTGAGATTCATTGCTCTGTCCTCACTCGCTCTCGACGACGCGAACAAGATGCGCGACTTTGGCGATCATGCCCCGAACAGCCGGTGTATCGACCAGAGACGAGCGGCGGCCGATCTTGTTCAGACCCAATCCGACGAGAGTGGCCCTCTGATCAGCGGGGCGCCCGATCGGGCTGCCCGTCTGCTCGACGGTGACCTTGGTTTTGCTCTGCGCATTCATGTTCAGGCCCTCACGCGTCGCCAGCCGCATCGGCTTCGCCACCCTGGCGGCGCGCCTGCAAGGTCGAAACCTTCATGTTCCGCCGCGCCGCGACGAGACGCGGCGAATCTTCCTGCGTCAGCGCATCGAAAGTTGCGCGGATCATGTTGTAAGGATTGGACGAGCCCTGCGACTTCGCCACGACATCGTGCATGCCGAGCGTTTCGAAGATCGCGCGCATCGGGCCGCCGGCGATGATGCCTGTGCCGGCAGGCGCCGAACGCAGGATCACGCGGCCTGCGCCATGTCTGCCGTAGACATCGTGATGCAATGTCCGGCCTTCCCGCAGGGGCACGCGGATCAAGGCGCGCTTCGCCGATTCAGTCGCCTTGCGGATCGCCTCCGGCACCTCACGGGCCTTGCCGTGGCCGAAGCCGACGCGGCCCTTCTGATCGCCGACAACCACCAGCGCGGCAAAACCGAAGCGCCGGCCACCCTTCACGACTTTCGCGACGCGGTTGATGTGAACCAGGCGGTCCACAAATTCATTGTCCCGGTCGTCGCGGTCCCGATCGCGGCCGCGACCGCCGCCTTCACCTTCACGTGCCATTTTAACTTCCGTTGCTTTCGTCACTTGCGCGGCAAGCCTTATGCTCGCCGCTCGCTTCGAATGTCCTGTCTCGGTGGTCCCTCCCCGGGATCACGTCAGACAGTTTTATTTCTCCGCATGATCTCCTCCGAAAAGCCTGCAACTTTTCGGGATCATGCTAGACTTTCAGACCCGCTTCGCGCGCGCCTTCGGCCAGTGCCTTGACGCGCCCGTGATACATATAAGAGCCGCGATCGAACACCACCTCGCGAATGCCAGCCGCGATTGCACGCTCCGCGATCTGCTTGCCGATGGTCTGCGCAGCTTCGACGGTCGCACCGCTCTTCAAGCTCTCGCGGTTGGCCTTTTCGAGCGAAGACGCGGAGGCGATGGTACGGCCTTCCGCATCGTCGATAATCTGGCAATAGATCTGCATCGACGTACGATGCACCGACAGCCGCGGCTTGCCGTAAGCTCTCGCCTTAATCGCCCGCCTCACCCGCGCCTTGCGGCGGGCGGCTGCCTCAATGCTCTTCGCCATAACGGCGCTCCTTGAATTTTCGGCTGCCTCAAAGGCGCCGCACGTTATTTCTTCTTGCCTTCCTTGCGGAAGATGAACTCGTTCGCGTATTTCACGCCCTTGCCCTTATACGGCTCCGGCGGACGCAACGCCCTGATCTCCGCAGCGACCTGCCCGACTTTCTGGCGATCCATACCGGTAATCGTGATTTCCGTCGGCTTCGGCGTCACAATGGCGATGCCCTCGGGAATCGGGAATTGCAGATCGTGGCTGTAGCCGAGCGAAAGTTGCAGATTTTTGCCCTGCACTGCCGCCTTATAGCCGACGCCGGTGATCTCAAGCTTCTTTTCGAAGCCTTTCGATACGCCGGTGACGAGGTTATTGACCATCGCCCGCGTCATGCCCCACATGGCCCGCGCCCGCTTGGTCTGGACACGAGGATCGACCTTGATCTGATTATCGGCAAAACGGACATCGACCTCAGACGGCGCAAGGAACTTCATTTCGCCCTTGCTGCCCTTGATGGCGATCGATTGCCCTTCAACCCTCGCCGTAACCCCGGCAGGGATGGAAACAGGCTTCTTTCCGACGCGAGACATGAAAAAATTCCTCGTTCCTCAGAAGACCTTGCACAGGACTTCGCCGCCGACATTGGCTTCGCGCGCCGCATGATCGGCCATGACCCCCTTCGGGGTCGAGACAATGGTGATGCCGAGGCCATTGGCGACCTGGGGCATGTCGCCGACGCCGGCATAGACGCGCCGTCCCGGCTTCGAGACGCGCTGAATTTCGCGGATCACCGGCAAACCGTCGTAATATTTGAGCTCGATCTCGAACTCGGTCCGGCCGTTGCCATATTCCGTCGTCGAATAGCCGCGGATATAGCCTTCCGACGCCAGAACGTCGAGCACATGCCCGCGCAGGCGCGAGCCAGGAGTCTGGACTTTGCCCTTGCGGCGCATCTGCGCATTACGGATGCGGGTGAGCATATCCCCTAACGGATCGTTCATTGACATAAGCGCGCCCTCACCAGCTCGACTTCACAAGACCGGGAATCAAACCGCGCGAGCCAAGCTCGCGGACGGCGATACGGGACATCTTCATCTTGCCGACGAAGGCCCGCGGGCGGCCGGAAATTTCGCACCGGTTGCGAATACGACCCGCTGAGGAATTGCGCGGCAATTCCGCCAGCTTCAGACGCGCCGCAAACCGTTCCTCGAGCGTTGCATTGGTATCTTCGGCCGCTGCCTTCAGCTTCTTGCGGCGCGCCGCATACTGCTTCACCAACTGGATCCGATGATTATTCTTTTCGATCGAACTTTTCTTCGCCATGAATTCTCTACCTCTGGTCGCCGCGTTTGAGGCGATTAAGCCTCACTGCCGGAACGGGAAGTTGAATGCCCGCAAAAGGGCGCGCGCCTCGTCATCAGACTTGGCAGTCGTACATACGATAATATCCATGCCGAGAACACTCTCAGCCTTATCGTAATCGATTTCAGGGAACACGATGTGTTCCTTGATTCCAAGCGCATAATTGCCACGGCCGTCGAAGCTCTTGGGATTGAGGCCGCGGAAATCGCGAACGCGTGGCAACGCAACCGTCACCAGGCGATCGAGAAATTCATACATGCGGGTCTTGCGCAAAGTCACCTTGGCGCCGATCGGCATGTTCTCACGCACCTTGAAGGTCGCAATCGCCTTCCGGGCGCGCGTGATCACCGGCTTCTGGCCCGCGATCAGAGCGAGATCGGCCGCTGCAAGCGTCACTTTCTTCGTGTCGTTGACGGCATCGCCGACGCCCATGTTCAGAACGATCTTTTCGATCACCGGAACTTCAAGCGCGTTCTTGTAGCCGAACTCCTCGACGAGCCTCGGCCGCACGACCTCGTTGTAATGTTTCTTGAGCCGCGGCACATAATCCTGCGGCACAGCAAGCGATTCCGCCGATGCGGTCGCCGCCGCTCCGCGCGCGCGAGCCTCGTTATCGCCGGCCTTCGCCTTGCCGCCAGCCGCCGATTTCGCCGCGGTCTTGGCGCCGCCGGCTTTCGCACCGGCCTTCGCGCCGCCCTTGGTATCAGCCATCGATCAATTCTCCAGAATGCTTGGCGACGCGAACCTTGCGGCCGTCATCGAGAATCTTGAAGCCGACGCGGGTCGGCTTGCCATCCTTCGGATCGGCGAGCGCAAGATTGGACAGATGGATGGTCGACTCTTTCGAGACGATGCCCGCTTCCTGCTTCACCGTCTGTCGCTGATGCCGCTTGACCATGTTCACGCCTGACACGACAGCGCGTTCGACCTTCGGCAGGACCTGCAATACTTCACCGGAGCGACCCTTGTCGCGACCGGCGAGAACGACGACCTTGTCGCCCTTCTTGATCTTCGCAGCCATCACAGCACCTCCGGCGCGAGCGAGATGATTTTCATATGGTTCTTGGCCCGCAATTCGCGCGGCACCGGCCCGAAGATGCGCGTGCCGACCGGCTCGGACTGATTGTTGATGAGCACCGCGGCATTGGAATCAAACCGGATCACGGAACCATCGGCCCGCTTGATGTCCTTGGCGGTGCGCACGACCACCGCCTTCATCACGTCGCCCTTTTTCACGCGGCCGCGCGGAATAGCCTCCTTGACCGAGACGACGATGATGTCGCCCACGCCGGCATATTTCCGCTTCGATCCACCCAGCACCTTGATGCACATCACGCGCCGCGCGCCGGAATTGTCGGCAACGTCGAGATTGGTCTGCATCTGTATCATGGCTTAAGCCTTTCTTCTCAGATCGGTTTCCGACAAACCCTCTGGACCTGCCGGACTGCGCCTGAAGGAGGCGAACCTCCCGTCACATCATTTCAGCTCTTCGACTTGCCGGCTTACGCCTGCTTGGCCGCCGCCTCGACAACCTTCCAGCGTTTCAGCCTGGACAGCGGCCGCGTTTCCTCGATCTGAACGGCATCGCCAACCTTGCAGTTATTGTTCTCGTCGTGTGCATGATAGTTCTTCGTGCGCCGCACCGTCTTCTTCAGGAGAGGATGCGTGAAGCGGCGTTCGACCTTCACGACGATGGTCTTGTCCTGCTTGTCGCTGACGACGGTGCCTTGCAAAATCCGTTTCGGCATTGGGGCTTGAACCTTGTTATTTGGCGGCACGCCGCGTTGCGGCGATGGTCTTGGCGCGCGCAATGTCACGCCTCACGATACGGACGCGCGCGGTGTTTTCAAGCTGCCCGCTGGCGCGCTGAAAGCGCAGATTGAACTGCTCTTTCTTCAGGGTGAGTAGTTCCTGTTCGAGCTGATCGTCGGTCATAACGCGGAGATCAGACATGCGTTGCTTGCCCTTCATGGCGCCCCTCTTACTCGACGATCCGTTGCACAAAGCGGGTCTTGATCGGCAGCTTCGCGGCAGCGAGCCGCAACGCTTCGCGCGCCGTATCGGTCGGCACGCCGTCGATCTCGAACATGATGCGCCCGGGAGCGACGCGCGCCGCCCAGAACTCCGGCGCGCCCTTGCCTTTACCCATGCGGACTTCGGTTGGCTTTTTCGACACCGGCACATCCGGGAAGATGCGGATCCACACGCGGCCGACGCGGCGCATATGACGCGTCATCGCGCGGCGCGCAGCCTCGATCTGCCTGGCGGTGACCCGCTCCGGCTCCAGCGCCTTCAGCCCGAACTGCCCGAAATTCAGGGTGAAGCCAGCCTTCGACGCGCCGTGAATGCGGCCCTTGTGGGCCTTGCGAAATTTCGTGCGCTTGGGTTGCAACATAGCTTGAAACTTTCAAAGTGATTTATGCAGATCAGGCCGCTTCGCGATCACGGCGACGCCGCTCACCGCCGCCACCACCCGTCGGATGGTGATCCTGCTCCGCCATTTTCTTGTCTTGCGCCATCGGATCGTGTTCGAGAATCTCGCCCTTGAAGATCCAAACCTTGATGCCGCAGGCGCCATAGGCCGTATGCGCAGTCGCGACGCCGTAATCCACATCGGCGCGCAGCGTATGCAGCGGCACCCGGCCCTCGCGATACCATTCGAGGCGCGCGATCTCGGCGCCGCCGAGACGGCCCGAGCAGTTGATGCGAATGCCCTCCGCGCCAAGCCGCATAGCCGACTGCACGGCGCGTTTCATGGCCCGGCGGAACGCGACGCGACGCTCAAGCTGCTGCGCAATCGAATCGGCAACCAGAGCGGCGTCGATCTCGGGCTTGCGCACCTCGACGATGTTGATGACGACCTCGGAGTCGGTCAGCTTCGCCACCGCCTTGCGGATCTTGTCGATATCGGCGCCCTTCTTGCCGATGACGACGCCGGGCCGGGCCGAATGGATCGTCACCCGGCACTTCTTATGCGGCCGCTCGATGATGATGCGCGAGATGGCCGCCTGCTTCAGCATCTTCATCAGGATTTCGCGGATGCGCACGTCCTCGTGCAGCAACTTGCTGTACTCGTCCTTGCTGGCGAACCAGCGCGAATCCCAGGTGCGATTGATTCCGAGGCGAAGGCCGACCGGATTGACTTTCTGTCCCATGCTTCTTCCTCACGCCTCCGCGGCGGCTGCGATTTCGCGCACGACGATCGTCAGATTGGAGAACGCCTTCTCGATGCGCCCGGCACGTCCGCGCGCCCGCGGACTGAACCGCTTCATGACGAGCGCCTTGCCGACGAAAGCCTCGGCGACGACGAGATCATCGACATCGAGGCCATGATTGTTTTCCGCATTCGCAATCGCTGACTCCAGCGTCTTCTTCACGTCAACGGCAATCCGCTTGCGCGAGAACTGGAGATCCGCCAGCGCCTTGTCGACGGCCTTGCCTCGGATCAACTGCGCGACCAGATTCAGCTTCTGGGGGCTGATCCGGATCATGCGGCAAACCGCTTTCGCTTCATTGTCCGGCAATGCCCGCGGGGTTTTCGCTTTGGACATTTCAGCCTCGCTTCGATTTCTTGTCGGCGGCATGGCCGTGGAACGTGCGGGTCGGCGAGAACTCGCCGAACTTGTGCCCGATCATGTCCTCGCTGACCGAAACCGGAATGTGTTTGTGGCCATTGTGGACGCCGAAGGTCAGACCGACGAATTGCGGCAATATCGTCGAACGCCGGCTCCACACCTTGATGACTTCGTTGCGGCCGGAAGCGCGCGACGCATCCGCTTTCTTCAGCATATAGCCGTCGACGAACGGACCCTTGGAGATCGAACGCGCCATGGTCAGCCCTTCTTCTTGCTCTTGTGACGCGAGGTCACGATAAATTTGTCCGTGGCTTTATTGCTGCGGGTCTTCTTGCCCTTGGTCGGCTTGCCCCACGGCGTCACCGGATGCCGGCCGCCCGAGGTGCGGCCTTCACCGCCGCCATGCGGATGATCGACCGGGTTCATCGTGACGCCGCGATTGTGCGGCCTTTGGCCGAGCCAGCGGCCGCGTCCCGCCTTGCCGATGGACGAATTCATGTGATCGGGATTGGAGACCGATCCGACCGTCGCGAAACAGTGACCCTGGATGAGACGCTGCTCGCCGGAATTCAAACGCAGGATGACGAAGCCGCGGTCCCGGCCGACGATCTGCGCATAATTTCCGGCAGACCGGACCATGGCGGCGCCCTTGCCGAGCTTCATCTCAACGTTGTGGACGATGGTGCCCACCGGCATGTTCGCCATCGGCATCGCATTGCCCGGCTTCACGTCCACCTGCTGGCCCGCGATCACCTCGTCGCCGACGGCGAGACGCTGCGGCGCGATGATGTAAGCCAGTTCGCCATCCGCATAGCGGATCAGGGCAATGAAGGCCGTGCGGTTCGGATCATACTCGATCCGCTCCACCTTGCCCGGCACATCGAGCTTGCGGCGCTTGAAATCGATGATGCGATAGGTCTGCTTGTGACCACCGCCGCGGAAGCGCACCGTGATGCGGCCATGATTATTACGGCCGCCGGACGACGACTTGCCCTCGGTCAATGTCTTGACCGGCTTGCCTCGGTAGAGATCCTTGCAATCGACGATCACGAGCTGGCGAAGGCCTGGCGTGACCGGCTTGAATGTCTTCAGTGCCATGACGTCCTCGTCAATCCTTCCCTAGAGCCCGGTTGTGATGTCGATCGTATGGCCCTCGGCGAGAGTCACGACCGCTTTTTTCACATCCGACTGAACGCCGCGCGTTCCCTTGAATGTCTTCCGTTTCCCCTTGCGGAGAGTGGTGTTGACCGCCTCGACCTTCACGTCGAAAAGCCGTTCAATCGCCGCCTTGATCTGCGGCTTCGTCGCATCAATGGCGACCTTGAAGATCACCTTGTTATGCTCCGAAGCGAGCGTCGCCTTTTCTGTAATAACCGGCGCCACGATCAGATCGTAATGGCGCGCATCGGCGAAGGTTTTCGAGCTCATGCGAATCTGGCCTCCAGAGCAGCGAGGGCCGCTTTGGTGAGAACGAGCTTCTCCCGGCGCAGAATGTCGTAGACATTCAGACCCTGGATCGGAAGCACGTCGATTTCGGGAATATTGCGCGCTGCAAGGCAAAAATTCGCCTGCGGCTCGGCGCCGTCGATGATCAGCGCATTGGTAAGCCCCAGCTTGGCGAAATTCGCAGCCAGCGCCTTGGTCTTCGGCTCGGCGAGCTCTGCGCTGGCGAAAACGATCACACCGCCGTCCTTCGCCTTGGCCGAAAGCGCATGCCTGAGCGCCAAAGCCCGCACCTTCTTCGGCATATCATGCGCATGCGAGCGCACGACAGGACCGAAGGCGCGACCGCCGCCACGAAACTGCGGCACGCGGGCCGACCCGTGGCGGGCATTGCCGGTGCCCTTCTGCTTGAACATCTTCTTGCCTGTGCGCGCGATTTCCGCGCGGCCCTTGGTCTTGTGCGTGCCGGCCCGGCGCTTGTCGAGCTGGTAGCGCACCATGCGGGCAATCAGATCCTCGCGCGGCTCAAGGCCGAAAATTTCGTCCTTCAGTTCGATCGAGCCGGCGGACGTACCATCGAGAGAAAGTATATCGATCTGCATGAGCCTTATCCTTCCGCCGTCTGGGCGCCGGATTCGGCCGTCGCGCCGGGCAAGCGGAACTTGCCGGGCATGGGCGTATCCTTGGGGAGTGATTTCTTCACCGCATCACGAATGAAAATCCAGCCGCCGGCCACGCCAGGCACTGCGCCTTCGACGAGGATGAGGCCACGCTCCACATCCGTCTGGACAACCTTCAGATTGAGTGTCGTCACGCGCTCGGTGCCGAGATGTCCGCCCATCTTCTTGTTCTTGAAAGTCTTGCCGGGGTCTTGCCGGCCGCCGGTCGAACCGAGCGAGCGATGTGAAATCGAGACGCCGTGCGTCGCGCGCAAGCCGCCGAAATTCCACCGCTTCATACCGCCGGCGAAGCCCTTGCCGATGCTCGTGCCCGTCACATCGACGAACTGGCCGACAACGAAATGATCAGCCGTGATCTCCGCGCCGACGGGCAGCAAGCCATCTTCCCCGACGCGGAATTCCGCCAGCTTCAGTTTCGGCTCGACCTGAGCGACGGCGAAGCGCGAACGCTCGGCCTTGGAAACGTTTTTGACCTTCGCATGACCAATGCCGAGCTGCACGGCCGTATAGCCGTTGCGCTCCATGGTCCGATGCGCGACGACCTGGCAGCCGTCCACCTTCAGAACCGTGACAGGCACATGTTCGCCGCTGTCAGTGAAGACGCGGGTCATGCCGAGCTTTTGTGCGATGACGCCTGACCGCATGGTTTGATCCTTCAAGGCCGAAGTACAAAACTCAGGCCTAACTCTTCCTTTTTATCTTCTTCATCGCATCATTCTCGAAAGGCCTGTGGCCTTGCGTGATGATGCCCGTCGGTAAGCAATGCTCAGAGCTTGATTTCGACATCGACACCCGCGGCAAGATCGAGCTTCATCAAAGCATCGACCGTCTGCGGAGTCGGATCGACAATATCGAGCACGCGCTTGTGGGTACGGATCTCGAACTGTTCGCGCGACTTCTTGTCGACGTGCGGCGAACGGTTGACCGTGAACTTCTCAATCTTCGTCGGCAGCGGGATCGGGCCACGAACCTGCGCGCCGGTCCGCTTCGCCGTCGAGACGATTTCCTTCGTCGACGTGTCGAGAATGCGATGATCGAACGCTTTGAGGCGGATGCGGATATTTTGTCCGTTCATTATCTTTCCCTCTCGGCCGGCCGCGGGCTCAAATCGCCGCGCCCGGCCGAACACCACACCTTTATTTGTGGGCCAAATCTCTTGGTCGATTCCACTCGGGCCGCATGTTCATGCGGCCCGCTTGTTTCTATTCCGTGATGGCAGCAACCACTCCGGCGCCGACGGTGCGGCCGCCTTCGCGGATGGCGAAGCGCAGGCGCTCTTCCATCGCGATCGGCGCGATCAGCTCGACGTTCATCGTCACATTGTCG
>SCSF01000104.1 GCA_004298435.1 Beijerinckiaceae bacterium
TTTCAGGCGGCCTATGCGAGCCCGATCATTATGATGAGCCAGAACCGGCAGAGCGAGCGCGACCGGATACAGGCCGAGCATGATTACGAAACAAATCTGGCCGCAAAGGAAGAAATCGAAACGCTTATGAAGAATCTTGCGGCGCTCGAGACGCAGAAGATCGACAGACTGATTGCCGGGATGGAGGCGCTTCTCAGGGATCGCGCCGGAGCCGCTTCGTGAGGAGTTCCTGGCTCGAAATTCCGCTTCTGCCGGGAAGGTGGGCTTCCTTTAACTAAACCCCACGACCGCGTGCGGAATATAGGCTTCCTCCAGCGCTGCGACTTCCTTTTGGCTGAGCGTGACTTGCAGCGCCGCGACGGCATCATCGAGGTGCTGCATCTTCGTCGCGCCGATGATCGGCGCTGCGACCTCGAGCTTCCGCAACACCCAGGCAAGCGCAATCTGCGCGCGCGGAATCCCGCGCGCCGTGGCGAGTTCGGCGACTTTCGCGGCGACCTTGCGGTCCGCATCCATCGTCTTCGTGTAAAGCAATCCGCCGTATTCGTCGGTGCGCGAGCGGGCTGTCTTGTCGTCCCAGTCGCGTGTCAGGCGACCGCGTGCCAGCGGGCTCCACGGTATCACGCCGATGCCCTCGGCCTTGCAGAGAGGAAGCATTTCGCGTTCCTCTTCACGATAAAGCAGGTTCAAATGATTTTGCATGGTCGCGAACCGCGTCCAGCCATGCCGCTCCGATACATGAAGCGCGTTGGCGAATTGCCACGCGTGCATGGATGAGGCGCCGATGTAACGCACCTTGCCGGATTTCACGACGTCGTGCAGCGCTTCGAGCGTCTCTTCAATTGGCGTGTGATAATCGAAGCGGTGGATCTGGTAGAGATCGACATAATCCATGCCGAGTCTTTTGAGGCTGGCGTCGATCGCCTGAAAAATGGATTTGCGTGAAAGGCCTCCGAGATTAGGGCCAGATCCATTCGCGAAAAAGACTTTCGTCGCGACGACCACTTCATCCCGCCGCGCGAAATCCTTCAACGCGCCGCCGAGAATCTCTTCGCTCGATCCAGCCGAATAACTGTTGGCCGTGTCGAAGAAATTGATTCCGAGATCCAGCGCCTTGCGAATAAAAGGCCGGCTTTCTTCCGGCGGCAGCGTCCATGCGTGATTGCCGCGGGCAGGATCGCCATAGCTCATGCAGCCGAGACAGATGCGCGAGACATCGAGACCCGTGCGGCCGAGTTTCACATAATCCATAAAAACCTCTGGAGCGAAGGGAAGGCGGGGAAAGGGTTGTCAGACAGATCTTGGGTGGCGCTATTAAAGCGCCACCCACGACTAATAACAGGAAAGCGATGGAAGCCAGCCAAACTTCCGTTACCGCGATTGGCCGCGGGCAGGAATCAGCGGGCTGTCAGGACGCTTTGATCGCTATGTTTTTCTCGGCCTTCATCGCTTCGGCCGATTTGGGCATTTTGACCGTGAGAACGCCTTTGGCGAATTGCGCCTCGATCTTGTTTGCATCGACGCCTGAAGGAATCTGAAAGGCGCGGCTGAAGGAGCCAAAGCGGCGTTCGGACACATAGCAATCCTTCTCACGCTCTTCTTTCTCGTCCCGCTTTTCACCCCTTATCATCAGAGCGCCATTCGCAATTTTCACCTCGATGTGCTTTTCGTCGAGGCCCGGAAGCTCAACGGTGATCTCGTAATCCTTCTCGTTTTCGACAACGTCCACGGCGGGCGAAAGACCGAAGCTTCCGTCGCGCATCCATTGGGTCGATGGGAACGACGGCTGCCCGAAGGGGCTTCGGAAAAACGGTTCATGCAGTCTGTCGAAAATCTGATCGATCTCATGGCGCAGCGTTTCAAACGGCTCCCAGGAGCCAGTGCCCGCCATGAAGCCGCCCGGCGTCGAAGACTTCTTCTCGGATTTTACAGGAATTTTGTTCGCGGTATCTGTCATGGCAAATCCTCCAGACAAGCGGAGGCTCGACGAAGACGGCGCATATCACGCCGACGACAGGCAAAGGCGATGCCTGTCGATCTATCGCTCCGCCTGCTTTGCATTTGGTCGCGACACTTATGCTGGCAAAGACCCGGGCGTTTTATTTTGACTGTTCGCATTTTGAGGATGGCGAAGGCAGCGGTTCAACCGCGTTCGTGTTTCCGGGAGATTCCTCCCAATCGACAATAAAGCGTCAATTTCCCGCCGCTTATTCGCGTTACAGGACTGTGCAATGGGGGCCGTTGCGGCGGAGAGCTTCGCTCAGGTTTCTCAGCCTTCGCTGGCATCTGACATTGGTTGCCAGAAGCGCAGCAGCCAAGCTGGCTGTATGGTCACCATGCCGCATATGCGATTTGCAGTCTTTCAGCGAATACCCATGTGGCTATAATAAACAGAGATGCCTCGGGCGCTTCAGGCCCTGCTGCCAGCAAAACGTGATCAAGTTTACGAAAATTGCCTAAACTTGATCGTGTGTTTTGCGCGGATGGTCTGGAATCCATCGCATTTGCAAGGCATCGAATATACCGGCATCGATCGTAATCTTGACCAATGCGCAGACTCGGAGGCAGGGCGTATGGGTTTTGTTCATTTCGGCAAAAGCTTGCGTGGCATGACCGCGAAGGAGCCGGTTCCGGCCCGCGAGGTCATTTTGCCAACGCTCGGTCTGTCCGCCATATTGCGCATACCGGGAGATGCGAAAGCTCTGATCGTGCTTGTCCATGCCAGTGGAACGAGCGGCGCCAATCCACGTCATCGCGCTGTAGCTCAATCGTTCAATCACAGCAGTTTCGCGACCTTGCGTCTGGATCTTGTGAGCGGCGCCGAGAGTGACGACCATCAGGTTCGGGGCAATGTGACCGCGCTTGCAGAGCGCCTTTGCGGCGCCGTCGAATGGATTGGAAGCGAACGGCAGCTTCGCGATCTGCCTCTCGGTTTTTTCGCCGGGAACAGCGGAGCCGCGGCAGCGTTCGCGGTGGCATCAAGGCTCAGTGGGCGTCTCGGCGCAATCGTTTCGCGCGGCGGTCGCCCGGATTTGGCCGGCGACAGTCTGGAGAATGTCAATGTGCCGTCTCTCCTGATCGTCGGCGGTCAGGATGCCCCTGTGATTGCTACGAACGAGCAGGCTCTGGCACGGCTCAAAGGCACGAAAGAGATGGAAATCATCGCCGGCGCGAGCCATTTCTTTACGGAGCCGGGTGCGCTGACGGCGGTGGCCAAGCGCGCTACGCAGTGGTTCGATCTTCACCTGATGAAGTCCACTGCGGGTAAACCCGAACTGGCCCACTGCGGCGATTAGAAGAGGCATGCCTCACTGGCCGCAAGACTCTGCGGTCAGGGAGGCGGAATGTTCTACAGAGATCGAGCAGAGGCGGGCAGAAGACTTGCGCAGGCTCTGCTGCCTTACGCGGATGAACATCCGATCATTCTTGCGTTACCGCGCGGCGGCGTTCCCGTAGCCGCTGAGGTTGCCGCTGCGCTCCATGCTCCGCTTGATCTCGTTCTCGTGCGAAAGATCGGCGTGCCGGGGCAGGAGGAATTGGCGATGGGAGCCGTCGTCGATGGCAGCGCGCCGCTCATCGTCCGCAACGAAGACATCATCCATTTGACGAACACCACCGAGGACGCATTCGCTGCCGTGTGCAATCGCGAATGCGCCGAGATTGAACGGCGCAGACAGCGCTATGTGGGAACGCGGGCGCGCGCCAATGTCGCGCAAAGGGTCGCAATCGTCATCGACGACGGAATTGCCACGGGCGCGTCTGCTCGCGCCGCCTTGCAGGCTCTGCGTTTGCTGCACCCGAAAATACTTGTCCTCGCTGTGCCGGTCGGCGCCGCTGAAACGATCGAGATGCTGAAAGCGGATGCCGACGCCATTATCTGCATTGAGAAGCCGGAAGTTCTCGGATCAATCAGCGCCTGTTATGCTGACTTTCGGCAGATCACCGATGATGAGGTTATTGCCATCCTGGAGCGTTTTCCCGCATCATCCGTTAGATGAGGCTTTCAGATATTTTGTCAGGAGGACATGGCCATGAAAATTTCCGGACGCAATTTCATTCAGGGCAAGGTTGTCGATATTAAAAAAGGGGCGACCACGGCGCACGTCCATATCGAGATTGCAGGCGGCGTGGTTCTCACCGCTTCGATCACCAATGAAGCGGTCGAGGATCTGAAGCTCGAAAAAGGTAAAGCCTGCCACGCGCTTATCAAGGCTTCCGATGTCATGGTGGCCGTCGATTGAATTTCATAGCGGTTTCGAGCGAAGTGGTTTCCGCTTCGCGTGAAGAAAACGCGTTGAAACAATTAATAGAGCCGCGATTCTGATTCCATAAAACTGCGGCTCTACGCAGCGCGCTGCCCGGATGATTTGAGGAAAGACGAATGCGAATCGGAATCGATCTTGGCGGCACCAAAATTGAAGCGATCGCGCTGTTGGCGGATGGCAGAGAGATCGGCCGCAAGCGATTGCCGACTCCGCAAGGCGACTATCGCGCCATCATGCAGACGGTGGCCGATCTTGTCGGCGCGATTGAACAGGCATGCGGCGTTCGCGGGACGATTGGCATCGGCACGCCGGGATCGCTTTCGCCCAAAACGGGGCTTATGCGCAATTCGAACAGCACGGTTTTGAATGGCCAGCCATTCGATCGCGATCTGGCCGAATTTGTCGGCCGCTCCATTCGCATTGCCAATGACGCCAACTGTTTTGCTCTTTCCGAAGCCATCGATGGCGCTGCGAGCCATGCCGCGACCGTCTTCGGCGTCATTCTCGGCACGGGAGTCGGTGGCGGACTCGTCATCGATCGCAAGCTGCTCGTCGGCCATAATGGGGTCGCCGGGGAATGGGGGCATAATACCGTGCCCTTCGCGATCGATCCCGATATGCTGCCGCGGCCCTGCTTCTGTGGCAAGGTGAATTGCATCGAAACATTTCTGTCCGGCGGCGCACTCGCCAGGGATCATCTGGCCCGGACCGGCAAGACGTTCCACGCGGAGGAGATCGCGGCGCTATCCGCCAAAGGCGACGCCGAGGCGGCCCGTTCGCTCGGCATTTACACCGACAGGCTGGCTCAGGCGCTCGCGGCCATCATCAATGTTGCCGATCCGGATGTTATCGTTCTCGGCGGCGGTGTCTCGAATATCGCCTCGCTTTACGCGGAGCTTCCGCCGCTGCTTGACCGCTATGCCTTTTCCGACGGCGTGACGACGAAGGTTTTGCGCGCTGTTCATGGGGATTCGAGCGGCGTGCGCGGCGCCGCCTGGCTATGGCCGCAGGAAGGCGCATAGCCGCTTATGCAGCGTTACGCTCCCGATGTCGCCAAACCTTCCGACACTTCCCGCCGGGCGGCATCGAATTCCGTCCGCACCAGATCCGCGCCATAAATCCGTTCGAGACGGCGGACGATGAAATGCCCGCGCGCCAGAACCTGGAAGTGGTCGATGAACGCGTAATTGATCGCTGCGCCGCCGGCTGCCCCGAGAAACGGCACGGCCTGCGCCGCGACCTTCTGCGAAACGACCACGCCGAACCGCGTCGCGACTTGCGAGACGAAGCGCAGCATCACCGGAGCGGTTTCCTCGATGACGCCGCGCTCGACGATGAAACGCGCCGCTTCGCTGACAGAATGTGCAAGCAGGGCGCGCAGCGCGAAATAGCCGCTCTCGGTCGAGGCGCTCGCTTGCGCCCCATGTTCGCCGCCCTCCTGGCTGCCAAGAGCGAAGACCTCGAGGCAGGCGAGGGCGGTTTCCGTCTCGGCAAGATTTTCGCCCTCTGTCCTCGCGATGGCGGCAATCGAGCGCAGCATCAGGAGCGTCGAAATCGGCAGTTCGATCGGCAGGCTCGCTATGCCGAATGCGCCGCCAGCCGCCCCCGATACAGTGGCTGCGGCCTTATGCCAGATCCGCCGGTCATCTCTCCTCTTACTGTCGAGGCTGTTCATCGCGGCGGCGAGCCCCATGCGGATCGCGCGCTCCGCCGTCTTGTCGACGACTTCGGACAATTGCGCCGGCAGCATTTTCCCGACCAGGCTGATCTGCCGCCCGAAGACCAGGGACAGGCGCGTCGCCAGACTGCGGTGCTCGAGAAATTTGACGGCCTGCCGCAGCGTCGCCCGATCCGCCGCAGCCATCATAACCGCACCCACGTCTGTGCCTGTGACGGGAAAGAGACTCATGCTGTCGCGCTCCGCAGACCTTCCTTGCCTAAGGCAGGTCTTCCTTGCCTAAGTATGTGCGTCCCGGCTGGATGCGCAGCTTCATATATGTTGGCTTATTCGCCGCGGAAGGGAGCCGGGACGCATTTGGCTCACTCCGGATAAGTCTTCGATTCCTGCTTTGTTCCCGGACTCGGGTCTCTTTCCTGTCAAAGCGCCAGTGAAATCAGCACAATCCGGCGGATCTCCGTAACGTTCTGTTATACTTGAAATCTGTTCGAATCTAATTCGAATCTAAAAAGTCGAATTCGATAAAATTCGATCTTTCTACTTAGCCCACCCGCAAAAGACCCCGGACGATCTTGTCCCCACAAGAGCTGGGGACTTCGAAAATGTTCGGGACGCGGGGAAAATCGCTTTTTGCGGCGGGGCTTTTAGCGTGCGGATTGTTGGGTGCGGCGCCGGCGCAAGCCGCCACGGCGGGCATCGTGAATGCGACTTTCGCTTCTGTCGGCCAGGAGACGAGCGTGCCTTACGGCTGGGTCGGGTTCTGCCAGCGCTATGCCGGTGAATGCAACCACGGCACGCTGGAGCCGGTCGACATCAATCTCAACGCAAAGACGCTCACCGAGATCACCCGCATCAATCTTTGGGTGAACAAGACGGTCCAGCCGGTTTCAGACTGGGATCACTGGCACGTCGCCGATCAATGGGACTATCCGATGGACGGCAAGGGCGATTGCGAGGACTACGCCTTGTTGAAGCGCCGGCTCCTGATCGCGCGCGGCTTCCCCCGGCAGGCGCTGCTGATGACGGTCGTCAAGGACGAGCACAACGAGGGACACGCCGTCCTCACCGTCAAGACCAATCACGGCGAGTACATCCTCGATAACCTCACCGACAAGATCAAGCCCTGGGCGCAAACGCCCTATCGCTTCGTCAAGCGGCAGTCGCAGTCCAACGAAATGGTCTGGCTCCGCATTGGCCCGCCGACACAGGCCCCGGCCTATGTCTCACGCGGGACAAGCAGGACACATTAGTAGTAATGTTTGGCTGTCCGGGGCGCGCGGCATTTGCCGGCCCCTTGCGGGAGGTCATGGTTTCTACGAAAGCGATCACAATCGCGGTACCTGCGATCCAACTCCCGCTCATGGTGGTATTCTTTTTTGTGTGTGGACCCGTCTCAACGGATTTTCGCACCGCCATGTTCCTCTGAGGCAGCGCGAGTCACGCGCGTGCAATCGCGCTCCGGCAGCCGGCCGTCGCGAATGTCTTGGATCGCCGCGCCTGCGTGCGCGTTATCGGCGCGCCACCCGAGCGTGCCCGATCAGGGAGTTCGTTATGCCCTCAAAAATCAGCCTGAACGTGAACGGCGCGGATCACGCCGTCGAGGTAGAGCCAGACAGCATGCTGCTCTATGCGCTGCGCGACAACCTCAGCCTGCGCGGTCCAAAATTCGGATGTGGGCTGGCGCAGTGCGGCGCCTGCACTGTCCTTCTGGACGGGAACGCGATCCGCTCCTGCGTCACGCCGGTCTCTGCCGTCGGCAACTCCAAGGTTGTCACCCTCGAGGGACTTGGCACCCCCGAGGAGCCGCACCCGCTCCAGCAGGCCTTCATCGCGGAGCAGGCGGCGCAATGCGGCTACTGCATCAATGGAATGATCATGGCGGCCAAGGCTTTTCTCGATCAGCATCCGCATCCCAGTCGCGATGAGATCAAGCAGGCCCTGAACGATAATCTTTGCCGTTGCGGAACCCACATGCGGATCGTGCGAGCCGTGCAGAGGGCCGCCGGGAGTTCAAAGCCATGACCACCTCATTCAACGATATGCGATCTGCAACAGATCTGGCGCTGAGCCGGCGCCGCTTTTTGCAAGCATCGGGCGGCCTCGTCGTCGCTTTCCGTCTGTTCGGTCCGCAGCCGGCCTGGGCGAAAGATGCAGCCCGGACATCGGTCGCGTCGCCGCCGGCGGGAAAGCTCTACGCCTGGCTGGCCGTGCATCCGGACAACACGGCGACGCTGTTCACAGGCAAGGTGGAAACTGGCACCGGTGTACAGACGGCATTGGCGCAGATCGCCGCCGAGGAACTCGATTTCCCGTTCGATCGGCTCGACGTGGTCATGGGCACGACTTCGGAGACCGTGGATCAGGGGCCGAGCTATGGCAGCATGACGGTCCGCTACGCTGGGCCGCAGATCCGAAACGCCGCCGCGGCCGGCCGGGCTGCGCTGCTTAATCTTGCCTCCGAACATTTCAAAGTGTCGCCCAACCAGCTCACCGCGAAAGAGGGCACGATCGTGGTTCTGGGTTCCCCCGGTCGCACCATCACTTACGGCAAGCTGGTGGACGGGAAGCGGCTCGAGATGGAGATCGGCGCCAGCGGTGAACGCTTCGCAATGAAGGTGGCGCCGAACGCGCATCCGAAGGATCCATCGACCTACACCATCATCGGCAAGCCACTGCCTCGTAAGGACATTCCCGGCAAAATCCTGGCAACCTTCTCCTATGTTCAGGATGTCCGGGTGGACGGCATGCTGCACGGGCGGGTGGTTCGCCCCTATGGGGTTGGAGCGACGCTACAGAGTGTTGACGAGACGGGGCTCAAGAGCATTCCCGGATTCGTTCAGGTGGTTCGGCGCGACAATTTCCTCGGAGTCGTTGCCGAGACCGAATGGGCGGCCATCCAGGCGGCCGCAAAACTTGGCTCAACGCTGCATCCGTCAGGTCCGGATGCCGGCCAGGCCAAGTGGTCGAACTGGAACGGCCTGCCCAAGATGGACCAGATCTGGGACACCGTGCGCGAGACGGCCGAAGGGCGCAACATCTCCGTGGCAAGCAAGGGGTCGGCGGCGCTGGCGTTCGGCTACACGAAGCGGACGCTGAAAGCGACGTATAAGACGCCGTTCCAGATGCATGGATCGATCGGCCCCTCCTGTGCCATCGCCGATGTGAAGGGCGATCATGCCACCTTGTGGTCGGGCACGCAGATGCCACACGAGGCGCGGCGCGACATGGCGAAGCTGCTGGATATACCGCTCGACAACATCGAACTGCGCTGGTTCGAGGCGTCGGGCGCTTATGGCCGCAACGGTCTCGAACATGCGATTGCCGACGCGGCAATCATGTCACAAGCGGTCAAACGGCCGGTGCGCGTGCAATGGATGCGCTGGGACGAGCATGGTTGGGAGCCCAAGGGGCCGCCCATCGTGCAGGATTTGCGAGGCGCGGTGGATGCCGATGGCCGCGTGATCGCCTGGCAGCATCATATGTGGATTCCGACGATCAGCGACACGCATCTGATCGCTGCCGCGCTGACCGGCAATCCGAACGCGACCGGGGAGACCGGTACTGGCGGCGTGCCGGTCATCACCTATGCCTACACATTCGAGAATGCCGATGTGGCGGTCCATGATGAGGGCAGGGTAGCTCTGCTCACAGCCTGGCTGCGTTCGCCGGCGCAGTTCGAGACGACTTTCGCGATGGAATCTTTCATCGACGAACTGGCGGCGGCTGCCGGCAAGGATCCGCTGGCGTTCCGCCTCGCCCATCTTGAAGATGCACGGGCTATCGCTGTGCTGAAGGCTGCCGCGGAGGCGTATGGCTGGGAGGAGAGGCCTGCGGGCGCCAAAGCCGATCGTAGCGGCAAACCAGCGCATGGCCGTGGCATCGCTTGGGTCAATCGGGACGATTCACGCGTGGCGACGATTGCGGATATTACGGTTGATCCCGGCAGCGGACGGATCAAAGTCAGCCGCGTTGTCGTCGCACATGATTGCGGGCTGGTCGTCAATCCCGACGGTCTGAAAAATCAGATCGAGGGCAACATCATCCAGTCGCTCAGCCGCACGCTGCTCGAGGAAGTCACATTCGACTCCGCCCGCGTCACCAGCCTGGACTGGCAGGGCTATCCGATACTGCGCTTCGAGGACATCCCGGACAGCATCGAAATCGTGCTGGTGAACAATCGGCCGGAGTATCCATCCTATGGAGCTGGCGAGCCTTCCACGAACCCCACCGCAGCCGTCATCAGCAATGCAATATTCGATGCAGTCGGCGTGCGGTTGCGACAAACGCCGTTCCGTCCCGAGCGCGTCAAGGCGGCGATGAGTTCGTGAGCAGGCGCCAAAGCCATTTCGGTTCTGAGGGAATCAGAACCGAAACTCTGGTTATTTGTTTTGACGCGTCTTCTTAACGCGAACCGGAATCCACTTCGCTTGAAAACGCTCTAGCTCTCAGAGATAGGCGAAAACGGCGCCGAGGACTCCGCCCGCTGCGATCGCCAGCGAGCTGTACCAGGGCCAGCGCGCGCCCCGCATGATGATCGACAATGTGGCGATCGCGATAGCGACATGCAGCAAGGTTGAGGAAATCGTCAGAATGTGATGGCGATGCTCGTGTTTCTCACTGAGGACAAGCTTCGCCTCCGTCTGATGTTCGAGCGATAAGCTTTTGTCCTGGAGCTCTTTTTCGCCATTGCCGTAGTACTTCGCTTTTTTCTGGAAATCGGCGACCGGTCCGCTGCCTGCGTTGGCGGCGATTGTGTACATATTTTTCTTGAGGCTTTTCGCCTGGAAGAAGTTCCAGGCGTCGGTCGCCTTGTTTTGCAGAAGAACGGCATCATTCTTTGCGTTGATCGTGGCCGCCGTCTCGACCGTCTCCAGGCTGCCGACGCTGGCGGCGAGGACGGCGAGAATGGCGATCGTCACCGATACGATCGACAGAAACGAATCGCCCGAACTCGCGGCATGCTCGGCATGCTCCATATGCTCGAAATGTTCGGTCGGAGAAGCATCGCTCATATGAACCATCCGGAATTGGACCGGCGAAATGCCGGGGGTTATTGGCTGCCAATATCTGGCACCTTGGGCGTTGCCGCGCAACGGTGCCCCATGCTTCTTCCCGAGATGATGGACAGTCCGGGCGCACAGACCTATAAACGCGCCGCCGTCGTAGGCTTGAGGACAAGGCGCTTTGATGACCGCTTCGCACTTTGACGATTCGACGCCGGAAGATGTGATCCGGCGCCGCACCATGGTCGATTGTCAGATCCGGACTGTCGATGTCACGGATTATGCTGTTATTGAGCGCTTCCTTGAAGTTCCCCGCGAAAAATTCCTGCCGCCGGAACTGTCGGATTTTGCTTATTCGGACATGGCGCTAAAGCTTCCGCTTTCGGTTGCGCCGGAGGGGCGGCAGTTGCTTTCTCCTGCCGTTCTGGCCCGGTTTGTTCAGGCGGCGGGGGTGAAGCCAACCGACAAGGTTCTCGATGTTGCATCGGCCATCGGCTATTCCGCTGCGATTTTTGCGGGTCTGGCGCATGAGGTGGTGGCGCTCGAAGCTGACGCGCACCTTGCATCAATGGCTCAAACCAATTTGGCCCATGCCGGGCATGGTGCCGTACGGATAACGACTGGCCCGCTGGTCGAAGGCGTGCCATCGGAGGCGCCGTTCGACGTTATTTTCGTGAACGGTGCGGTCGAGGTTCATCTCGACATGCTGCTCAAGCAGTTACGTTCTGGCGGCAGACTGCTCGCGATTGTGCGGCGGACGACGGAGCCGGGCCGTGGCGCCAGCCAGGCCGTTCGGTTCGAAAGCCAATCCGGCCGGATCAGCTCAACTTTTCTGTTTGACGCTGGAGCGCCGGTTCTCATGGAATTCCGGAAAGAGCCAGAGTTCGAGTTCTGAGCGCACGGATCTCTGTCATTGAAAAGATGAAATCCGCCCGGAAGCTGCGGAGCTACTGGCTGTTCTGTGGATAATATTCGTTGCTATCCGTACCGGACTTTATTTTTCAGCCATCTGTCGCATTTTTACGCCAATTCACGGAATTCTGACCTGACAAGTAAATTGCGAGGCTTGGCGGGCGCTGTTGAAGAGTAATATGAGGGGCGGGTCAGCGCAGCCGTGACAATGCCAAAATGGTGATTCTGGCCGATCGTTTTGAAGCAGCCGCTGAAGTGCTGCAATCAACTGTGTTGCAGATGTTCAGGTTGATTTTGTCCTGAAGCATCTCTGTCCAGCGGCGAAAATCTTGGGATAACAAACCGGCCTTTGGACAGCCAAGTTTGAAACCGCAAACTTCTGGGTCATTCTCGCGGCGACGTTTTTTACGACAGCAGTTTTCAGGTCAACAATTTCCGGGACTCGAACGGGGCGTGTTTTGGAGTTTTATCGAGTGAAGATAGGCCGGTTTGCGTTGAAGAGTGCCGGTATGAGCCGGTCCGCAGCGTCTACGAAAGGCTACTTAAAAGCCGCTCTCGCGCCTGCATCCTTGTGCCTTGTGCTTGGAGCGGTGTCGTGCGCCGCGATCTCTTTCGGAATGAGCGCCGCAAATGCCGAAACGATGTCGGATGCTTTGGCGCGCGCCTATGCCAATAATACGACTCTCAATCAGCAGCGGGCTGGCGTGCGCGCGACGGATGAAACCGTGCCGCAGGCGACAGCCGCTTACCGGCCGACTGTTACCGCGAACGGTCAATTCGGTCTGACACATCTTAATGAACGCAGTGCGGGGGCGATCAACGGAACCGCCTCGTCACTCAACGCCACAACCGATCCTGGTCTCGCAGCGCTCACGGTGACGGAAACGGTTTTCAACGGCAATCGCAATTACAATGGCGTGCGGCAAGCCGAAAGCAACGTTCTCGGCGCGCGTGAAAACCTCCGCAACACCGAGGAAAACACGCTTCTGAACGGCGCCACCTTTTATATGAATGTGCTGCGCGACACTGCCATTCTCGATCTGAACAAGAACAACATCGTCGTCCTTGAGGAGCAGTTGCGCCAGACGCGCGACCGCTTCAATGTCGGCGAGGTGACCCGCACCGACGTCGCGCAGGCTGAATCGAGTCTCGCTTCGGCGCGCTCGGCCTATTTCACCGCTCAGGCAAATCTGGCGCAGAGCGTCGCCAATTACAGGCAGGTGATCGGTGTTCAGCCGAAGCGGCTTCAGCCGGCGCGCACGATCGAAGCTCTGTTGCCGCATACGCTGCAACAGGCAATCTCTGTCGGCCTGAGCGAACATCCCGTCGTGGTTGCGGCAATGCACGCGGCCGACTCCGCCGCCTTGCAGGTCAAGATCGCGGAAGGCGCGCTCTATCCCACCGTCACCGTCAACGGCAGCGTCGAGCGGGACTGGAACTTTCAGGGCACGCCGGGGCTGAGAGTCTTCGACGGCACGGTTTACGGCCAGGTCACGGTGCCGATCTATACGGGCGGCGCGACCGATGCGCAGGTGCGGCAGGCCAAGGAATCCTACACTCAGGCACGCATACAGGTCGATGTGCAGCGTGACGCCGTGCGGGCGAATATCGTGACGAGCTGGGGGCTGTTGAAGGCCGCCAAAGCCGCGATCGCCTCGAACGAGGCAGCGGTCAAAGCGGCCGAAATCGCGCTTGAAGGCGTGCGCGAGGAAGCGCGGGTGGGCCAACGCACGACGCTCGACGTGTTGAACGCGCAACAGACTTTGCTGAATGCGCGGGTTTCGCTCGTATCGGCGCAGCGCGATCGGGTCGTCGCATCTTATGTTGTGATGGCGGCGATTGGCCGGCTTGAGGCAAATAACCTTCACCTCAACGTTGTTGCCTATGACCCGACAGTCCACTTCGATCAGGTGAAGGACAAGTGGTTCGGCCTGCGCACGCCGGAGGGCCAGTAGAGCCGTTCCGGTTCTGATGGAATCAGAACCGCGGCTCTATTTATTGGTTTCAACGCGTTTTCTTCACGCGAACCGGAAGCCACTTCGCTTGAAAACGCTCTAAGAAGCGGCTCCAGGCGGCGCAAACGCCAGCGCGAATAACCGGATGTCATCCACAGGGGCATGCGATTAGCCCTTGCTCGCCACAAGCTGCTGGGACTAGATTCTTTACACATAGCGCGCCGCGTGAATCGTGACGCCGAATGTCTATTGGCAGGCAAAGACCGTTTGCGACTCGACTGGCGTGAGGCTGGCCGTGGGTTGCAGGAGAGGGCGTCGAAAATTATGAATGCGCCGAACCCTCTTACGTCCGAAAAGCACGATTCTGAGTCGAAGGGCTATGAGCCTTCGATGGAGGAAATTCTCGCTTCCATCCGGCGCATCATCGCCGACGATCAGGCGTTTTCGCAGCGTCCCATTCCGCCCGAAGAGACGAGCGGGCAGACCGAACCTTCGAGCGAGCCGGCGCCTTCGCCTGAGACAAGAGCTTCCGTGCGGGCGAAACCCTTTGCTGAACTCAGGCCGGCGTCAGGCGAACCGAAGCCTTTCACAGAAAGCAATCCGTCCGAACTGGGGCGTGCTGCCAAGCCTGCCGTGGAAGCAAAGCCGGTGGCGCAGCCCTCCGGCGTGACGCGCGTAATGACGGCGGCGAGCCCTTCCGAGGCCGGAAAACAATCTGCCACCAAGGAGACCGTCGCGGCATCCGCACCCGCCGAAGCAGATGGGCAGGCGGCTCCCGGTTTCCCGGTCGAGGCGCAGTTTCAGGTCTTCAAGACGGCGGTTCGTCCGCTGGCGGCTGCGGCGCGCCTTGCCGAAACGCCGAAAACTGGCGCGGCTGGAGGAGAAGCGGGGGCCTTCTTGCAGGGACAATTGCCGGAGCCGCTGCCCGAAGGCAGCGCACCTCTCGTGTCGGCAAAAACCGACGCCACCGTCGCTTCGGCCTTCGAAACGCTGGTCGCCAGCCGTTTCGTCCAGGAAAGCGAAGGTTTCAGCGAGATTATCCGGGAAATGGCTCGCCCCATGCTCAAAGCCTGGCTCGACGACAATCTCCCGATCCTGGTCGAGCGGCTCGTCCGCGCCGAGATCGAGCGCGTCGCCCGCGGCGGGCGCTGACCCTCCTGCGACCGCCAAGCCGGCATGGCCCGGCATTGTGGCGCGTTGACTTCCCGACCCGCTTTCGTTTCTTAGGCACCAACAGCCGCGGCCAGCGAATTCGACCGCGGCCGCGGGCTTTTGCGCTTTCCCAAAGTTTTTTCGGATGCGGCTCAGATGATGGACAAGACTTTCGATCCCGCCAAGGTGGAAGGGCGGATCTCCGCTTTATGGGAGGAGGCTCAGGCCTTTCGGGCCGGACGCCCTGAGCGTGCCACTGCCGCGCCGTTCACGGTGGTCATTCCGCCGCCCAACGTCACCGGCTCGCTGCACATGGGCCATGCGCTCAACAATACGTTGCAGGATATTCTCTGCCGTTTCGAGCGCATGCGCGGCAAGGATGTGCTCTGGCAACCGGGGACGGATCACGCAGGCATCGCCACGCAAATGGTCGTCGAGCGCCGGTTGGCGGAGCGCGGTGAGCCTGATCGGCGGACGCTGGGCCGCGAGGAATTCGTCAAACGTATCTGGGACTGGAAGGCTGAATCCGGCGGCGCGATCGTCAATCAGTTGAAGCGGCTCGGCGCCTCCTGCGACTGGTCGCGCGAGCGCTTTACGATGGATGAGGGCCTGTCACGCGCTGTCGTGAAGGTCTTCGTGCAGCTCTACAAGGAAGGGCTGATCTACAAGGACAAGCGGCTGGTCAATTGGGACCCGAAGCTTCTGACGGCGATTTCGGATCTCGAAGTCGTGCAGGTGGAATGCAAAGGCTCCTTCAAATGGTCGAGCACTGACGAAAAGCCGTTCGATGCGGCGGCGCTTGAAAAGGTCCTGAACAAGAATCCAAACGGGCATCTTTATTATTTCCGCTATCCCGTGATTGACGACGCCGGGGCGGAAACGGGCGAGCATATTGTCGTCGCGACGACGCGGCCCGAGACGATGCTCGGCGATACCGCCGTCGCCGTGCATCCAGACGATGAGCGCTACAAGCACTTGCAGGGCAAGCGCGTGCGCCTGCCGCTCGTCGGCAGGCTGATCCCGATCATCGCGGATGAGCATTCGGACCCAGAGAAGGGCACCGGCGCGGTGAAGATCACACCGGCGCATGACTTCAATGACTTTGAGGTGGGGAAGCGGCATGACTTGCCGTCGATCAGCGTGCTTGGCGAAGACGGTCGCATTGCAGTTCATGGACCTGATGCGATGCTTGTCGATCGGACTGATAATCAGGCAGTTGCGGAGTTGCGGCGCAGTTTTGAATGTCTCAGTGGTCTGGATCGTTTCGCGGCGCGTAAACGCGTGGTCGAAATGATGGAGGCGCATGGGCTGCTCGATAAGGTCGAGCCGCATCAGCATATGGTCCCGCATGGGGATCGCTCCGGTGTCGTGGTCGAGCCGCGCCTGACCGATCAATGGTATGTCGATGCCAAGGTTTTGGCGCAGCCTGCGCTTGCCGCCGTGCGCGATGGCAAGACGAAGTTCGTCCCTGAGAATTGGTCGAAAACCTATTTCCAGTGGCTGGAGAACATTCAGCCCTGGTGCATCTCGCGCCAGCTCTGGTGGGGACACCAGATCCCTGCTTGGTATGGGCCGGACGGAAAGATTTTTGTCGCAGAGACCGAGAGTCTGGCCCGCGCGCAAGCCGAGGACTTTTACGCACAAAACGATCCGGGCGTCGCCTCTCCCCACGGGCGGGGAGAGGGACAGGGTGAGGGGCGGGGGGATTCGCCGCCAACTCACCCGGCCCCTCACCCCAACCCTCTCCCCGCTGAAGCGGGGAGAGGGGGCGTCGCTCTGACGCGCGATCCCGATGTCCTCGACACCTGGTTTTCCTCGGCGCTCTGGCCGTTCTCGACGCTCGGCTGGCCGGATGAAACGCCGGATCTTGCGCGCCATTATCCGACCTCCGTTCTGGTGACGGGGTTCGACATCATCTTTTTCTGGATCGCGCGGATGATGATGATGGGCCTGCACTTCATGGACGAGGTGCCATTCCATGATGTCTACATCCATGCCCTTGTCCGTGACGAGAAGGGCGCCAAAATGTCGAAGTCGAAGGGCAATGTGGTCGATCCTCTTGCGCTGATCGACACATATGGCGCCGACTCGCTGCGCTTCACGTTGGCCGCGATGGCGGCGCAAGGCCGCGACATCAAGCTTTCGACGCAAAGGATCGAAGGCTACCGCAATTTTGCGACGAAGCTCTGGAACGCCGCGCGTTTCGCCGAAATGAACGGCTGCGCCAAGGCGGAATCCTTCGATTCGCGCAGGCTCGCAATCGTGCTCAACCGCTGGATCGTCGGCGAAGCAGCGAAAGCCGCGGCAGACGTCACGGAAGCGATTGAAGCCTATCGTTTCAACGATGCCGCTAATGCGGTCTATCGTTTCGTCTGGAACATTTTTTGCGACTGGTATCTCGAACTGTCGAAGCCTCTTTTGCAAGGGCACGACGAAGCGGCCAGTTCGGAAACGCGGGCGACAACGGCCTATGTGCTCGAGCTGATTTTGAAGCTTCTGCATCCCTTTATGCCATTTCTGACGGAAGAGCTCTGGAGCAGCGACGTTCTGGGCGCGTCGAAGCGCGATACATGCCTCGCGCTCGCGGCGTGGCCGCAAATGCACGCGTCGGAGGATGCGGCGGCCGAGGCTGAGATCGGCTTCGTGATCGATGTGATTTCCGAGGTGCGCTCGGTCCGCTCCGAAATGAATGTGCCGGCTGCTGCGCAGATCCCGCTCGTCTTCGTCGGTGCGGATCCACAAATCGTCGCGCGCGTGAGCCATTGGGACGAGACGATCAGGCGTCTCGCACGGATTTCGGAAATTTCGTTCGCGAGCGAGCCTCC
>SCSF01000014.1 GCA_004298435.1 Beijerinckiaceae bacterium
CGCGATGGCGCGCAAGGTGATTGCAGCTTGCGACGGCGGTGTCCGCGGCAAGACGGTCGCGCTGCTCGGCCTCACCTTCAAGCCGAACACAGATGATATGCGCGATTCGCCTGCGATCTCCATCGTGACGGCATTGCAGGATGCCGGGGCGAAACTCAATGCCTTCGATCCGCAGGGGATGGAACAGGCGCGGCTCTATTTGGAAAATCTCACCTATTGCAGCGATGCCTATGCCTGCTGCGAGGGCGCGTCAGCCCTTGTCATCGTGACGGAATGGGATGCCTTCCGTGCGCTCGATCTTGAGCGGGTGAAGCGCCTGCTCGCCGCGCCGGTGCTGGTCGATCTGCGCAACATCTACGATCCCGCCGAAGTGAGCCGGCAAGGGTTTACTTATGTCAGCATCGGCAGGCAGGGCGGGGACGAGGCCTGAGAACGGGAGCACCCGGAATCCGGTTCACGACAGCGCGTGCATCAGCATCTCGCTATAGCCGCCGAGTTGGAAGCCCGAATCGCGTACCGCCTGCGCCACCTCTGGAGCGGTGAGCGCTTCATATTCATCCTTGTAATGATAAAGCGGCGCATGGCCGGCAAAATCGTCGCTCAGGGCGGGGTGCAGATAGATCTCGACCATGCCAGGGGGGAGATTGCGGATCAGCGCGCTGAGCCGTTGCGCTGTCCATTTGCCTGACCACGCGAGGCCGAAGACGGCGTCCGGCATAATGAGGCCCGCGCGCCGCGCGCGCCGCGCGAGCAGGGCGGCCCAGGGGCGCAGAAATTCGCCGGAGACTGGGTTGCCGCCCATCTTTGACCCGGCAAGCTGGCTGCGCGGCTCGATCGGAACGCGGATCGTCCGCATGCCAAAGCGCTGGCCCACGGCAATGACCTCTCTGGCAACGAAGGGATGAAGATGAAAGTGCTTGTGCAGATTGACGTGGTCGAGCGTAAGCCCGGTTCGCTCGAAGGCAGCGAATTGCGCGGTAATCTCCGCCCGTAGCTGGTCGCGCACATAAGATCGGCAAGCGAGTTCCGTCGCCAGTCTGCCCATATCGCGGCGAAGCTCGCCATTTGCATCGACGAGATCAGGAATGCGGTGCGGCGGCAGGGTCGGCCGGCCATCGACGAGCACGAGATGCAGACCGACGCGCAAGCCCGGCATTTCGAGGGCGCGGGCGATTGCGTCGGCTGCCGCTGGCGCGCTCACCATCAGGCTCGCCGCGCTCAACACGCCCGATCTGTGCCCGGCTTCCACGGCCGCGTTGACCTCGGCAGCCAATCCGAAATCATCCGCAGTCACGACCAGATGTTTGAAGGCGCTGACATTGGCGACGACTTTGGAGGGGCTGATCTTGATCGTCATGGTGTGCCGTCCCGTTCCACCACAAGATGACCATCCGGCGTGATCTGGTACGACGTTCCTCTCCAGGAGACGCGTGGCTGGACGAAGCTCAGGACATAGACCCCGAACGAGAACAGGTCGTTGAAGGGAATGAGCCAGTAGGCTTGCTGCGCCGCGCCGAACCGATGCTCAATGCACCGGCAGAGCAAAAGCCGGCATGTGAGCGCGAGAGCTGCGAGCAGAAGCGGACTCGCATTGCTGAACGAGGCGGCGAGCAACGCCATGGGGAAAGGATGCACCATGAAGGTGCCGCAATAGCTGATGGGTCTGAGATTGCGGATCGTCTGCGCGGCGCGCAATTCATGCGCCAGAAGATCGCGCCAGCTCTTTTCGTAGCAGAAATGCCCGACCGTGAAGGACGAGACGGCGACTTCCTTGCCGGCGGCGCGAATGGCAGTGCCGATGGCATAATCGTCTGCGAGGCAATCCGCGAAGGACTCGAAGCCGCCGATGCGCGCCAGCATGCCGCGGCGAATGGCGATGAGGGAGCCGAAGCAGGGCCGGGCCAGCTTGAAGGTAAGCGCCAGAACCATGCTTGGGAGCAAATGACTGTTGATGGTGAGAGCCGCCTGGCGTGACCACACGCCCGGGCCTGCTACGCCGTGGTAAAGGCAGGTCACCGCGCCGACGCCTTCCTGTTCAAGGCGTCGAGCCACTTTGCCGAGACAATCCCGGTCGATCTCTATGTCGCTGTCGGAGAAGACAAGGATCTCATGCCTTGCATGCGGCAGCATGTTCGCCAGATTGGAGATTTTTCGATTGGATCCGTGATCGTGCCCGTCGACGACGAGCTCAACGTCGGCGGCTGTCCGCTGACTCATAAGCTGCTTTACGGAAGGTGCAGCAGCGTCACGCTCATCGGCGATCCCGCAGACAATCTGGATCGGTGCGCCATAGTGTTGCGCGCAGAAATTGGAAAGCCGTCGCGCAAGTTCCGGCTCGTAGCCATGCAAAGGCTTCAAAATCGTCAAAGGAGGTTCGCCTTCGCGGCGCGCTTTGCCCTGATCAGGAAAACGCAGGACGCATGCGGCGCAAATCAGGATATACAGGCATCCGACCCCCGCGGTCGCATCGCAAACAAAAGCTGCCCAGGAGTAAAGCTGCGCACTGTGCATCGGCAGGATCACGGCCTTATCCCTCACTGAGTTGACGTCAGGAACCTGCCTTCGAGCGTGGGATGATCTGCGGTTTTTGAGCTTTCGCGCTTTGGCTGTTGCTGGCTGAGGGTCTCGCGGCGTCTCCGTAATAGCGTTCGAGCGTGTGCCTCGAGAGATAAAGCGGAATGCGGCCGCGTTTCAGCGCCCCCTCTTGCGCGGCGCGCGGGTTATAGGTGCGAATGAGAGCGGAAACGAGAATGTTCTCACCGAAGCGATGGGCGCGCTGCCCAAGCGTTTCGCGGCCCGACGATGGAATCCATTCGAATCCGTAGCGCTGTACAATGCGCAAGAGTTGTTGAGTCTGCCGCTTCGCTCCGCCTGTCATATTGGCATGTATGCCGCGGATGTCGTCGAGATCGCGCTGGCCCGCGAGGAAAACGGCCAACTCCCGCATCGAGGCATCGAAGCAGCGGCTGATATGCCGAGCCCAAGCCAGGGTCGCGCCGCCTCTCGGCATCATCGGCACATGCTCATTCCAGAAATGAAGCTCAATCAGGCGATCGCCCACTCTGAGCCTCGTTCCGTCAACCAGCAGAACATCTTCTGCGTTCTCGACAATCTCGATGCGGAACATGCAATCATCGGATTGCGAATATTCGAATATGGCAAGCCGCCGCCGCAGATATTTGTCGATCGGGCGAAGCCACATCGACAGCAGCGGGTGGCTTTTGCCGGGCTGTTTT
Organism: Beijerinckiaceae bacterium; assembly: GCA_004298435.1. Classification (GTDB taxonomy): domain Bacteria; phylum Pseudomonadota; class Alphaproteobacteria; order Rhizobiales; family Beijerinckiaceae; genus Methylovirgula. The sequence continues at coordinate 3,237 of SCSF01000014.1, forward strand.
GCATTGGGCTCACGCTCAGCCCGGTTCCGCTCGTCCATAGCGCGATCCTTTCGACTGGCGCACGAATGATAACGTCATAAAGGCAACACGCATGGGGCGGGAAAGTTGCTGGTATCTTGCAGAGCTGAGGAGAAGAATGGTGAGGAACGTTGCCGCGAAACCTCACGGATAGGTGCGGCCTTTCCACTGCACCCGGCCGCGCATGTGGCGCGAAAGGCTGTCGATAGTCATGGCGACGCCTATCGTGTAGCCGATGGGAAAGAGGAGGCCATACCAGAAGGGGATGCGAAAATAGACGGCGCCCGCAATATGCAGCCCCAGCGCGGCAGCCGAAGCCGCGGCAGCCAGCGGCAGCCCAGCACATGCTGAAGCATCGCCGTGCGCGCAGCCTGTGCCGGCGATCAGAGGCACGAACACGGTGGCCCATGCGAGGACGAGAGCCGTAGAAGCAAGGGTCAGGCTTGCAGCCGGGCCTCCCAGCATCTCGACGATATTCTTCGTAAAGCCCGGCCAGAGCGTTTTCCAGCCAACATACATGCGCGCCGAAATGAGTGCTTTGCCGTCGTAGAGCAGCACGCGATGCCCGGCGCGCTTGATGGTTCGCGCAAGGGCAACGTCTTCGCAGATTTCGGTGCTGACAGCCTTATGTCCGCCGATCCCGTTGTAAGCAGAAGCGCGGATGAGCAGAAACTGGCCCGTGGCTGCTGCATCCTGACATTCGGCAGCCTGCGCGGCGCCAAGGTCGCGGCAGAAACTCAGGAGATAAAGCCCACAGGGAATTATGATGCGTTCTGCAAAACTGCCAAGCTCCTGCCGCGGCGCAAGCGACAGGAGATCAAGCCTTTTCAGATCGGCAGTCTCTACGGCGCTTGCGAGAGCCTCCGGTTTCGTTGTCACATCGGCATCGACGAAGCAGAACCAGTCGGTCTCCACCGGAGCCGCGGCCGTTCCTGTCCAGCACGCATGCGGTTTACCGACCCAGTGCGGGGGAAGTGGCGGAGCCTTCAATACGCAAACACGCGCATGGTCGCGCGCGATGCCCGCAGTTATTGCAAAGGTCGCGTCTTTGGAATGATCGTCGACGACGACAATCCGCAGACGATCCTGCGGATAAGTCTGGCCGAGCAGTCCGGTCAGACAATCGGCGATATTGCCCGCCTCATCGCGCGCCGGCACGACCACTGTGACGAAGGGAGCAAACTCTCTTGAGGACAGTGACAAGGGCTTGAGAGCGGGAATCGTGTTGCGCTGGCCGAAGGCGCGTGAAATCAGCCATGCAACGATCAAAGCCCATGCGCAGGAGAGGACGAACGCCATCTGTTGCTCGCAAGACGAGACCGTAGCGTTTTCAAGCGAAGTGGATTCCGGTTCGCGTGAAGAAAACGCGTCAAAACAGTAGAGTTGCGGTTCTCGTCAGAACCGAAACATCTCTTGTCGCTGCGGTAACGTGTCCTTTGCCGCCCGGTTCCATGTACTGGCCGCCCGGGGTATGCGTCATCGCGAGGAGAGAAACGACGAAGCGATCCAGAAGCTCAAAGAGTGGATTGCTTCGCGGCGCTCGCAATGGCGGTGTTAACGGCATACGCGCTTTCTGCGCGTGCGCTTTAATCGATTGCGCTTGGCGTCTTTTTCGCGTTCACGCGGACTTTCGTGCCGCTGACAAGCGAGTCGGAAGGATTGAGGATGACCTCATCCGATGCCTTGAGGCCGGAAATCACCTCAACCTTGTCGCCGTAATCGCGCCCGATCGTGATCGGAACCAGTTCAGCATTTCCTTTACGAACGACGCCGACGCGCAAGCCCTCGCTGCGAAACAGCAGCGTGTTGGCCGGGATCGTCACGGTTTGCGTCCGGCCCGGCAGCATGAAATG
>SCSF01000105.1 GCA_004298435.1 Beijerinckiaceae bacterium
AGCAGAACGGCATGAGTATCGGACATAAGCCATTTTACACCCGACAAAACGTCCGGGGCACGATTAATTGCCGGAGGCCGCAAGTTCCGCCGAACATGGATAAGGAAACCCGCTCGCAAGCTCGCATTTGCGGCGGGGTCAGCCTATATTCGGCGTATGGAGCAAACCGGACAAAGGATGAGCCCGCAAGACGACCGCGAAAGCCAAGCCGGCGCGGCAGTGACGGACGCTCTCAGCGTGGCCGAGGAGCTTTGCCATGCGCATGGCGTGAAGTTGACGCAGAGCCGGCGCCTGATCCTCGAAATCCTCGCGAATGAAGGCCGGCCCCTCGGCGCCTATGACATGATCGAAAAGGTGGCGGCTGCGACAGGCAAGAGCCCTGCCCCGGTGACGATCTACCGGGCGCTCGATTTCCTTCTCGAAAACGGCCTCGTGCATCGGCTCGCCTCGCGCAATGCCTATCTGGCCTGCGGACATGGCCACCGAGTGCAGGACCTTGTCGTCTTCCTTATCTGCGAAAGCTGCGGCCATGTCGTGGAGGCCACTTCCGACGCGTTGCGGCAGGATCTCGCCAGCCTCGCCGCCAAAACCCGCTTCGTGCCGCACAGCCAGGTCATGGAAATAGCCGGCCGCTGCCAGGCGTGCGGCGCGGCGGAGGTTGCGTCTGCCTGAGGCCCGGCTATGGCAGCGGCGCCATTTGCGCCCTATTTACCCGAAATCGTCTTCTTGTTGCGCCGCGCTTGACGAAAAGCCCGTTTTTGAGCACCACAGGAACATTCCCGTCACGAGAAGGTCACGGCAGCGGCGTTTTGCTTGATGCACCCGCTCTCCAAACCCTGAAGGCATCCATGTCAGTTCCTTCCTCCCCCCGCATTTCGCTTGGTTCCGAGGTTATCGAGGCGGGGCCTGGGCCACGCAGAACCTCCGTGGGCGTCAGGGTCGGCTCCGGGCCTGGCTCGGTCATGGTGGGTGGTGGCGCACCCATCGCAGTCCAGTCGATGACCAATACGGACACGGCTGACGTAGAAGCGACGGTGGCGCAGGTTGCGGCGCTGTCGCGCGCCGGCTCCGAGCTTGTCCGCATCACCGTCGATCGCAACGAAGCTGCCGCCGCCGTCCCACATATCCGCGAGAAGCTCGACAAGATGGGCTTCACCGTGCCGCTCATCGGCGATTTTCATTATATCGGCCACAAGCTTCTGGCCGAGCATCCGGCTTGCGCCGAGGCGCTCGCCAAATACCGGATCAATCCGGGCAATGTCGGCTTCAAGGACAAGCGTGACACGCAATTCTCGGCCATCGTCGAATTCGCGATCAAATACGGCAAGACCGTCCGCATCGGCGCCAACTGGGGCTCGCTCGATCAGGAATTGCTGACCGATCTGATGGACCAGAATGCGCGATCCGATGCGCCTGTCGAGGCGGCTGCCGTCATGCGTGAGGCGATGGTGCGCTCGGCGCTCCACTCGGCCATACGGGCGGAAGAACTCGGCCTGCCGCGCGACCGTATCATCCTGTCCGCCAAAGTTTCCGACGTGCAGCATCTCATCGCCGTCTACCGTATGCTGGGACGGCGCAGCGACTACGCCTTGCATCTCGGCCTGACCGAGGCCGGCATGGGGTCCAAAGGCATTGTCGCCTCGTCGGCGGCGCTCGGCATTCTGTTGCAGGAAGGCATTGGCGACACGATCCGCGTTTCGCTGACGCCTGAACCCGGCGGGGATCGCACGCTTGAAGTGAAGGTCGGCCAGGAAATTCTGCAAACGATGGGTTTCCGCACTTTCGTGCCCCTCGTTGCGGCCTGCCCCGGCTGCGGCCGCACCACCTCGACCGTCTTCCAGGAGCTGGCGCGCGATATCCAGACCTACATTCGCGACGAGATGCCGATGTGGCGGACGCGCTATCCGGGCGTCGAAACGCTCAACGTCGCGGTCATGGGCTGCATCGTTAACGGGCCGGGCGAGTCGAAACATGCCGACATCGGCATCTCCCTGCCGGGCACGGGCGAGACCCCGAGCGCGCCGGTTTTCATCGACGGGCAGAAAGCGATGACGCTGCGCGGAGAAGGCATCGCGGCCGAATTCAAGACGATCGTGCAGGATTATATCGAGCGGCGCTTCGGCAACGCAAAAACCGCGGCTGAGTGAAAGCGGCAGGCTGATTAGTCATGACGGCCCCCGCTTAAACGCATTCGCGCGAATTTGATCTTCCGCAAAACTGGACCTTAACGCTCCTTGGCTTAATTACAGCACAAGGACAGACACCCCATTTGCAGATTGGCGTCCGCAAACGCCAAATTGGAGATCAGGATAATGCGCCAGGGCAGTTTCATGTGGTTCAAGCGCTGCGCGGCAGCGCTGGTGCTGCTAGCCGCAGCATTTGCCTTTGCGTCGGCTGCCGCGGCTCAGGGCCGTGTGCATCGCAAAGCGCACCATCACCATCGTCATTACGTTCACAAGGTCCAGCATCACGGCCGTATCGGCTACCTGCCGCGTGGCGCATCGGAACGCGGCAGAGGCTATGTCGAACTTGCCGGCGATCCTGAGAGCGGACTCGGCTTTTACCCGTTGCCTTATCACTATCGCGTCGGCGCATGGCGCTACAAAATGCGCCACCGGGCACCGCCGTGGATCAGCAATGGCGTCCTTTATGCCGAGATGGCGGATCAGGCGCGCTACGGCTATTCCTACTGGACGACCCCGGCGCACGCTTGGAAGTATGGCGTCTACAACCCCTATGATGGCTGGGGCACGCCTTACTTCGCCGGCTACTATGGCCCCTCAGGCGACGAGGACGAGTCCTCGTTCCCATTCGGGCAGCCCTACGCACGCTGAGCCTGAAAGATCGTCTGCCGCCCCGCTGGCGCAGGGCGGCCTCTCACCATGTATGTTATTGCTAGCTCACGCAAATATTACCGCCAATGCGGCTTGAGATGTGCTTCCTGTGAATTGGCATTCCAGGAGCAAATTGGGCGCGAATCATACGGTTTCCGCTCTGTAGCCTCAGGAACTCGCTACGCAACCCAGGCGTTGCCGAATGCTTGGGCATGCTCGCTCGGCGAGCGCTCGCGTATAACGACGCTCGGCTGGAGCGGCTTTCGGGTCGAGTCCACATCAACCCGAAGAGCCCTCGAGAACGCCGCCCGGACGCGACAATGCGGAAACTTCTGCTCAGCATCATTATCATCGTCATCCTGGGCGTCGCCGGCGCTTTTGTCTGGCGCTCAACGGAGGGAAGCCACAAAGAGACCGCGCATGTGCCCGCGCCGGCGCCGGTGACGGTCGCGCTGGCGCAAGCGCGCGATGTGCCGATCATTCTCCGCGGCCTCGGCACTGTGGTCGCCTACAACTCTGTAGCGGTTCACAGCCGCGTCACCGGCAACATCGTCAAAGTCGATTTCCACGAAGGCCAGCACGTCCATACAGGAGATGTGCTTTTTGAGCTCGATCCCCGTCCCTTCCAGGCTGCGCTCGATCAGGCGAACGCGGTTCTGGCGCGCGATCAGGCCCTGCTGACCAATGCCCAGGCCGATTTGCAGCGCTACGCCACGCTTCTGAAAAAATCCTTCGCGCCCGAGCAGCAATACGCGACGCAGAAGGCAACGGTCGCGCAGGACGAAGCAAACATCAAAAACGATCAGGCCCAGATCGAAACCGCAAAACTCAATCTCGATTACGCGAAGCTGCGATCGCCGATCGATGGCATTACCGGCATCAAGCTCGTCGACATTGGCAATCTGGTGCAGGCAAACGGGACCCAGACGCTCGTCAACCTGACGCAGATCAAGCCGATCTATGTGCAGTTCTCACTAGACGAAACGCACATTCCCGAGATCCGCAAGGCAATGGCGTCAGGCAAACCGAAGGTGCTCGCCTTCGACGGAACAGACCAGCATCAAATCAGCGAAGGAACCCTCGATCTCATCGACAACAGCGTCGATCAGACGACGGGAATGATCAGCGCACGCGCCACCTTCACCAATAGCGACGAAGCGCTCTGGCCCGGACAATTCGTCAATGCGCATCTCGTGCTCAAGACAGTCCATAACGGCGTCACCATTCCGCAGGCAGCCATCCAGCCGGGGCCAGATGGCAATTATGTCTATGTCGTCAACAGCAACAACACTGTGGCCATGCGCCCGGTCAAAGTGCTGCAAACCGAGCACGACGTAGCGCTTGTAGATTCCGGTGTGCGCGCCGGCGACAAGGTCGTGATGCTGGGGCAATCGCGGCTGGAGCCAGGCGCAAAGGTCGAAATCAAGAAGCAGGAGAACATCAGCACCGTGGCGGAAGCATCGAAGGCTGACTCGACGCCGACGACCGAAAGCCCCGGTTCGGTTCAGCAAAACAGCGGCGCGGCAAAATGAATATCTCCGCCATATTCATCCACCGGCCGATCGCGACCATCCTTTTGATGACCGCGCTCTTCACCGCCGGCGTGATCGGCTACAATCTTCTGCCCGTCGCCGCTTTGCCGTCCGTCGATTTTCCGACTCTGGTCGTGACAGCGACCTTGCCCGGCGCCGATCCGGCAACCATGGCTTCCTCGGTGGCGCAGCCGCTCGAACGCCAGTTCGCAGCCCTGCCCGGCCTCAATCAGATCACCTCGACCAGCGTTCTCGGCGGCACCGCCATCACGCTGGAGTTCGATCTTTCGCGCAACATCGACGGCGCGGCAAGCGATGTGCAGAGCGCCATCAATGCCGCGGAAGGCTATCTGCCGAAAAATCTGCCAACGCCGCCGACCTACCGCAAGGTCAATCCCGCCGACAAACCAATCTATATTCTCGGCCTGACTTCGAAAACCATGCCGCTCACCACAGTCGACCAATATGCCGACCTCAATATAGCGCAGAGGCTTTCGATGCTCCCCGGCATCGGACAGGTGGTGATTTTCGGCGAGCAGAAATTCGCGCCGACCATCAATCTCAATCCGATGAAACTGGCCGCACACGGCATCGGCCTCGACGATGTAGCGACAGCCGTCACGAACAGCATTGCCGACCTGCCTCTCGGCACATTGCAAGGCCCACAACAGGCGACGCAGATCGGCGCCAACGGCCAGCTCTTCTCGCCGAAAGCCATTTCCCGAATCATCATCGCCTACAGGAATGGCAAGCCCGTGCGCCTCTCCAGCGTGGCGGATGTTTTCTCCGGTTCGGAAAATCCCTTGCAGGCAAGTTGGGTCGGATCCCAGCGCGGTGAGGTCATCGGAATCTGGCGCCAGCCGGGTGCGAATACGATCGCGCTCGCCGATGCGGTCAAGGCGATGTTGCCGAAGCTACAGGAAGGCATTCCGCCGTCCGTAAAGCTTAGCGTTATTGACGATCGATCGGTCTCGATCCGCAACAGCCTGACCGATGTGGAACTGACGCTTGCCGGTACCGTCGTTCTCGTCGTCATGGTCATTTTCCTGTTTCTGAGAAGCTTTACCGCTACCCTCATTCCCGCGATCACCATGCCGATGTCACTCATTGGCACGCTCGCCTTCATGTATCTGTTTGGCTTCAGCCTCGACAATCTTTCGCTGATGGCGCTGACGCTCGCGGTCGGACTCGTCGTGGACGATTCCATCGTCATGCTTGAGAACATCTTCCGCTATCTTGAACACGGCGAGAGCCGTAAAAACGCAGCGCTTCTGGGATCGCGGGAAATCGGCTTCACCATCATCTCGATTACGATTTCCCTGATAGCCGTCTTCATCCCGCTTCTGTTCATGGGCGGTGTTGTCGGCCGTTTGTTCCTCGAATTCGGCGTGACTGTCACCATCGCGGTCGTTCTGTCGGCCATCGTCGCCCTGACTCTGTCACCGACGATGGCGGCGCTTACTCTCAAAAATCCGCATCAGGTCCATCATCACCGCCTGTACAATATGAGCGAGCGTTTCTTCGACGGAATGGCGCACGTTTATGAGCGGTTGCTGCGCGGTTCGATCAGGCATAAGCGCAGCGTTATGCTTCTCAACCTCGGACTCATCGCATTGTCTGGATGGCTGTTCGTGGTTTCGCCGAAAGGATTTTTTCCGCAAGAAGATACAGGCCTGATTTTCGGCTTCGCGCAGGCCGACAAGGATATTTCCTTCTATGGTATGTCCCAGCTTGAACAAGCCGCTGCCAAGGTGATTCTTGAAGATCCGGCTGTTGCGCGTTTCGGCGCCTCGATTGGCGGGTCGTCCAGCGCCGGCATCAACACCGGCCGCCTGTTTATTATTCTGAAGCCGCGCGATCAACGCACAGCCAGCGCCGATCAGATTATCAATCGGCTAAGGCCGAAGCTTGCGGTGATACCCGGCGTCACGACCTATCTTCAGTCCGTCCAGAATATCCGGATCGGAGCGAGGCTGTCGCGCACGCAATATGAATACACGCTTCAGGACATTGATCTCGACGAACTCAATCGCTTTGCGCCGAAGATGCTGGAGAAGCTGCGCAAGCTGCCGCAACTGACGGATGTCGCGAGCGACGAGCAGACCGGCAGTCCGAAGTTGTTCATCAAGATCAACCGCGATCTTGCGTCCCGCCTCGGCGTCGATGTCAAGACAATCGAGCAGACGCTCTATGACGCTTTCGGCCAACCCTATGTGACGCAGCTTTACGGGACGCTGAACACCTATCACATCATCATGCAGGTGGCCCCGCAGTATCAGCAGGATGCTTCAGCACTTTCGCGGCTCTATGTGCATGGCGCCGGCGGCACATTGATCCCCATCAGCCAGTTCGCAACACTGGAACGACAATCCGCCGTTATCTCGGTCAACCATCAAGGCCAGTTTCCCTCCGTCACGCTGTCCTTCAATCTTGCGCCCGGCGTGGCGCTCGGGCAGGCGGTGAAGGCGATCAACGCAGCAGCCGAGGACGCGAACATGCCGGCGACCGTAACGGCCAGCTTCCAGGGAACTGCGGCGGAATTCCAGGCCTCTCTGTCAACCCAGCCGCTACTCATCGCGGCGGCGATATTCGCCGTCTATATCGTGCTTGGCGTGCTCTACGAGAGCTTCATCCATCCTCTGACGATTCTGCTGAGCCTGCCCGCCGCGGTGGTCGGCGCGCTCATATTCCTCCGCATCTTCGATTTCCCGGTGACGATGATGGCGATCATCGGGATCATTCTGCTCATCGGCATCGTGAAGAAGAATGCGATTATGATGATCGACTTCGCGCTCGAGCGATTGCGAGTCGAGCACAAAAGTCCGGAGGAAGCGATTTACGAGGCCGCCACACTGCGGTTCCGGCCGATTATGATGACGACCATGGCGGCCATCTTCGGAACGCTGCCAATCGCGATCGGCGTCGGCGCCGGTTCGGACCTGCGCCAGCCTCTCGGCATTACGGTCGTCGGCGGCCTGGTCGTCTCGCAGACGCTGACCCTTCTTACGGTTCCTGTCACCTATCTCTATATGGAACGGTTCGCCGAATGGATCAGCGCGAAAGTCCGCCGCAAGCCGCCATCCTCGCAGGCGACGCCTCAGCGCGAGATTCCGGCTGACCGGAATGCCGCTGAATAGATCAGATCAACCCTCTCCCATCGGGAGAAGGAAGATGCTCCGTAGCCTTTTGGTTCAAATCAGCCCGGCGGCGATATTGATCGTCAGCGCCAGAACCGCACTGTTGAAGAAAAACGACAGCACCGAATGCACCAGAGAGATGCGGCGCATGGAAGGCGAGGAGATCTCCACATCCGCCGTCTGCGACGCAACGCCGATGATGTAAGAGAAATAAAGGAAATCCATATAATCGGGCTGCTCGGTTCCCGGAAAGATCAGTCCGCCGCGTTCTTTGGCGGGGCGGGTGCCGTGGGCGGCGCGCTCGATGACGAATTCATGCGCGTAATGCAACGCAAACATCAGGTGAATCAGCGCCCAGGCGCTGACGATGGTTGCGGCTGCAAGCGCGATGTGCAGATCCTTCGCAACACCTTTCAGGTCCTTGACCGTCGCAAGCTGCGCGATGATGGCGCCGATCGCCATCGCGGAGGCGAGGATGGTGAGAATGAGGATGACGAATCGACCCTCGTCCTGCGTCTTGGCGCGCCCCGAAATTTTCTCATGCGAGGCGGTGAGGAACATGCTGCCGGCCAGCACGAAATAAAGAATAACCCCTGAGTTCCAGCCGAGCAGAAGCCGCGTCGTCACCCGCCAGTCGACGGGCAGCACCAACCCCACGATGATGCCTGAGGCCATGCTGATGAGAAGGCGTGGCCTGGCCCGCATGACGCGCACCGGCGCACCGAGGCGGCGGCGGTGTCTGTGAGGTTCGGCCGGCATGGGTCAACTTTTCCGAGCGACCGCGAAGCGTGCGGCCTCCTTGAGAATCGCTGCTTTTCGTCCTTGTGGAAACTGATCGAGGGCAGCGATGGCTTCCGCCGCCAGCCTGTCGCGGCGTTCACGCGCTGCCGTGAGGCCGAGCGCCGCGACCAGCGTTGCCTTGTTGCGTTCAGCGTCCTTGCCGGCACGTTTGCCGAGCGCGACCTCATCGGCTTCCACATCGAGAATATCATCGGCAACCTGGAAAGCCGCGCCGAGCGCCTGGCCATAACGCGACAAGGCCGCCATAGCCGCTGCATCAGCCTTTCCAAGAATCGCGCCAGCCATCACCGCATAATGCAAAAGCGCGCCCGTCTTCATCGACTGGAGTTCGATCACCGCTTCAGCCGTGTGAGGCTTGTCGGAAGACTCAGCCTCGATATCGAGGACCTGACCGCCGACCATGCCGCCGAGGCCTGCTCCGCGCGCAAGAGCAAGAACAAGAGCAGCACGAATCGCCGGATCAGCAGCAGTGGCAGGATCAGCCGTCACGTCGAAGGCATAGGTCAAAAGCCCGTCGCCGACGAGAATGGCAGTTGCTTCGTCATAGGCTTTGTGGGTCGAAGGCCTGCCGCGGCGCAAATCATCATTATCGAGCGCCGGCAGATCGTCATGGACGAGAGAATAGCAATGGATCATCTCGGCTGCCGCAGCAGCGCGCAGCACGCCGTCGCCCTCGACGCCGAAAAGCCGCGCCGTCTCAACCATCAAAAAGGGCCGGAGCCGCTTGCCGCCGCCGAGGCATGCGTAGCGCATGGCTTCGAGAAAGCGCGGCGGCCGGCGTGTTTCGCCCGGCAACGGAGCCTGCGACAAAAGCTTGTCGAGCATCGCCTCGGTCGCATCGGCGACAACCGCGAGCCGCTCCTGAAATTCTTCTGCGGCGATGGCTGCCGTCATCCGTTGTTATCCTTTTTGAAGCCGCCGTATGTCTGTCCGAGGCATAACGGATTGGCTATGTCGTTACAATTCATGGGCTTTCCGTCCAGGATAAGGACGGCAACCGCCACGGTCTTACCATGACCTGCGCCAGCGTTGCACAGAATGCCACGGCGCAGTTTCGCTTGCCTCATCGGAAGAGATCGGTCAAGGCTCGCCCATGCTTAGAAAGAAAGGCGGTTTCGGCATATTGGGCAGGCTCCTACGCTGGCTTTGGCGCCTGTTTCTGTTGCTCGTGATCGTTCTGGCGGGCCTCATCATCGCCTATCGCTTCGTCACGCCTGTCTCGACTTTGATGCTGGCGCGTATGATCACGCAGCAGAAGGTCGAACGCACCGCCATCCCGCTGAGCGCCGTCTCGCCGCATCTGATCGCGGCTGTCATTACCTCCGAGGATGCCCGCTTCTGCCAGGAGCATGGCGTCGATTGGGGAGCGCTGCGGGAGGTCATCGACGACAGCGGCGAAGACGGCCCGAGCCGGGGCGCTTCGACCATCCCCATGCAGGTCGCCCGGAATCTCTTCCTGTGGCAAGGCCGATCCTACATTCGCAAGGGCATCGAGATCCCGCTTGCGATTCTGCTCGATTTCGTCTGGCCGAAACGCCGCATGCTCGACATCTATCTCAACATCGCCGAGTGGGGGAACGACGGCATATTCGGCGTCGAAGCGGCATCCAGAACTTATTTTCACAAGAGCGCCAGCAGGCTCACCCCCAGAGAGTCTGCCCTGCTCGTCGGCGTCCTGCCCGATCCGCAGGATCGCGACCCTCGGCATCCGGACCGGGCGCTGTTGACGCATGCCCGGATCGTCATGGGCCATTTGCGCGCAGGGCGCCCGGTGCTCTCCTGTCTGCGCTAGAACCCCGTTTGTGAGGGGTAGCCAGACGGGCCGTTCCATAGTATGAGCCCAACTTCGCATTTCAGATCCGCAGCTTTGCGGGCCTATCTAAAGCGTTTTCAAGCGAAGTGGATTCCGGTTCGCATGAAGAAAACGCGTCGAAACAAACATGTAGAGCCGCGGTTCTGATTCTGTCAGAACCGAAACGGCTCTATTTACGGGCACTGCATAGGAGCTTTTGATGGCCGTCCCGAAACGAAAAACCTCCCCGATGAAACGGGGTTTCCGCCGGTCGGCCGATGCGCTTCAGGCGCCGACCTATGTCGAGGACAAGGATTCCGGCGAACTGCGCCGCCCGCATCACATCGACCTCAAGACAGGCATGTATCGCGGCCGGCAGGTGCTGAAAGCCAAGACTGAGCAGGAATGATCCTGTCCTAAAGCGTTTTCAAGCGAAGTGGATTCCGGTTCGCGTGAAGAAAACGCGTCAAACCAAAACAGCTTCAAGTCATTGAGCGAAGCGGCTTCCACTTCGCTCAAAACGTTTCCCGACTCAGACCATGAACTGTCCGCCATTGGCGGTCAGCGTCGAGCCGGTGATGAAGCCGGCCTCCTCGGAGACGAGGAAAAGCACGCAGCGCGCGACCTCCTCCGGTTCGCCCAGACGGCCCACCGGGATCTGCGGCAAAATCGCCTTCGCCAGAACGTCCTGCGGCACAGCTTTCACCATATCCGTGGCGATATAGCCAGGGCAGACGGCATTGACCGTAACGCCTCTGTTGGCGTTTTCCTGCGCCAGCGAGCGGGTGAAACCCAGATCGCCCGACTTGGCGGCAGCATAATTACACTGCCCTCTCTGCCCCTTCTGACCATTGATCGATGAGATGTTGACGATCCGGCCGAAGCCGCGGTCGCGCATGCCTTCGATCACCGGGCGCGTCATATTGAACAGCGAATTCAGATTGGTGTTGACGACCTCGTGCCATTGCTCGGGCGTCATCTTGTGAAACATGACGTCGCGCGTGATGCCCGCATTGTTGATGAGGATATCGACGGGGCCGAAATCCTCCGCGATCCGTCCCAGCCCATCGGCACAGGCTGCATAATCGCCGACATTCCACTTGTAGACGGCTATGCTCGTCTCGGATTTGAATTTCGCGGCGGCTTCCTCATTGCCGTGATAGACCGCCGCCACCTTGTGACCGGCCGCCGCCAAAGCCCTGGAAATCGCCGCACCGATACCGCGCGTGCCGCCGCTGACCACCGCCACCCGGTCCATTGTCCCACCTCTTGTGCTTTTCAGAGTTCGATTTTGCACGTTCTGCCGCCGCCGTCAGCCCCGTTGCGCTGTTTGCAATTGGCGGCGTTAGCGAAAGCCGGAGCATGCGCGCCCTGGCGCATGTCCCGGATTAAAATGAAATGAAACCGGGTCTGGATTTAACGCTCGACGGCGAGGGCTATGCCCATACCGCCGCCGATGCATAGAGTCGCAAGGCCTTTGTGGACACCACGCCGCTGCATCTCGTGAAGCAGCGTCACAAGAATGCGCGCGCCGGATGCACCGATCGGATGGCCGAGAGCGATGGCCCCGCCGTTGACGTTGACAATGGCAGGATCCCAACCGAGGTCCTTGTTGACGGCGCAAGCCTGCGCCGCAAAGGCCTCATTGGCTTCGACGAGTTCAAGGTCCTTGACCTTCCAGCCCGCCTTTTCCAACGCCTTGCGCGTCGCCGGAATAGGTCCCGAGCCCATGACCGCAGGCTCAACGCCGGCGGTCGCCCAGGCAACGATACGCGCGAGAGGACTCAAGCCGCGCGCCGCAGCATCGTCTGCGCCCATCAGGACAAGCGCCGCCGCGCCATCGTTGATGCCGGAGGCGTTGCCTGCTGTCACCGTGCCATCCTTCGAGAAGGCGGGCTTCAGCTTCGCGAGAGCGTCGAGGGTCGTGCCGGGGCGGATATATTCATCGCGATCGATCGTTATGTCGCCCTTGCGGTTCGGAACCGTGACCGGCGCAATCTCATCGGCGAAGAGCCCGGCTTTCTGCGCCGCCTCGGCCTTGTTCTGCGAGGCAAGCGCGAAGCGATCCTGCTCCTCGCGGCTGATCTGCCATTTCGAGGCGACGTTCTCGGCCGTGATTCCCATGTGATAGCCGTGGAAGGCGTCGATCAGCCCGTCCCGCAGCATGGTGTCGGCGAACTTGAGATCGCCCATTTTGGTGCCGGCGCGCAAATAAGCCGCATGCGGCGCCAGAGTCATGCTCTCCTGCCCGCCAGCCACCATGACTTTGGCATCGCCATTGGCGATCTGCTGCATGCCGAGGGCGACGGCGCGCAGGCCAGAACCGCAAACCTGATTGAGGCTCCAGGCGGTTTTCTCCTGCGGGATGCCGGCTTTCATCGCCGCCTGCCGCGCCGGGTTCTGCCCTTCGCCGGCCGTCAGTATCTGCCCGAGAATGACTTCGTCCACCTCGGCAGGAGAGACCTTGGCGCGTTGCAGCGCGGCTTTGATTGCCACAGCCCCAAGTTCATGGGCAGGAAGGGTAGCAAAAGCTCCGTTGAACGAGCCGACCGCAGTGCGTGCAGCGCCAACGATGACGATATCGCGCGACATCCAGATACTCCTCCTGCTTCAAGATCACGATGAAGGTAATCGATTCCAATAAACTAGGGCGGGATTCTTGCGAAAAGCCGGCTCCCGCTCCACCCGGCAGCTTCGACCAAGCTGCCTCTCGCCTGGTTTTCTCAAGCATCACATTCGGGCAATCCAGCGGCGGCGGCCGATCATTGCACGCGAGCCGCGAATTTAGGTTTTCGCATGCGACCAAAGGTCTTATGGTTGACGGCGAAGCCTCCCCAAGAAGGCTCCGAGGGAAGCGCTCTGAAAACTAAAAGCGCCCGCAGAAACAAGGTGTTGAGCGTCAATGGCCAACGACAAACAACCGATCACGATCAAAAAATACGCAAATCGGCGTCTCTATAATACTGGCACCAGCGCCTATGTGACGCTCGAAGATCTCGCCGACATGGTCAAAAAAGGTCAGGACTTTCTGGTTTATGATGCAAAGACCGGCGAAGACATAACCCGCTCGGTCCTCACCCAGATCATCTTCGAACAGGAAGGCAAGAACGGCCAAAGTCTGTTGCCGATTACCTTTCTGCGCCAGCTCATCCGCTTCTACGGCGACAGCATGCAGATGCTGGTGCCAAGCTATCTTGAATTCACCATCGACAAGCTCACGAAAGAACAGCAGAACTTCCGCGATCAATTCGCCGGCGCCTTCGGAGCCTCGGCCATGCCCGGCTCAACGCGGCAGATGTTTGGCTCTCTTGAAGAACAGGCGCGCAAGAACATGGCGATGTTCAGCCAGGCGCTCTCGATGTTCTCACCTTTCGCCAGATCGGCCGCCGAGCCTGAGAGCAACACGTCCCGCCCCGCAGAACCGGAGGCCAAATCCGACCTCGACGAAATGAAGCGCCAGCTCGACGAACTGCAAAAGCGGCTCGAAAGCCTGACGCCTCGGGAAGACGGGGCGCCAAAGGAGTGACACGCCGGGAAAATCAGAGCCGCGGCTCTGTTTGATTGTTCTGACGCGTTTTCTTCACGCAAACCGGAAGCCACTTCGCTTGAAAACGCTCTGGAACTCGGACTCAATTAAGTGAGCGAGACGAACCCTCTCCCAGAGGGAGAGGGCTTGCTTCGCAAGCCACCTTCTCCCACAGGGAGAAGGAGTCGCGCCCAATCTTCGATGAATCGATCGCCGGAATTAATCGGGTCCTGAGTCTATGCGATGCCGCGCACGCTGCCCCGGTCATCGGAGTGCTGCGCCGGCATGCGCGGCGCAAGCGTTTGAGCTGCTCCAAAATAGTGGCCTTGTAGATATTCGACGCCCCATTCGGCGAGAATCGCGGCTGATTCCGCATCCTCGACCCACTCAGCAACCGTCGGAATTCCAAGATGACGGGCGAGTTCGACAAGCGTCCGAACGAAAAACCTGTCGTCTTCGGAGCGCGCCAGATTCTGCACGAACGCGCCATCGATTTTCAAAAGATCGATTTGCAGATTACGCAGGTTGCGAAATGACGTATGTCCCGCGCCAAAGTCATCCATTGCTACTTTCACGCCGCAGGCTTTCATTGCGCTGATGGCGCGCCCGGTGGCTTCCAGATCCGCGATGGCGCAGGTTTCGGTGATCTCGATCGTCAGGCGTTCCGCCACGCCCTCATGGAAGGCACAGGCTGCGCGCAGCCTGTCCGGCCAGTGAATATCGAGCACGGTTGCGCCGGAAGCATTGATCGCCAGATGCAGCGCCGGATCATGCGCGAGTTCCTGCACCGCAAGTTCGAGCATCCGCTGGTCGATGAGCTGGATAAGCCCCGTCTTCTCGGCGACAGGGAGAATTTCCTCCGGCGGGATCAGAGTCCCGTCTTCATCGGCCACGCGCATCAGAGCTTCGTGAAAGCATATCTCTCCGCTCTTGGCCGAAATGATGGGCTGTATCGCGAGGACAATGCGCGACTGGTTGAGAGCCGCCAGAATTGCATCCGAAACAGTCTGAACCTGCATGCGCGCATCATGCCGGACAAGGCTTTCCGTATAGGCGACAAAGCGGTTGGATGACGATCTGCGCGCCGCTTCGAGCGCCTCTTCGGCGTGATAGAAAAGAACCTGCGGCGTGCGGCCATGCCGTGGCCCAACGACACCGCCGATCCGCACCGAAACGGCGATCTGCCCGGCTGCCGTTTGCAGCGGTTCCGATTTGACGGCATCGAGAAAGCGCCGCGCCGCGATCTGCATCTGCTCGCTCGTGCAATTCTCGAGAAGCAGGCCGAATTTGTTTCCGGCATAACGTGCGACGACATCCGTCTCGCGGCTTTGCGCTTTGATCGCTGCGACAGCAGCCGCAATGATCTCATCGCCGATATCGTAGCCGTAACTGTGATTGAGCCCGGCAAGATTGTCGATGGCTATGAGCAGCAGTCCGAAGCTCGCAGTGCCGCGCTGGCAGCGCGACGCCAGCGCCGCAACCTGATCCTTGAAGCGGCTGCGGATCAGCGTGCCGGTCAGCGGATCGTAATAGGACTGCTGAACGAGCTGGCGCTCCGCCTCGTAGCGGTCGGTGATAACCCGCCTCGTTCCATGCGCATGCGAGGGGCGGCCATCGGCGCCCGCAAACCAGCGTCCATTATCCTCGATCCAGATCAACGGCCCCCGGCTTGTCTGAATTTTATCGGCGAGGCCGTAGACCACCCGATAGCTGACGCCGCGTCCAATGTCGGGCTCTCCGGCCTCCATGATCGCCGCATAGCGCGACGAAGGGCTTACGGAGGCGAGATATTCGGCAAAGCGGCGGCCCGTGGAGTTCGTGCCAAGGCCATGCAGATTCAGCACTTCTGAGACATTGGGACCGTAGATGAGCTTATCGCTGATCATGTCCCAATCGTAGATAACCTCTCCGATCGAACTCAGGATCTTTCTCGGATCGAGCATTGCGGGCTCTTGCTCGGGATCTCCGGCGGGCGTTGGCCCCATCTCTTCCTGCATTCCCGCCCCGGCCATGCTCAGCCCTCACTGTGAATAACGACCCAGCCAGCGCGCTTTGATCGTCTACGCCGAACTGGCGGTTCTGGTTACCAGAGGCGCGTTAAGAAGCTCTATCGATTTGACCCAATCTCCGGCTGCCAGCCGGGTTCGGCCATTTCAAACCCTGAAAACTCGAAACCGGGCGCGACGCCGCAACCGACGAGGCTCCACCCCGGCGCGCTCCCAACCGGGGCTTCTGCCATCTGCCAGCATCCGGCAGGAACGACGCATTGCGGTCGTTGCCCGGCGCTGAGGTCAATTCCGAGAGCGGCCGTTTGCAACCTCTGTCCCTGTTGCCAGATCGAGAGGCGCAGCGGCGCGCCCGCATAATAGTGCCAGACTTCGGCAGCATCGACCCTGTGCCAGGCCGAAATCTGCCCCGCCTTCAAGAGAAAATAGATAAGGGTCGATAAGGCGCGCCCGTCCGGCCCCGGCGCATCGCGAAAGGTTTCGCGATAAAAGCCACCTTCCGGATGCGGCTTCAGCTCGAGCAGGCGAATGATGTCTGGGGCATCGAGCATCGCGTAAAGCCGCCTCGAGTCATGCGCGGTTTTTGCGTTCCCGCAATTCGGTGAAGACTTTCGCCGGGTCGCTGCCCGCCATGCCAAGGTTCGCCTGCACGGCGGAATCGTTCGCGCGCAGGAATGGATTGGTGGCGAGTTCCAGATCCATGCGGGTGGGCAAGGTGAAACGACCGTCGGCGCGCAAAGCAGCCACTTCCGCTTCGCGCTTTTTCAAAGCCTCATTAGTCGGATCGACGCTGCGGGCGAAGCGCGCGTTGGAAAGCGTGTACTCATGCCCGCAATAGATCGTCGTCGTTGCTGGCAGCGCCACGAGCTTCATCAGCGAATGATAGAGCACCTCGGCGGGCGCCTCGAAGCCGCGGCCGCAACCAAGGGCGAATAACGTATCGCCTGCGAACAGGATGCCGTCACGCTCGAACCAGTAGGCGACATGGCCGAGCGTATGGCCCGGCACTTCGAGCACCTTCGCAGCATGCCCGCCAATGCTGACGGTGTCGCCTTCTTTGACCGTCTGATCGAGCGTGCCGATCTTCACCGCTTCCTTTGCCGGTCCGATCACGCGAGCGTGCGGAAACGCCGCCTTGAGGCCCAGGATGCCCTGCGTATGATCAACATGATGATGCGTCACAAGCACATCGGTCAGCCGCCAGTTCTTCTCCCGCAGCACCGCGAGGATCGGCGCTGCATCGGGCGCATCGATCGCGGCTGTAGCGCCCGTCTCCGGCACATGAACCAGCACGCCGAAATTGTCGGAGAGGCAGAGAAATTGCTCAATCTCAAGAGCCATGGGGCGCCTTTATGCAATCGGATTTCGTCCTGCTCTATCCGCGCGGCGCGCCGGGGTCAAACGCCGCCGTCATTGCTGTGCATGCCGGAACATGCGAGTAAAGCACTATGCCGCTCGATATCGTCGATCTGCGCAGCTTCTATGACTCGGCTTTGGGACAGGTCGCGAGCCGCTTTATCGGCCGGGTGATCCGCGCCCGTTTCGCATCCAGCATCGGCCAGTCGATCCTCGGCGTCGGCTACGCTACAGCCTATCTCGATCTCTTTCGCGGCGAGGCGTTGCGGGCTCTCGCCTTCATGCCGGCGGAACAGGGGGTCGTGAACTGGCCGCAATCGGGCCTCTCGGCCTCGGCCCTTGTCGAGCCGACAATGATGCCTCTGCCTGACTCCTGCATCGACCGCGCGCTCGTCATCCATGCGCTCGAAATCGCCGAGCACCCGCGCGATCTCCTCGACGAAATCTGGCGCATTCTGACCCCCGGTGGCCGGATGATCGTTGTTGTGCCGCGCCGCGCCGGTCTCTGGGCGAGGCTCGACACCACCCCCTTCGGTTATGGCCAGCCCTATTCCCGCAGCCAGTTACGCGAGCTGATGCGCGACGCCCTGTTCTCGCCGACGCATTGGACTGAGGCGCTTTATGCGCCGCCTTTTGAAGGACAGATCTTTCTGCGCTCCGCCGCTTTGTTCGAAAGCGTCGGCGCCAAGCTTGCGCTCCCGGGCGCGGGCGTCACGATCGTCGAGGCGACGAAGCAGTTATACCGGCCGATCGGCGTGCGGCGCATCGCACGCCCCGCGCTGCCGCAGTTGAAGCCCGTCATTGGCGCGCGGCTGCCTGCACCGCATTAAATATTACGACACCGCGCGGGCCTGCCAGGATTTCATGCAAATAAGGAGAAGCACATGAGTAACGATCGCATCGCCATCGAGGCAGCCGTGAAAACCTATCTCGATGGCCTCTTTGAAGGCGATGCCGACAAGCTCGCATCCGTCTTTCATCCGACCAGCGCGCTCACATGGGAAGAAAACGGCGTTCTGACGCCCCTGCCACGGGATGAATGGCTCGACGCCGTGCGCTCGCGCGCTTCCGCAAAGTCGCGCGGGCTCAAACGACATGATGAAATTCTGCAAATCGATCAGTCCTCCCCGACGACGGCCTTCGTCAAACTGAAGTGTCAGATCCCTCCACGATATTTCACGGACTACCTCTCCTTCCTGAAAATCGAAGGCAAATGGCAAGTGGCGCAGAAAGTGTTCTCTACCGAGGTTCGCGAGTGATCGGATCAGGCATGCGTGGCCATTTTCAAATGTCTGGAATCTTGCCGATCGCCGGGCTGAGACTTCCCCCAACCCTTGCCGCAGCCGCCGCCCGAGCCTATACCGCGAACGAATCTTTTGCGCCGCAGCGCGCCACCCCGTCCAGGTCTGAATGGTCACCCTTCATCATCATCCTCTCTGCCCGCAATCGCGCTTTGTCCGGCTTTTTCTTGGAGAATATGGCATCAACCCGCAACTGGTCGAGGAGCGGCCGTTCGAGCGCAAGCAGGAATTCCTGCTGCTTGACCCGGCGGGCGAAACCCCTGTGCTCGTCGAGGAAAACGGCACGGTTGTGCCCGGCCCGGGCGTCATCGCCGAATATTTCGACGAGACGCGCGGCCTTGCGCTGGGCAAGCATCGGCTTCTGCCGGAAGATCCTGCCGGGCGGATCGAAGTGCGGCGGCTGCTCAACTGGTTTGTGCGGAAATTCTACAGCGAAGTCTCGTCCTGGCTTGTGACGGAGAAAGTCTACAAGCGCTTTATGAGCCGCGACCAGGGCGGCGGCGCGCCGGATATGGCGCTGATCCGCGCGGCGCGCGCCAATATCCACTATCATCTGCGCTATATCGGCTATCTGACGGCAAAGCGGAAATGGCTTGCCGGCGACCATCTCACCTATGCCGATCTGGCCGCCGCCGCACATATATCCGTGGCGGATTTTCTGGGTGACGTGCCATGGGAGGAAGACGAAACGGCGAAGCTCTGGTATGCGCGGGTGAAATCGCGGCCGGCGTTTCGTCCACTTCTTGCCGACCGGGTGCCGGGCATAGCGCCGGCGACGGTCTACGCGGATCTCGACTTCTGAAACGGGACTCTCTACAGGCCGCGCTGAGAAACAAGGCGCAGGAACTGGGCTTCGATGTCTGCCGCATCACGCTGCCCGATGTCATTCCGGACGCGCCCGACAAACTCGCCCAATGGCTCGCCGCAGGCTATGCCGGCGACATGGATTACATGGAGACGACGAAGGAACGCCGCGCCGATCCTTTGACGCTCTGGCAGGACACGCGCTCCATCATCCTGCTCGGCATGAACTACGCGCCGCCCGACGATCCGCTGGCGCTGCTTCAGGATCCGGAAGCCGCGAACATCTCCGTCTACGCACGCCACCGCGACTACCATGATGTCGTCAAAGGCAAGCTGAAACTGCTTGCAGGCTGGCTTGTCGCGCGGGCTCCCGGTTCGCAGGTGAAAGTCTTCGTCGATACGGCTCCGGTTATGGAGAAGCCGCTGGCGCAAGCAGCGGGGCTCGGCTGGGCCGGCAAACATACCTGTATCGTCTCGCGCGATTTCGGGAGCTGGCTCTTCATCGGCTCGATCTTCACCGATCTGGAACTGGAGCCGGATGCACCGGAGGCTGATCGTTGCGGCTCCTGCACAGCCTGCCTTGATGTCTGCCCAACGAAAGCCTTCCCCGCGCCGCATCAACTGGATGCGACGCGCTGCATTTCCTACCTGACGATCGAGCACAAGGGCCATATCGCGCGGGAGTTTCGCCAACCCATCGGCAACCGCGTCTATGGCTGCGACGATTGTCTTGCAGTCTGCCCGTGGAATAAATTCGCGAAGACGGCGGCAGAAACGAAATTGCAGCCGCGCGCCGATCTTCTGGCGCCGAAACTCGCCGACTGGTTGCGGTTGGACGAGGCCGGGTTCCGCCAGCTCTTTTCCGGCAGCCCGGTCAAGCGGATCGGCTTCGCACGATTCATGCGCAATGTGCTGATCGCCGCAGGCAATGCCAAAGCGCCCGAGCTTTTGCCGCTTGTCGAACGGCATTTCGACTCAGAATCGCCGTTGATTCGTGCGATGGCTGCCTGGGCCTTCGGCCAACTCGCGCCGAAAGATCGCAGACATGAGGTTGCGGCGGCGCGGAAGACTGACCATGATCCTTATGTGGCGGCGGAGTGGGCGATGATTATAGATGTGGAGGCACAGCGTTCTTGATGAATCTTTTTGTGTTCGGCCTTGGCTATTGCGCCTGCGATTTCATTGACCGTTATGGCGATCTGTTCGATGCGATCGGCGCCACCGTGCGCGATTGCGAAAAGACACGCATTTTGCAAGACGAGCGGCAAGTCACGCGTTTTCTGTTTGATCGCGATCAGGAAGATCCCGGCATTGGCCCGGCGCTCGCCAAAGCCGACATGCTTCTCGTATCGGTGCCGCCTGATATTTCGGCCGATCCGGTTCTCGCAAAATTCGGGCGCAGGATCGCAGCCCTACCGCAAGATTTGAAGATCATCTATCTCTCGACGATCGGTGTTTACGGTGACCGTCAGGGTGAATGGGTTGACGAGGATCGCATGCCTTCGCCCAAAAGCGACCGCTCGACCGCACGCATGCACGCCGAAAAAGCCTGGATGACCTTAGGGCGCGACATCAACAAGACCGTCCATATCCTGCGTCTCGCTGGAATTTACGGGCCGGGACGCAATGCGCTTGAGGCGCTGCGGCGCGGCGCCGCGCATCGCATCGTGAAACCTGGACAGGTTTTCAATCGCATTCATGTCGCCGACATCAGCGCCACGATCGCGGAGCTTCTGCTCTACGAAGGCGGCAGCGATATCTGGAACCTGAGCGATGACGAGCCTGCGCCGCCACAGGATGTCGTGACTTACGCCGCCGCACTCATGCAGATGGAGCCGCCGCCGGAGCAGGACATCGACGTTGCGACTCTCTCGCCGCTTGCGCACAGTTTCTATGCCGAGAACAAGCGCGCCGCCAATCGCAAGCTGAAACATCAACTCGGCGTCACGCTCGCCTATCCGACATATCGCGAAGGCCTCGCCGCCCTTTGGGAGGCCGGCGAGGGACGCAGTTGAGTAAATCGCGACAGTAAAAGTCAGCGACAGTCCATCGAGCGATGATTGTACTCGGCGCGCGCCGGGAAACGCGACCTTCAACACCAGCTTGGCATCACACAGGTCTGTCGGGAATGCAGTGAAGATTTCGAGGTCTCGTCATGCGCGGACTTGATCCACTACTGTCCGGTTAAGTTGAGCAAGACCAAAGTGGAGTCACATCAGATGCTTAGGAGATTCCGTCCCGAGGACTGATACTTGCCGAGCTTCGAAAATC
>SCSF01000106.1 GCA_004298435.1 Beijerinckiaceae bacterium
CCGACGCCGCGCGGCTGGTGCAGACCTGTCAGGCGCGGCGCGGATGCGGGTGTAGCTCAGGGGTAGAGCACAACCTTGCCAAGGTTGGGGTCGAGGGTTCGAATCCCTTCGCCCGCTCCAAATTTCCTTCAAGAAAATCAGAGCGTTATGACAGGGCCGCCGCGAGGCGGCTCTTTGTTTTTGGCGCTTACATTCTGAACTGCTAAAAAATGTAAGCACTATGTAAGCAGTGTAGCGAAAGCTGGGTGCGGCTTGGGCGTGCTCTGGCGTGCCCAGACAACGCGACCGCCAGTAGTGATCGGGCGCTTGAAATCCTGCGCAGCCTTCAAATCCCCCTCCCTGCCTTAAGCTGGGGAATTGCTCGCCTCCGTCCTTGAATCTTGACATCTGCCGAGTCATGCAACATGTGTTGTTACATGAGACGAAGTGACAGAGAGCGGGGGATGCCCAATATCCCGCTGCACGCGGCCGAACGATTTCCTCCGGAGGCATCGGAAGCGCATGGGGATCGGGTGTTATGAAGCTCTACAACTTCGCCTCCGGCCCCTACCCGCAGCGAGTGACCATCTACCTTGCTGAGAAAGGTCTCGCCGACGTGGACCTGATCCGCCTGGAGGCGCCTCGTTGAAGAGCTCGAAGATAACGCCGCGATCGGAAAGAAATGGCGGCGCCAGCGTCCGCCAGGCGCGAACGGTGGAAGACACCGGCGCAAGCACAGTCGCATCTGTCGGCACATTGACTTGTTTATCGACGCCGGTTGTCACCTCCCATTGCATGGAAAGGATGACGTTCATGTGAGCCGCGCGGATAAGGCGGACAGCGGCCTTCACTTTCGCCAGATAGGATCTGTCATAGTGCCCGCTCTTTTTGTCGAGAGCTGGCTGGGAGACTTGCAACCGAATCGTGTCCGCACCGAATCTGAGCGCCGCTTTGATCTCCGCCGGCCCCCATCGCCGCCACGCGAAAGTATAAGCGGGCCGCGGCTTATGCGTGTTGCTCGCAGCGGCTCCGAGCAATCCGACGGCGGTGATGCCTTTCGGCACCCACACCTTGCCATCGCGCAAAAGAACGCGATCACCAACGCTGACCTGTTCGGTCGCACTGGTCTGCGCCACGGCAAGGCTTGCAAATGTTATGGCCAGTCCGGCCAAGGACAGCAGAAGAAAGCGTCTGAAAACCCTGGATGATTGCATAAGTCGCGTTCTCCTATGCGTGCGCTTTCCCGCTTGCCCACTCCAGCGCGGCTCTTCCCGCCGCTGCGCCTGTCGCGAAACATGCCTGCAACAGATAGCCTCCGGTCGGCGCTTCCCAGTCGAGCATTTCGCCTGCGACGAAGACGCCGGGCATCCGGCGGAGCATGAAATTTTCATCTGCTTCATCGAGCAATATGCCACCAGCCGTCGAAATCGCGCGCGAAATTGGCGCGACGCCGACAAGCCGGACAGGCACAGAAGCAATCAGTTGCGCCATTTGTGTGAGCGAAAGCGAAGAAAGTGGCGCGTGATCTGCGAGGCTCGCCTCATGCAACAGGCCGATTGCGAGCGGTGAAAGTTTCAACGCTTTGCGCAGGAGATTGGCGAGAGAAAGCTTTTGTTTCGCCTCTGCGTGCCGCCGCAATCGCGCTTCGATGTCTTCGGTTGCGAGATCGGGCCGCAAACTTATGCGCAGAACGGCCGCGCCATCGCGCATGACAGCCTCGCGCAGAAGCGCAGACAGGGCATAGATGGCGCCGCCTTCGATGCCGCTGCCGGTCACGACGGCGTCGCCTCTCACTGTCTTGTCCGCGAAGGAAAAGCTGCTGCCCTTGATCGGCGCACCAGCGAAGCGTTCGCGAAAAGAGTCGGTCCATGCGACGCCGAAGCCGCAATTTGCCGGGCGCAAAGGCGCAAGGCCTATCCCTGCCGCGGCAAGAGGTTTCGTCCACGCGCCATCGGAGCCGAGGCGCGGCCAACTCGCACCGCCAAGCGCCAGAACCGTCGCGGCGGCTGTCTCCGTAATTGTTCCATCCGGCGTGGCGAAGCGAAGGCTGCCCGCTTCATCCCAGCCAATCCAGTGATGACGTGGCAGCAACCGCACGCCCAAGGCATCGAGACGCTTCAGCCATGCGCGCAGCAGCGGCGAGGCTTTGAAGGAGGCGGGAAACACGCGCCCGCTCGTGCCGATGAAGGTGTCTTCACCAAGACCGGCGCTCCAGGCGCGCAAATTTTCCTGAGAAAAGCTTTCGATGGCCGGGCGCAGAAACGCCGCCGCGTCGCCATAGCGGGTGAGGAAGCGCTCAAACTCTTCCGAATGCGTGAGGTTGAGGCCGCCGCGCCCGGCGAGCAGGAATTTGCGTCCGGGCGCCGCCATCTGGTCGAAGATCGTCACCGCCGCGCCGCCCTGCGCCAGAACCTCGGCGGCCATCAGCCCCGCAGGACCGGCGCCGACCACGGCGATTTTCGGCCGCGCTGGAGGGTTGGCGGACATGTGATTTCCGTCGATCAGAGGGTGAGTTTGAAAAAAGTGCCGCTCAGGCCTCGAAGTTGGGATCTTCGGAGCCATGTGCGCGGCCGATCGCCTGTTGCAGCCGCGGATCGAGCTTGCCGCGGTTCAGGATGACCTTCTGCTCATGGACGGCCTCAACGGCATCAAGGGAGACCACGAAGTCGCCGGCGTTTTCGACATAGACGACGAGTTCCGGCCGCCCTTGCGGCTGGACTGCGCGGATCGCGCCGAAGGCCACGTCGCCATCATGCGCAAAGACCTCGAATCCCTCGCCTATGTCGGCGCGCTTGGCGTCTTTTGATCCAGCCATTTCAAGCCTTCGTCGTCTTCCATTTGATCGAACAGCCTATGGAAGGGATCTGCCCCTCCGGGGCGCGTCCGGTCCTCGCTATTTCACGCATCGCCTCGACCAGTTCGCGGCGCGCGCCGGCTGCGGGCGGCGCCGTGCGGCCCTCGTCGAGACGGCCGCGATATTTCAGCCTGCCTTCGCGATCATAGCCGAAAAAATCCGGCGTGCAGATGGCGTCGTATGCGCGAGCCACTTGTTGAGTTTCGTCATGGAGATAGGGAAAGGGCAAGGCGTGCGTTTCGGCGAAGCGCTGCATATTGGCGAAGGAGTCCTCGGGATAGGCCGCCGCGTCATTCGCGCAGATCGCAGCAAAACCAATGCCTTCCGCCATCAATATGCGCGCGTCCGCGGCGAGGCGGCCGATCACCGCGAGCACATAAGGACAGTGATTGCAGATGAAGGCGATGACTGCGCCGTTCTCGCCTGTTACGTCACTCAGGGAATAAGTGCGGCCATCGGTAGCCGGAAGCCGGAAATCTCTGGCCGGAGCGCCCAGAATGACGGAGGTGACTGCGGTTGCCATGCGCGTTCCAATTGAAAACGTACAGGCAGCTATATAGGGTGGCTCCGGGCGATGCCAGCGATGGGTCCGCCGGTCGTGCAATCTGGCGTGCCAGACGCCGAATTTGCGGGGTCGTTTGCGTTTTTGCGACCGTTCCGCGATGGTGCGGCTTCATGCCGATGCCTTGCGTTCTTTTGACGCGAGCGTCCTGCTGGGAACAAGCTCCAAATCTTGCGCTTGCAGGAGTGCTCAGGCTTGCGCGGCCAGAGGCCGTGTGATAGGTAGCGCCCGCTTTCGGGAGTCAAGCTGGACATTGGTCCACGCAATTGTTCCCGTCTCTCCGCAGCCTGCATTTTTGAGTTTTGCCGCGATCGCGCGAGTCGATCTGAATCCTCAAAGAACCGGGCGTCGGGCTCTTTAGATTCTTTTTGACTCCCTGATTTGAAGGTCGATCGCGTTGCCGCAGGAAGTAACCCAGGAAACGAACATCGTATCGGGTATGGCTGGCCGCTATGCGCAGGCGCTTTATGCCCTGGCGCAGGAGCAGAAGGCGACCGAGCGGGTGGCGGCCGATCTTTCGAATTTTTCGGCGCTGATCGCCGAGAGCCCTGATCTTCAGCGTTTCATCAAGAGCCCGGTTTTTTCCGCCGAAGAGCAGGAAAAGGCGCTGGTGGCTCTGCTGGCGCGCGCCGGAGTGACCGGCATAGCCGCAAATTTCCTGAGGCTTGTCGCAGCCAAGCGCCGTCTCTTCGCCGTCGAGGAGATGATCCGCGATTACAACAAGCTTCACGACCATGCCAAGGGCCTGACGCGCGCCGAGGTCATCGTCGCCGAGCCGCTGAAAGACAAGCATGTCACGGCGCTCAAGGCGGCGCTCGCCGAGATGATGGGCCAGGGCCGGTCAGTCGATGTCGCCGTCAAGGTCGATCCCTCGATCCTCGGCGGCCTGATCGTCCGCCTGGGCTCGCGCATGGTCGATGCTTCGCTGAAAACGAAACTGAATATGATCCGCACACGTATGAAAGAGGTCGGTTGATGGATATCCGCGCCGCTGAGATCTCGGCGATCCTCAAGAATGAGATCGCCAACTTCGGCAAAGAAGCCGAAGTCACCGAAGTCGGACAGGTTCTGTCCGTCGGCGACGGTATTGCCCGCGTTTACGGCCTCGACAATGTGCAGGCCGGTGAAATGGTCGAGTTCGAGAGCGGCGTGCGCGGCATGGCGCTTAACCTCGAACTCGATAATGTCGGCGTCGTCATTTTCGGCACTGATCGCGACATTAAGGAAGGCCAGACGGTCAAGCGCACAGGCGCGATCGTGGACGTGCCGATTGGCAAGGAGCTTCTGGGCCGCGTCGTCGACGCGCTCGGCAATCCGATCGATGGCAAGGGTCCGATCAACGCGACGCGTCGCGCCCGCGTCGATGTCAAGGCTCCCGGCATTATTCCGCGCAAATCGGTGCATGAGCCGATGGCGACGGGCCTCAAGGCGATCGATGCGCTGATCCCGATCGGCCGCGGCCAGCGTGAGCTGATCATCGGCGACCGTCAGACCGGCAAGACGGCGGTCGCGCTCGATGCGATCCTCAATCAAAAGTCCATCAACAGCGGCACGGATGAATCCGCCAAGCTCTATTGCATCTATGTCGCCGTCGGTCAGAAGCGTTCGACCGTCGCGCAGTTCGTGAAGGTGCTGGAAGAGCACGGCGCGCTCGAATATTCGATCGTTGTCGCCGCGACCGCTTCCGATCCTGCGCCCATGCAGTTCCTCGCGCCCTTCGCTGGCTGCGCCATGGGCGAGTATTTCCGCGACAATGGCATGCACGGCCTGATCATCTATGACGATCTGTCGAAGCAGGCTGTGTCCTATCGCCAGATGTCACTGCTGCTGCGCCGCCCGCCGGGCCGTGAAGCCTATCCGGGCGATGTCTTCTATCTCCATTCGCGCCTGCTCGAGCGCGCCGCCAAGCTGAACGATGAGAACGGCGCTGGTTCGCTCACCGCTCTGCCGGTCATCGAAACTCAGGCGAATGACGTGTCGGCCTATATTCCGACGAACGTCATTTCCATCACCGACGGCCAGATCTTCCTTGAGACGGATCTCTTCTATCAGGGCATCCGGCCCGCCGTGAACGTCGGCCTTTCGGTCTCGCGCGTCGGTTCTTCGGCGCAGACGAAGTCGATGAAAAAGGTTGCCGGCAAGATCAAGGGCGAGCTTGCGCAGTATCGTGAGATGGCCGCTTTCGCACAGTTCGGCTCCGATCTCGATGCGACGACGCAGCAGCTCCTCGCCCGTGGCGCACGGCTGACGGAGCTTCTGAAGCAGGCGCAGTTTTCGCCGTTGAAGATCGAGGAGCAGGTCTGCGTGATCTATGCCGGCGTCAACGGCTATCTCGATCCGCTGCCGCTCAATCGCGTCAAGCCGTTCGAGGACGGGCTGCTTGCCCTGTTGCGGACGAAGCATGCCGATCTTCTGGAGACCATTCGCGCGTCAAAGGATCTGTCCGAAGGCTCCGCGGAAGCCCTGAAAACGATCGTTTCGACCTACGCCAAATCCTTCGCCTGACCGCGCAGGTTCCTGTAAGAAGTTCGAGCTGAAAGCTTAACCGATATGGCCTCCCTGAAGGACCTGCGCAACCGCATCGCCTCGGTCAAGGCGACGCAGAAAATCACCAAGGCCATGCAGATGGTTGCGGCTGCAAAACTGCGGCGCGCCCAGACCGCAGCCGAGGCGGCGCGGCCCTATGCCGAGCGCATGGAGAAAGTCATCGCCAGCATTGCCGGCGGTTTGGGAGCTGGTGCGCCGGCTCCCACGCTGCTGCGCGGCACGGGATATAATGGAGTCTGTCTTCTCGTCGTCTGCACGGCGGAACGCGGGCTCTGTGGCGCCTTCAATTCGTCCATCGCCAGGCTCGCGCGCGACCGGGCGACAGCGTTGATGGCCGAAGGCAAGGCGGTGAAATTCCTCTGCGTCGGCAAGAAGGGCTACGATATTCTCAAGCGCCAGTTCAGCTCGCAGATCATCGAGCTTGTCGAACTGCGCGGCATTCGTAACCTCAGTTTCGAGAACGCGGATGTGATCGGCCGCAAGATCATCGATCTTTTCGAGGCCGGCGAGTTCTCCGTCGCCACCTTGTTTTTCTCGCGTTTCCGTTCCGTGATCTCGCAGATTCCGACGGCGCAGCAGATCATCCCGGCCGAATTGCCGGAAGGTGCAGCCGCGCATGAGATTGTCTACGATTTCGAGCCGGAGCCCGCCGAGCTTCTCGCCACGCTGTTGCCGCGGAATATCTCCGTGCAGGTCTTCCGCGCGCTTCTTGAAAATGCCGCCTCGGAACAGGGCGCCCGGATGAGCGCCATGGACAATGCCACGCGCAACGCCGGCGACATGATCAAGAAGCAGACTTTGACTTACAACCGCACCCGTCAGGCAATGATCACCAAGGAACTCATCGAGATCATTTCCGGCGCGGAGGCGCTCTAGCATCATCCCGAAAAGTTGCAGACTTTTCGGATCAGATGATGCGACGGACAAAAACATCATCCCGAAAAGTTGCAGACTTTTCGGACCAGATGATGCGCTGAATAAATACGTCATCCCGAAGGGCTGCATGCTTTCGGATCGGATGATGGGTCGATTGAAAGATGAAGCGGGCTTGCGGCTCGATTTGAGGCAGGCGCGCTTAACCCGTTTGAGAGGCAAGAGGAAATATCATGGCTGATGCCGCCCCCAACCGGCCCGCGGGCCATATCACGCAAGTCATCGGACCGGTGATTGACGTGAAATTTGACGGCCATCTGCCGGAAATCCTCAACGCGCTGGAAACGTCGAACAACGGGCATCGTCTGGTGCTGGAAGTTGCGCAGCATCTGGGCGAAAACGCCGTGCGCTGCGTCGCCATGGACGTTTCCGAAGGCCTCGTCCGCGGTCAGAAAGTCACCGACACAGGTGCGCCGATTCTGGTGCCGGTCGGCGAGGAATGCCTCGGTCGTATTATGAACGTCATCGGCGAACCGGTCGATGAGGCAGGCCCGCTGAAAGGCGAAGCGCGTCGCGCGATTCATCAGCCCGCGCCGACCTATGCCGAGCAGGCGACCGAGGCGCAGATCCTCGAGACGGGCATCAAGGTCGTCGATCTTCTCGCGCCCTACTCCAAGGGCGGCAAGGTCGGCCTCTTCGGCGGCGCCGGCGTCGGCAAGACCGTTCTGATCATGGAGTTGATCAACAACATCGCCAAGGCGCACGGCGGCTACTCCGTTTTCGCCGGCGTCGGTGAGCGTACCCGCGAAGGCAACGATCTCTATCACGAGATGATCGAGTCCAACGTCAATAAGGATCCGAAGGAGCACGGCGGCTCCGCTGCCGGTTCGAAGTGCGCGCTGGTGTACGGCCAGATGAATGAGCCTCCGGGCGCCCGCGCGCGCGTCGCGCTGACCGGGCTGACGGTGGCGGAATA
This sequence comes from Beijerinckiaceae bacterium, assembly GCA_004298435.1. GTDB lineage: Bacteria > Pseudomonadota > Alphaproteobacteria > Rhizobiales > Beijerinckiaceae > Methylovirgula. The sequence goes on from SCSF01000106.1 coordinate 7,792, forward strand.
TTTCCGCGACAAGGGTCAGGACGTGCTGTTCTTCGTGGACAACATCTTCCGCTTCACGCAGGCGGGCTCGGAAGTTTCGGCGCTGCTGGGCCGCATTCCTTCGGCGGTCGGCTATCAGCCGACGCTCGCGACCGACATGGGCGCGCTGCAAGAGCGCATCACCACGACCACGAAGGGCTCGATTACGTCCGTGCAGGCGATCTATGTGCCGGCCGACGATTTGACCGATCCGGCGCCTGCGACCTCCTTCGCGCATCTTGACGCCACGACAGTGCTTTCGCGCAGCATCGCGGAAAAGGGCATTTATCCGGCGGTTGATCCGCTCGACTCGACCTCGCGCATGCTTTCACCGCTCGTCGTCGGCGAAGAGCACTACAGCGTCGCGCGTAGCGTCCAGCAGATTCTCCAGCGCTACAAGGCGCTTCAGGACATCATCGCCATTCTCGGCATGGACGAATTGTCGGAAGAAGACAAAGTGACTGTGGCGCGCGCCCGCAAGATCGAGCGCTTTCTGTCGCAGCCGTTCCATGTCGCCGAAGCCTTCACCGGTTCGCCAGGCAAGCTCGTTTCGCTCGCCGACACGATCAAGGGCTTCAAGGGCCTGATCGAAGGCAAGTACGATCATCTGCCTGAGGCGGCTTTCTACATGGTCGGCTCGATCGAGGAAGCGATCGAGAAGGCGCAGAAGCTCGCCGCCCAGGCGGCGTGATCACCGCAGCAACGGTGCTGCGGCGAAACAGACCGCAGCATTGATGCCGCAATGAAATTCAGCCCTCGCTGTGAGATTTCTCGCAGAATGAGGGCGGCGAAACGAAGCCATCGGAACCCGATATGCCCACCTTTCCCTTCGAGATCGTCTCGCCCGAAAAGCTTCTCTTCACTGGTGAGGTGGAGGCGGTCGTCGTCCCGGGCATGGAAGGCGAATTCACGGTCCTGAAGGATCACTCACCTGTTATGTCGGTGCTGAAGCCCGGCATTGTGGAAATCGATGAGACGGCAGCGGTGAAAACGCAACTGTTTGTGCGCGGCGGCTTTGCCGATGTTTCGCCCAATGGGCTCACCATTCTCGCCGAATACGCGATTCCGCTTGCCGAACTCGACTCCGCCAGGCTCGACGCCGATGTGACCGCGGCCGAAGCGGACGTGGCTCGCGCCAAGGACGACGAAAGTCGTCGCATCGCCACGGAAAAGCGCGACCAGCTCATTGAGCTTCGCGGCGTGTTGAAGCTGTAATTGCGTGGCAGTGTTTGTCGCAGCTTTGCCGCGTCATTCGCGGGCTTGACCCGCGAATCCAGGCACCAGCTATAACGGCTCGTCTCGAAACGCATCCCTATCCTCTAAGGTCGTTCCTGGATGCGCGGATCAAGTCCGCGCATGACGGCGTTCCTGCGAATGGAGGCCATCTGCCTTCTCGCGCAAGCGGGAGAAGAATACCGCAGGTATAAAGGCTTCCGCATTGCAATGAGGCGGCCGATCGAAGCCATTACGGCGTCGCGCTTGCCACGTTCACCAAAGTTGGCTTTGACCGGTAATAAGCCGGAAACACCTGCTTCAAATTCGCGATCTTCGGCAGATCATTATAGGCGATGTAGGGGTTGCGCGGGTGCAGCGTCGCGTAGTTCTGATGATAGGCTTCCGCCGGATAAAAGCCTTTCAGCGGCGCAACGGTCGTGACGATCGGGCGCGAGAAGACATGCGCCTTGTCGAGTTGCGCGATATAGGCTTGCGCCACCTTCCTTTGCCCGGCGTTGCTCGTGAAAATTTCCGAGCGATATTGAGTGCCGACGTCAGGTCCCTGACGGTCGCGTTCCGTCGGATCGGTCACGACAGAAAAATAGATTTGCAGAATTTTGCCGTAGCTCACGGTGTGCGGATCGAAACGGATGCGCACCGATTCTGCATGGCCTGTTCTGCCGCCGCTGACGGTCTCATAAGAAGCCGTGTCCTTGCTGCCGCCGGAATATCCTGACACAGCGCTGATCACGCCTTTGACATGCTGAAAGACGCCCTGCACGCCCCAGAAACATCCGCCGGCAAGGACAGCCGTCTCGACAGTGGCAGTGGATGGCGCATCAACGGAAGGCGTGGGAATCGTGACTGCCGGTTCGGCGACCGCGTGGAAGGTGAGCGAGAGCGCCGCTGCGGCCGCGATCGACAGACCGCCCAGCGCCAAAGCGAAGGGACGCACGCTGCTTTGACCCTTTTTCATGGGAAGCTTCCTTTCCAATCAAAAATCACGCTGCGTCAGGAACGAATTTGAGCGCGAGGCCGTCCATGCAGTAGCGCAGCCCTGTGGGCTTGGGGCCATCGTTGAAGACATGGCCGAGATGACCACCGCAGCGCCGGCATGAGATGGCGGTCCGCATCATGCCGAAGGAGGTGTCGGACTCCTCGATGACAGCGTTCGGAAGCGGCTGCCAAAAGCTCGGCCAGCCGGTGCCGCTGTGGAATTTCGTCTTCGACGAAAACAGCGGCAGGTCACAGCCGGCGCAAGTGTAGGTCCCGGTGCGATGCTCCTTGAGCAGCGGGCTCGAGAATGCGGGCTCGGTGCCCTGCCGGCGCAATATGTTATATTGCGCGGGGGT
>SCSF01000107.1 GCA_004298435.1 Beijerinckiaceae bacterium
CGCGGCAATCTCGTGGTCTTTCTCGATGTCGTCGAGTGGTGGCGGATCCTCGAAGGCGAAATCGTCCCTGTCCGCGAAGATCCTGAATTGCTGGATGCTGCGCGGGATCTGCTGCCGGCGGAGCCGTGGGACGGCAGCACATGGGCGCAATGGGTGGCGGCATTGAAGGCGCGGAGCAGCCGCAAGGGCAGGGCCTTGTTCCATCCGCTGCGTCTCGCCCTGACAGGGCGGGAAGAGGGACCGGAGCTTGCCGCTTTGCTGCCCCTCATCGGACGCGTTAAGGCTGAGGCCCGACTATCCGCACCTGGTGTTTCGCTCCGTCAGGGCCAGTAACCTCCACTGATTTTCCCTGGCCTTCGGAATAGGAAGCGCCCTGCTTCACCTCGTCTGTCGCTATGCCTGCGGAGTCGTCGCTTGCGGTCGGCACCTGCGCCGCGTCGGCTGCATCATGCGCGGCGAGATCGTCTCCGGATTTGGCGGCTGCCGCCGCGGCCTTCGCGGAAGTCGCGCCGAGGAGTTTCGAGCGCTGCGCGGAGGTGAGCTTCGGGCGCGACATTTCCGCGGATTTTTCCGGCGTCACGATGATGTCGCCCTTGCGCTCGTGGCCTAGCACGCGTTCCGCATTCGCCAGCGCTTGCGCCCAGGATTGGCCTGCTGGTTTGCAGGTGCAGGCCGGATCGTAGGATTTCTGGAATTTCAGAGCCGCCGGAAGGGACATGTAAGGCGTGCCATCGAGCCCAACCGCCGTTCTCACTTCCGCGCCAGGCACACGCGTGTAGACCTTGACCTCTGTGTTCGGGCAGGAGGCTTTGCAAAGGTCGGTCAGCATTTCCGGGCTGGTGCGTCGCGCCGACAGGACAAGCGGGAAAAAGCCGCCATCGCAGGTACGCACGCACAGCGCCTCGGCGCCGCCCGCTGGCGTTTGCGGCGCCTGCGCGGGCGGAGGGACGCCATCCGGCGGCATGCCGGTCGGTGCGGGATTAGGGTTTCCGCCGCCGAAAAGCGATTCGAAAAAGCCACGCTGACGCTGTTGCCGGCAATAGGTATCGTAGCGCGCGACAAGCGCCTGACGCTCAGGCGAATTCGTGCTGCGCGACGCATTTGCCTGGAGCTGCGCGAGATTGCCCCGCATCTGCCCGATCCGGGCGTTGAGCTGCGAACATTGCGGCGGAGGCGGGCTGCCAAAGAAAAGAAATTGTTTCCGGTCGCAGCCGATTGAATGCGCATAGCTTTGCGTGCGAGCGAGATCCGCGCGCTGCTTCTGGATGGCTGCGGCATAGGGGCTGGACTGCGCGCTGGCGCGATCCATCGCGTTGATCTGGCCAAGAAGCTGGTTGCAATCGAGCCCTTGTGCCAGCGCCGCACCGCCAACGGACGACAGCACCGCTGCGATAGCGAACCGAATATAGAATTGCGCCCGGCTGGAGGAGGCAAGTCTATGCGTGATTTTGTTCGAGACGTTCATTCATCGCTCGTCTGGCGCAGGCGGGTCGCTGCAAATGACGTGAAGGGCGGGCCTGCGCCATCAAGGGCTTTCGGCGGATCCATTTCTGCGGCGCAAACATGACTCGCGGAGTTTGCCGCGTTTTATGCCCATTCGCCCCGATCTGTCGATCCTTCCGCACAGGTTTCATTTCGCGTATGCCGGGCAGGCATCTGCAACAGGAGTACTTCCTCCCATGATCCTGTCGATTTTACGGCTGGGCGCCGCCGCCTTCGTGACGATCACGATGGCAGGCGCCTCATCGCTCCCGGCCTCGGCGGCCGGCCCGGAGCTCATCTTCCGCAAATCCACGACCTTCAAATGGGTGACGCCAAACGACAAGCTCGCAACCTACGAGATCGACGACCCGGCCGTCGATGGAGTCGCCTGCTATTTCACCGTGCCGGAGAGAGGCGGCATCAAGGGGGCGCTCGGCTTTGCGGAGCAGGTCTCTGACATATCGCTCGCCTGCCGGCAATTTGGCGCGATCAAATTCAAGGAGAAATTCGCCCAGGGCGCTATCGTGCTTCGCGAACGGCGGTCCTTCTTCTTCAAGAAGATGCAAATCGTGCGCGGCTGTGACAAGAAGCGCAACGTCCTCATATATATGGTCTACAGCGACAAGCTGATTGAAGGCTCGCCGAAGAATTCGACCTCGGCTGTGCCGATCCAGCCCTGGGGCGCGCAAGCCAACGTGCAAAGATGCGCCGACTGGGTGCAGGACTGATGTGG
>SCSF01000108.1 GCA_004298435.1 Beijerinckiaceae bacterium
TCCACTTCGGTCGGGCGAAAATAACCGGGATCGATTGCGACCAGAACCCTGCCGCTTTTGACATCGAGGCCATATTCATCGACGCCTGCACCTTTCCACCCGATCGTGATGCCGACCTCGGCGAAGGCTCGCTCGACGAATTCGCGAACCGTATGCGCTTCGCCTGTCGCAAGAACGTAATCTCCCGGCTCCGGCTGTTGCAAAATGCGCCACATGCCTTCGACATAATCGCGCGCATGGCCCCAATCGCGTCTGGCATCCAGATTGCCGAGATAAAGCCGCTCTTGCAGACCAAGATGAATGGCCGCGACCGCGCGCGTAATCTTGCGCGTGACGAAGGTTTCGGAACGTGTCGCGCCCTCATGGTTGAACAGGATGCCGTTCGAGGCGTGCATCCCATAGGCTTCCCGGTAATTGATGGTGATCCAGTAGGCGTAAAGTTTGGCCGCCGCATAGGGCGAACGTGGATAGAACGGCGTCGTCTCGTTCTGCGGAATCGCCTGGACCTTTCCGTAAAGCTCCGATGTCGACGCCTGATAGAAGCGTGTGGTTTCGGTGAGACCCAGAATGCGAATCGCTTCGAGGAGCCGCAAGGTGCCGATGGCATCCGAATTCGCGGTATATTCCGGCGTTTCGAAGCTCACCTGCACATGGCTTTGCGCAGCGAGATTGTAGATCTCGTCCGGCTTCACTTCCTGAACGATGCGAATGAGATTCGTCGCATCGGTCAGGTCGCCATAATGCATGAGGAACGGGACATCCTTCTCATGCGGATCGTGATAAAGATGATCGACCCTATCCGTATTGATCAAGGACGAGCGGCGTTTGATGCCATGAACCATGTAGCCTTTGCCGAGAAGCAGTTCGGCAAGCAACGCGCCATCCTGCCCCGTGACCCCCGTAATCAGGGCCGTTTTATGAAATGACATGAAGTTTTCTGATCCGCTCTTGAAGGCGTTGTTGGTGTGTCGACAACTCTAACGAGAGCAATGCATTTTGCAAAGACAAACTCGACAACACGCAAAAGATTTTTTGTTCGAAATACAATCTTACGCGCGTCACATATTATTACATTAATAAAATAGATTGTAGCGCACTGCCCATTCTACATTGACGCAAGGTTATCTTTTTCTGACATCTTCAGGCGCGGAACGCTGATGCTTCTGCATTCTCTGCTTGCACATATAATGACAGGCAATTGCAACAGCGCAGACGCCAAAGGCTGCGCCTGCCGAACTGACGATGAAATCGAACACTCCGGCTTCCCTGCCCGGTATGAAATTCTGCAACAGTTCAAAAATGCCCGAAGCAATGCTCAGCGAAACGACTACGGCAATTCGATATGCCGTGCCGCGTTTGCGTGCGCCAAGCAGAACGCCGGTGAGAAAATAAGCGAGGAAATGTTCCGCCGGGCCAGGCAGTCCCGTATGCGGGCGCACCGATCCCGGAACAAGGGAGAGAAGCGCGAGCGCAAGAACGGCAGCCCACGATACGAAACGGTAGAATGGTGATGAAGACATGAACGGTTCGATCGCGATTCAACCTTATGCAGACAGCCGATAGCGTGCAGCAGTGCGCTCTCACGAACGGCGGCAATGCAACTGCTGGCGAAGAGCATGCGGAGCATGGAGCCGAAAAGTTACCAGATTTTTCCAGCAAGCCTGCTTCGGGTTCTTCATTCGAAGTTTTTCAATCGGCTGGCTGAACCGCAACTTCGGCAAGATTGTTGTGGCTATCTTTCGAGTAAAATATCCTGTCGCTTCCATCCGACACAAATATATTGTACTTGCCCACTTCGTCAGCATTTTTTCTTTTCGTGATTGGACTGTGGAGCTCCGCCTGTTACGGAAAGCGGCCTGGCAGTCTTCCGGACGTCTCTTCCAGGATATGGTTTCGGAGTCGAATCTCTAAAACCTTTTGTCTTGATACGTTTTCGTCGCGCGAACCGAAAGCCGCCTCGCTCGAAAGCGCTCTGTAACCGAGGATCGAATGCGTCGAACTGTCCGCCCCTTCGTTAAAGAATTCAAAACACGCTGGTCCAAATCATCGAAATCCCGAACGGCTGAGCCCTGCCCTGACAAGCCGCACTTCCTCCAGCCTTTCCCAACCGCTGACGAGACCGCGCCAGCCCCCAACCGCGAGGACGAAGATTATCTCGCCGCGCTGAAGGCGGCAGATGCCGCATTTGGCATGCCGCATCAGATCGCCTCAAAAGGCGCAACGTCTCTCCCACACGTCGGGCGCGTATTACCGAGCCTTGTCGAAGAGCCTCTGCCCGATCCTGTTCGTTCATCTGAACCTAAACAAAAGGCGCTTGCAAAGCGTAAGGCTCCTTCAAAAAACAGCAGCATCGCGAAAGTAAAAAAGTCAGCCCCAACCGTGAAGCGGAAAGCCGCTGCACCGTCACAAACAGCAAGCGCCAAAAGCTTGATCGCAATAGAACCGCAATCGAGGATTTTCGAGACGAGCACCGATCCAGCGAGCCGACGCGAAGCCAAGTCCATCCGAAAGAGGTGGGTTCAGAAATCGGAGCTCGGGCCGGGAGAAAAGTGGAAGCGGCGTCTCAGCAAACACGCGCGGTGAGCTTTAATGCGCTGAAACGGGCCGTAGCACTATAAACGGAAGCCGCGATTCTGATTCCATCAGATTCGCGGCTCTCCTTATTTGAACATCGCGGCCAAGTGGCATGTCACCGCGCTATAGGCGTCTTCGTCCCAAAATGCCGCCGATAAGCGAAATGATGAACAGCACGATCGCCACCCAAAAGAGTAATCGCGCGCCCGCCATCGCGGTTCCCGCGACGCCTCCAAATCCAAGCGCTGCTCCGATAATAGCGATAATCAAAAAGATGACCGCCCAATAAAGAAGGTTTCCCAAAGTCACCTCCATTCGCTGAGTGTCGCTGCCCTCTAACGGTCAACTCCCAAGCTGGTTGCATTGCTCAGGCTTCCATATTGCGAACAAGCGAAGCCTTTGCGGCCAAATCCACCTGTCAAAAGGCTCTGGATGTCATCCAAAGATCAGAAGAATAATCATAATGATGAGAATGAATTTCGATGCCTGGCGTCCCTTAAAAATCCGGGTCCCGCTTTAGCATCACGCTCTATGTGGCAAACCGGAAGTAAAGCGCTATGCCGCCCACGATGATGATGGCGGCAATCAAGCTGATCGCCAGAACATAGCGCATGACGTGCAGTTCGCGCGCCCCTCTGGCCTCCTCGGTCGTTTTTATGATGGGCCTGTCGTCATCCAACATTGTTCCCTGCTCCCTTTGATCATCTCATTCTCCAACAAAGAGAAATGGAGAAGGTTTCCGATTTCGCGGCGCCATCGCAAAGCCGGGCCTTGATGGGAAAGGTGGCTGGCGCAAAGCCGGGCCTTGATGGGAAAGGTGGCTGGAACCGGAAGCTTCGGGTTTCCTGACCGACTATTGCATCGCCGGCGGACCAATCGACCGACAAGATCAATTCCATAACGATTAAGAATTTGATCGAACGATCGATTTCCTACATTCTGAAAGGTAATGCCGAAAAGCTGCTCACTTTTCGGAGGAACGTCATGCAGAAGATGAAGGGTGCAAGCCATTCGGCTTTGCATTGAATTTTTCCCTGACCCGGAGCATCGAAATGACTTTGGAGCAGCTTCGTATTTTTGTTGCCGTCGCGGAACGGCAGCATGTGACGCGGGCGGCTCACGATCTGCGGCTCACGCAATCGGCGACGAGCGCCGCGATTGCCGCGCTCGAGGCCCGCTATGCAACAAAATTATTCGATAGAATCGGCCGCCGGATCGAACTGACCGATACCGGGCGGCTGTTCCTTGTCGAAGCCCGTGCCGTTCTCGCCCAAGCTGCTGCCGCGGAAGCGCTCCTCGACGATCTGGCCGGTCTGACACGCGGAACCTTGTCGCTCGCGGCAAGCCAGACAGTCGCAAATTACTGGCTTCCGCCCTTCATGCACCGCTTCCGCAAGCTTTATCCGGGCATCACTCTCCAACTGTCGATCGGCAATACCGAGCAGGTGGCGGCCTGGGTGAATGAGATTGCTGTTGATCTCGGGCTCGTCGAAGGCGAGGTCGTCAACCCTATGCTGTCGATCAACCCGATTGCCACTGACGATCTGGTGCTGGTGGCAAGCCCGCAGCATGTCTGGGCTCATGCGGAGAAGATCACGCCCGAGGATCTTGTCGCCACGCCATGGGTGCTGCGCGAAGCAGGCTCCGCTACACGCGCTATTCTTGAGGGCGTACTGACGCGCTATGGATTCTCCATAGCCGATTGCACCATCGCACTGGAACTGCCATCGAACGAGGCCGTCCTCACCGCTGTTGCGGACGGCGCCGGCGCGACCATCGTTTCAGAGGTTGCGGCACGAGCGCGGATCAAGGCAGGTTCTCTGCTAAGCCGCGACATTGGGCTGCCGCGGCGGCGCTTCTATTCGCTACGCCACAAGGAGCGTTCGCTCACGGGCGCGCAGCGCGCTTTTCTCGATCTCGTGACGCACGATGTCGGCCAACCCCAAGCTCCAGCGGAATAAGTTGCAGCACAGCTATTCGTCAGGCTTGCTGCGCGATGGCGCTCTTGACCGTCTCTATCAATTGTTTCAGCGCGAATGGCTTCGGAAGGAATCCGAAGTCCTCCCCTTCCGGAAGGTTTTTGGCGAAAGCTTCTTCGGCATAGCCGGAAACGAAAATCACTTTCGCCGTGACGCCGCGCTTGCGCAATTCGCCGAACATCGTGGGGCCGTCCATCTCCGGCATGACGACATCGGAAATGATGAGATCTATCTTGCCGGAATTTGCTTCCGCCACTTCCAGCGCCTCGTAGCCTGTCGCGGCCTCAAGTACGGTATAACCGCGCGCGCTCAAGGCGCGGGCGCCGAAAGCGCGCACCGCTTCTTCATCCTCGACGAGCAATATGGTGCCGTGGCCCGTGAGATCGGCAGCCGGTTTTTTGGCTGCTTCCTTCTTCGCCTCCTCCTCGCCTTCCGCAGGCATATAGCGCGGCAGGAGAATTCGGAAACATGTGCCGCGACCCACGACGGAATCGCAAAACACGAAGCCGCCAGTCTGCTTGACGATGCCATAGACCATCGCGAGGCCGAGGCCGGTGCCCTTTCCAACTTCCTTCGTTGTGAAGAACGGCTCGAAGATCTTTTCCTTGAGATCGGCAGGGATGCCGCGGCCGTTATCCTCGACTTCGATCGCAACATAATCGGCCGGCACGAGAACTTTTTCGCCGAGCGCGAGACAGTCCTGCGGCGTGACGTTGCGCGTGCGAATCTCGATTCGCCCGCCGCCCAGCATGGCATCGCAGGCGTTGACGACGAGATTGACGATCACCTGCTCGAATTGATTGATATCGGCCTTGACGAGCCAGAGATCACGCCCGTGCCGCACATCGAGGCCAATCTTCTCGCCGACGAGGCGGCGCACCAGCATTTGCAGATCCGACAGCACATCGCCGAGTTGCAGAACCTGCGGCCGTAACGTCTGCCGGCGCGAGAAAGCGAGAAGCTGCCGCACCAGACCCGCGGCGCGGTTCGCGTTCTGCTTGACCTGCATGATGTCCTGAAAGGACGGATCGGTCGGCCGGTGATTGGCCAGCAGAAGGTCGGAATAACCGATGATCGCGGTCAACACGTTGTTGAAGTCATGCGCGACGCCGGCTGCAAGCTGGCCGATCGCCTCCATCTTCTGCGATTGTGCGAAATTCTCCTGCAACTTGCGCAGTTCTGTCGTTTCGAGCGCATAGATCGTGGCTCCCGGTCCATCAGCCTCATCGGCAGCCGAGATGAAAAGTCTGGCCGAGCGATCGCGGTCGCTGCGCAAAGTGATATCGACCGGCGCAATATCGCTTTTCGAGTCGGCTGCCGCGAGAAGCGCGGCTTCGAGCCCGGGCCGGTCGGTATCCTCGACACCTCCGTAGATAGTGCGGGCGGTGGCATCCGTTGCCTTGAGCGCGTCCGGCAGAAGCTTGGCGAAGGCCGTGTTCGAACGTTCGATATGGCCGGCCTTGTCAACGATGGCGATCGCCATCGGCGTTGCGTTGAAAACTCTTGCGAAGCGGACCTGCGCGGCCCGCAAATCCTCCTCAGGTTCTTCCCCCGGCGCACGATTCAAAACCAGCGTGCGAGAAGCCCCCGCCGTCCCGTCCTGCCCGAAGGCGACGCGGTGCAGCAGCCGCACCGGCAGGCTCTGACCATTACGGCGCTTGAAATCGATGTCGAACTGTTCCGTCAGCACGTCGCCCGGAGCGCCGGAAACGCAGGTCAGCAGCGCCGCGCCGCCGCCGGCGACGAAGTTGCCAAGCCGCAAGCCGCCGGAACCGACCTGGGCAAGATCGTAATCGAGCCAACTCGCCAAAGTCGCGTTCATGTAAGAAACGTCGCCGGACGGATCGCAGGAGAAGAAGCCCGCCGGAGCATGATCGAGAAAATCGATGGCGTGCTGCAATTCCTGGAAAACGTTCTCGTGTCTCTCCCTCTCGCGGGTCACATCGGTGACTGACCAGAGCGTGACGCGCCGCGAATTGACATAGGGCAAGGGCCTGACCTTGATCCGGTACCAGGCGACATCGCCGACGCCGTTGAGGGGTGGCGCCAGCCGCAGTTCCTCGTCGTTGCGCTTACCTTCGCGGGCTGCCTGAGCCAGACGGTAGATCGCCTCGGAGACGTCCGGCGTGCCGGCGAACAGACGCTCGACAGGTTTCAGGGCGCTCGCATCGCTGGCGCCGGCCAGTGCCAGATAAGCCTCGTTCGCATAGAGGATCTTGCCATCCCCGTCGGTGACGATGAAACCCTCAGGGCCGGTATCGCAGACGAGTTTCGTGAGGTCGTTGCGGGCAGTCTGTCCCGCGAATTGCAGGAAGCCGACGGCATAAGCGAAGAGCGCGAAAATGCCGATGACGGCGAGCAACGCGAGAAGCCCGATGACCAGCGTCGCGGCCTCGTTTTTCGGCAGAAGCGAGAAGGCCGCAGCAGTCGCGACAAGACAAGCCGCAAACAGCAGAATCAGCACAGGACTGCCGGTGCGTTCCGTCCGGTCGATCGCGGCAGAAATCGGCTGGTCGGTCATCAATAGTCACCTCTTCGTCCGCATACAGCGAAACGCCACCGTCGCGCCGTCCGATTCCTGCTCGGGAGGACCGCGAAACATTGGAAACGATGGAATGGAAAAGCGTAAAAAGTCCAGCGCATTGGTAAAAAATTTAGCTTACAATTCCCTTAAGTGAGACAGCGAAGGCAGAGCCCGCCGGAAGGCTTCTGCGGAGTTCCTCCGGCCTGCCCGAACTATACTTTGACGGCGGAGGGATATAGACTTTGCGGCGACCGCGGCCATTCGCCGGGGTTTTCTGCGGATTGGGATCGATCCGGGATTGATCCATGACGGCATTAACCATTTATTAACCTTCGCCGCGCGTCCTCCGATCCGGCGTGCTAGGGTTCCCCCAACGTCTGGCGAAGCATAGAATGGGTGGCCAATGCCCGCCTTCAATACTCTTCTCATCGAGCACAAAGGGTTGATGATCGTAGCCGCAGCCGTGGCGATTTTTGTCGCCGCCGTCCTCGTTCTTCTCGTCTTCCGCCTGGCCTTCGGGCGGCGGCTTCGCATGTCTGGCGGACGCGCCCGGCAGATGCGCCTCGGCATCGTCGATGCCTTCGATCTCGATCGTCAGCGCCAGCTCGTCATCGTCCGCAGGGACAATGTCGAACATCTGGTGATGATCGGCGGTCCCAACGACATTCTGATCGAATCCCAGATCATTCGCACCGAGGCCCGTAGCCGGGAAAAGGACATTCGCGACAAGGAGCCGGCGCATGTGCCCGCGCCTGCATCCAAGCCGCTCGCAGCCGAACCGAAGCTGCCCGAGCCAGCGCCAATGCCCGAGCCGCACCCCGTTGCCGCGACGCAAGAAATTTTCCCCGCCCCCGTAGCCGCACGCGCACCCAACTTCGCGCCAGTTGCCCCAGTTGCCCCAGTTGCGCACCGTCCGCCGCCCGCCGCGCCTGTCCCGAGACGGCCACCACCTGTTACACCTGTTCCGCCGTCCGTTCCGCCTGTTGCGCCGCCTCCGGTCAAACAGCCGGCGCCCGCGGCCGAGACCGCGCACGAGGGAGAGCCAGCAAGCAAACCTCAGGCTCCGCAGCCGCAAAAGCCTCCGGGAGCGCCGCATGTCGCACCTGCCCTTTCTACGCCAGGCACGCCGCCGCCCTTCTTCCGCGCACCGCCGCGTCAGCCTCTGACTCCGTCGCCCGCACCTCAACCGGCCGCGGCTGCGCCGGCCAGCAAAGCACCCACGCCCCAAGCGGCGCCACACGAGACGGCTCCCGCAGGGCCGCCCGTGCCTTCGCTGGAAGGGCTGGAATCGCTGGAAGAGGAAATGGCCAAGCTTCTTGGCCGCAGCTCCGGCAAGTAACGAAGGTTTTCGCCAATCTATCAGCGCGTCATGCACGGACTTGACCCACGCATCCCGGCACAGTTGTCTGGATGGCCAGAGCGCGCTTCACAAATCGATGGAATTATCAGTATTTAGATCGCCGAGCCCAGCCTCTTTCCCGGCCGAAGCGTAGCTTCGAGCCTGGATCAAGGGGCCGGAGATTACAGATCTGGGTCCCGGATCATCGACCACTTTGCGGTCTCGTCCGGGAAAGGGAGGTGGGTTTCAGGAACCCACGATTCACGCAATTCGTGAACTGCTTCAGGTCAATCGGGGTCTATAGCGTTTTCGAGCGAAGTGGCGTCCGGTTCGCGTGAAGAAAACGCGTCAAAACAAATAAGTAGAGCCGCGGTTCTGATTCCGTCAGAACCAAAACGGCTCTAGTCCAACGCTCTATTGATCGTTGGCTGGGCAGCCAAACCAGCCGGGCGTCGGAATCAAGCATTTGGATTTCGATTTCTCAGCCGCCGTGGCTTCCTTCTGATCGCTTTCCGACATCTGGACTGGCACAAGGTAAGTGACTGGCGGGTCGATCAGATATTTGCGGGTCGGCGTCGAGCTGAGATGAACGTCACCATTGCCCGAAGCCGAAGCAGCCTTGCCGCCACCGGGCAACGTGATCTTGCCCCAAGGAGTCGTGACGCAGAAGGGCATGCCCCCGATGGTCGTGCAATTCGGCGGCGGGGTTGGCGCTGCCGGGGGCGGCGGCGAATTGTCCGCGAGCGTGTCGGGGCTATCCATATCGAGCCTGGAATCGGCAACTGGAGCAAGTTGCCGGGAGTCGGCTCTTGCTCTGCGTAACGCGTTGGCGTCCGGATCTTTCGGCCAATCCTTGCTGCGAACAATCGAAGGATGCGGTGGCGGCAGATTATTATTCGGCGGGACGACCAGCATCGGGCGCGGCCGATAATCGATCGTCGAGCCGCTATCGTCCGTTGAGACTTTTTTGCTGTGCCCGCCAAACGGCGAAGTTATGAGCTTCGTGATGGGGCTGAAAAAACTGCCGTCCGCGGCCAGAACCGGCGAAGCCGCAAAAAGCAATACGCCGACGGCCGTCGAGGCAAAACCGACATGGCGCAGCAAGCGTCTTTCCAAATCCATGATTTCCCCTCACCCGATCAGCAACGCGGACCGGTTTACCTTTACGGTCATTAGCGGCAATTTAGAGGCCGCCGGCAATCCCGTGCAAGCCTTGAAATGACCGGCGATCACCGCTTTTCGGCTGCGTCTGCATTTGGCGGCCCGGACGCCGGACCCTGCCTCTTTTTGCCGTTCGCCGAAGGCTCCTCCCCTATGAGGGATTCATAGAGCAGGCAGATGACTCCGGCCGTGATCGCCACGTCGGCAAGATTGAAGACATACCAGGAGAAGCCGCCGACGTGGAAATAGTAGAAATCGGCGACATAGCCGTAAAAGAAGCGATCACAGGCGTTATTTCCCAAGGCGCCGCCGATGATCAGCCCGAGCCCGATTGTCGTGAGCAGTCTCTGGCTTCGCCAGAGCCAGACACAGAGGAAGGCCGTCACCACCAGAGCGGCGGCGCTGAGCGCAAGCCGCCCGGTGAGGGTGTCGGCGCTGAGAAGCGAATAGGAAATGCCGGGGTTCTTCGCGAAGATCACGTCGAGGAACGGCGTCAGATGCACCGGCTGGCGCTGTCCGATCTTGAAGACATCGATCAGCCAGAGCTTGTTCGCCTGATCGAGCAACAGCGTGACAAGAGCCACCAGAAAGCCAATACGCCTCGGCGTCATTCCACAAAGCTTCATGTAAAAAGCCCGAGCGCTCTCAACTCGCGCAGCGCGGCAGCATCACGCGGCGTAACGTCGGGAAATTCCGGATCGCTGCCCACGAGCGGAGAAAACTTCCAGGATCGGGCGCATTTGCGGCCTTTCGCCTGCAAAGGAACGACCGCGACGCCCGGAACTTCCAGCAAGCGGAAGGCCTCGGCAGGCCCGTCGCCAGCAAGAATTTCGGCATCAGAGGTGATGCAGATCTCCGCGAAATCGAGCCCGTCGAGGAGGCTCCTCAACCCCTCATCGGCGATGTAGACCTGCGGCGCGGCTTCAAGCGAGGAGCCGATCTTCTTGTTCGCACGCTCGATTTCGAGCGCGCCAGTGACGACGGAGCGAACCTTGCGGATCGCCTCCCATCGCGCGGCAAGCTCCGGATCGCGCCAGGCAGCGGGGATCTCGGCGAAGCCTTCGAGATGCACCGACAGAGCCTCAGGATAGCGCGCGCGCCACGCCTCCTCCGCAGTGAATACGAGGATCGGCGCAAACCAGCGCGTGACCGCGCGGAAGATTTCATCGATTGCGGTGAGCGCGGCGCGCCGCGTCCGGCTCGAAGGCGGATCGCAATAAAGCGCATCCTTGCGGATATCGAAATAGAAAGCGGACAGATCACTCGTCATAAAGTGCGACAGCGCGGCGATGATCTTCTTGTAATCGAAGGCGGCATAGGCCGCGCGAATCTCTTCATCCAGACTGGCGAGACGGTCGAGCATGAGGCGTTCGAGTTCGGGCATATCTTCGAACGCGACGCGCATTTTCGGATCGTAATGCGCGAGCGAGCCAAGCATCCAGCGGATCGTATTCCGCAGCTTCTTGTACGTCTCGACGAAGGTTTTCAGAATCTCCGGGCCGATGCGCAGATCATCGGAATAGTCGGATGCTGCAACCCAGAGCCGCAGAATATCCGCGCCCGCGTCCTTGATGACGGTTTGCGGCGCTGTGACATTGCCTTGCGATTTCGACATCTTCTGGCCCTTCTCGTCGAGAACGAAGCCGTGCGTCAGAACCGCATCGTAAGGCGCGCGGCCGCGCGTGCCGCAGCTTTCCAGAAGCGATGAATGGAACCAGCCGCGATGCTGGTCCGAGCCTTCGAGATACATCACCTCGTCAGGGCCACCATCACGCAGGCGACGGATGCCGGCGAGACCGGGGAAATGCACCGGATCTTCCAGCGTGAAGGCATGCGTCGAGCCTGAATCGAACCAGACGTCGAGCACATCGTCGATCTTCTCGAAATCGGCAGAATCATAGTCGGGCGCGAGAAAGCGCTCGGCCGCGCCCTCCGCAAACCAGGCGTCCGCGCCCTCATCCGCGAAGACCGAGGCGATCCTCTCATTGATCTTCGGATCGACAAGAATCTGCTTCGTCTTCGCATTGACGAAGACGGCGATGGGCACGCCCCAGGCGCGCTGGCGCGAGACGACCCAATCAGGCCGGTTGGCGATCATCCCGCGAATGCGGTTCTCGCCCTGCGCCGGATACCAGCGCGTTGCGGTGATTTCTTCGAGAGCGATCTGCCGGAGGGTCGGCACATTGGCCGGCCCCCTCTCCCCGCTCGCGGGGAGAGGGCTGGGGTGAGGGGCCTGGGGGTTGGCCGCAGATTGCAGCAAATCACCTCGCCCCTCACCCTGACCCTCTCCCCATTTATGGGGAGAGGGGACGCTTTCGAACTGCTTATCCAGCGCGATGAACCACTGCGGCGTGTTGCGGAAGATCACCGGCTTTTTCGAACGCCACGAATGCGGATATTGGTGCTTCAGGCGGCCGCGCGCGACGAGATTGCCCGCCTCGATCAACGCCTTGATCACCGCCTCGTTGGCGTCACCCTTGTTGCCCTTGTCGTCAATGACGCGCTTGCCGGTGAAGCCCGGCGCTTCCTCTGTGAGGAAGCCTTCGGCATCGACGGTATAGGGAATGCGCGTGTTGATGCCGCGCGCTTCGAGCGCGGCCTTGTTCGCCATCCAGATGTCGAAATCGTCGCGGCCATGCGAGGGCGCGGTATGGACGAAGCCCGTGCCGGTGTCGTCGGTGACATGATCGCCATCGAGTAACGGGACATCGAATCCGTAGCCATCAAATTTTGCAAGCGGATGCGCGCAGGTGAGGCCACGAAGTTCGGCGGCGCTCACATCGCGCACGCGCTCGTAGGCTTCAACCTTCGCAGCCTTGAAGACGCTTTCGACTAGAGTGTCGGCAAGCAAATAATTCTCGCCAACTTTTGCCCAGTTGTTCTCAGGTGCCTGCGTCACACGGTAAAGACCATAGGCAATCTTGTGCGAATAGCTGATCGCGCGGTTGGCCGGAATCGTCCAGGGCGTCGTCGTCCAGATGACGACCCTCGCATCTTGCAAAGCGGACGCCTCGCAGGACTTTACAGGAAACTTCACATAGATCGCATCGCTGACATGATCCTCATATTCGACCTCGGCCTCGGCGAGCGCGGTCTTCTCGACCACGCTCCACATCACGGGTTTTGAGCCGCGATAAAGCAGGCCATTGGCGGCGAATTTCATAATCTCACGCGCGATCTGCGCTTCCGCTGCGTAGCTCATCGTCAGATAGGGGTGATCCCAATCCCCTACTCCGCCGAGCCGCTTGAATTCCTCACGCTGGATGCCCACCCAATGCTCTGCGAAGGCGCGGCACTGGCGGCGGAATTCGTTGATCGGCACCGCATCCTTGCTGCGGCCCTTGGCGCGGTATTCCTCCTCGATCTTCCATTCGATCGGCAGGCCGTGACAATCCCAGCCGGGCACATAATTCGCGTCCTTGCCCATCATCTGCTGCGAGCGAGCGACGAGGTCTTTCAGGATCTTGTTCAGCGCGTGGCCAATATGGATGTTGCCGTTGGCATAGGGCGGGCCATCGTGCAGCACGAATTTCGGCCGCCCGGCAGCCACCTCCCGCAGCCGGCCGTAAAGGCCGATCTCGGCCCAATATTTCAGAATTTCCGGCTCCTTCTGCGGCAAGCCGGCCCGCATCGGAAAGCCCGTCTGCGGCAGATAGAGAGTCCTGGAATAATCCGGGCCGTCGGCCTTTTTGGCCGCCCGTGTCGTTTCATTCATGTGTGCAATGGCCTGATCGAAGCGCGGTTTCACCGCGAAGACGCCTTTTAGAGCCATTTGGCTTCTGATTCCATCAGAACCAAGGCTCCGCGGGCGCGAACTTCATTTGAGGACCCTGGCGGCGCGCCAGAGGCGCCATTGCCTCTGCCATTGCGGCAGGCGGATCATTGTATGAAAAGGTTCGTAGCCTGCCTTCTCCATGCACCGGAGATAGCTTTCGCACAGGCTCACGGGCAGAAACGCCCCGGCGGCCGGTGCAGCCTTCGCCTCGAGACAGGCGGCAAATTTTTCGAGATGGCCGCGCGCATGGCCGCGTAACTCGGCCAGCACCGCGCGCAGCGCCGGCGAACCAATCCCCGTCTGCACCGCTTCGAAAACAGCGTCGTGGCGCTCGAGCATATCCCCCGGGAGATAGACCTGGCCCGTCGCTGCGTGCCAGGGCAGCGCCCGCATCAGGCCTGTCATTGCATAAGCGGCCCCTGCATGCGTTGCGGCCTCGCCGGGTTCGGTCCCGCTTTTGGGATCGAGAATGGCCGCAACAAGCTGGAACAACTGCCCGGCTGTCGCCCTGGCATAGGCTTCGAGCGCTTCCGTCGTCGGCATCGGCGCGTCGTAGAGATCGAACAGGCGGGCATCGATCAGAGCGAGGAGCGATGCGTTGGGTAGTTCGCAGCGTTCCAGAGTGCTGGTGAGCGCCGCGGCCACCGGGTTGGCGGCAGCTTCGCCCGCACGCTCGCCAATGAGAACCTCCCGCCACCATTGGAAGCGGATTTCGCCAAGGAAAGGTTCGGAAACCGACCTCCGCACGCGTCCGATTTCAAGGTTGAAAGCATAGAGCGCATGAACATGCGGCCGGCGTTCCGCCGGGAGAAAGAGCGCCGCCAGCCACCGATCGGGGTCTTCCCGCCGCAACAGCGCGTCGCAATAAGCGTAAGGCTCCTGCTCCGACGCGCCCATCACGGCACAGCGAGCAGAGCCGCCGCGACCCGCCGGTCCTCGGCCAGAAGAATCGAATATGTGCGCGCCGCCGCTCCGGTCGCCATCGGTTCCACCGTTATCCCCATGTCCCGCAGCCTCTTTCGCAAGCCCGGCTCCACAGACACAAGCGTCAAGCCCGTGCCGATCAGGAGATGTTCGATAGCTCCGGGGTTTTCATCAAAAACGGGGGCAAGCGACTCGATGGAAATGTCCTGAGGCGAAACGGCATCCCATGCCTTGATCCCCGACGGCAAAGCGAGAATCGAGCCGCGATGCGACATCCCGGCGAAGCGGAAGCCGCCGCCGCCATAACCCTCGATTACATGCCGCCCGGGCAGATAGCCGGAATATTTTGGTTCAGACATTGGCATCTCTGATGCGGGCCATGAGGCCCGCGGTCCGGACCGCGAACCTCTGGTTCGCATCTACGCACGGCTGCGAGCAGCGGTTTCCGTCACATCCGCTTCAGCCTTCCGCTTCGCCGGTTTGGTGGCGGCAGCACGCTGCGGCGGATCCGCCGATTCGTTGCGCAGGCCGAGATAGATCAACATCGGTGAGCAGATGAAAACCGAGGAATAGGTCGCGACGAAAATACCCCAGATCATGGCGATCGAGAAGGAACGGATCACTTCTCCGCCAAAGGTCACGAGCGCAAGCAATGCGAGAAACACCGTCGTCGCCGTCATAATTGTGCGCGGGAGCACGGCGTTGATCGATATGTCGATCAGCTCATCGGTGGGCATGCGGCGATATTTGCGCATCATCTCGCGGATGCGGTCGAGCACCACGACCGTCTCATTGAGCGAATAGCCAACGATGGTCAAAATCGCGGCGATCGAGGTCGTGTTGAATTCGAGCCGCGTCAGCGAGAAAAAGCCCACGGTCAAAAGAAGATCGTGCATGGTCGCGATAATGGCGCCGATCGCGAACTGCCACTCGAACCGGAACCAGAGGTAGGCAAGCACAGCGACGATGGCGAGGACGACGCCGAGCGTGCCCGATTGCACCAGCTCGCTGGAGACTCTGGGGCCGACGACATCGACCCGGCGGAACTCATATTTCGACCCGAGCGATTTCTTGACCCGCGAAACCGTACTCTCCTGCGCGGTGGCGCCGCCCTTTTTCTGAACGCCGAAGCGCAGCAAGACGTCCGATGGGGTGCCGAAACCCTGCACCTCCACGTCGCCGATATTCAGCTTGCTGACCGTTGCCCGGACATAGGCGATATCGGCATGGCCCGACTTGGCGCGCAGCTCCATGAGCGTGCCACCGGCGAAATCGATGCCGAAGTTCACCCCCAGGCTGAGGAAGAGCACGACCGAAACGATCGACATGGTCGCTGAGAACGGATAGCTCATGCGCCGGAAGCGCATGAAGCCGAATTTCGTGTTCTCCGGGGCAAGGCGCAGAAGCTTCATCAAATAGCCCTTTGTTTTCCCTCTCCCGCTTACGGGGGAAGGCGCCGAGCGCCGCGAGGCGGATGAGGGGTCTAGCAAACCGGCGACCGGCCCTCATCCGGCCTGACTTCGTCAGGCCACCTTCTCCCGCCTGCGGGAGAAGAAGCGCGCAGCTATATCGGCAGCTTGGTCGGACGCATATATTGATACCAGAGCGCGATCATCATCTGTGTCATCGTGACCGCGGTAACGATCGTCGTTAAAATGCCGAGCCCAAGCGAGACGGCGAAGCCTCGCACGGGGCCAGACCCGAAATAATAGAGGATCGCCGCCGCCACGAACATCGTGACATTGGAGTCGATGATGGTTGCGAAGGCGCGTTTGAAGCCTGCATCGAGCGACGAAATGATCGAGCGCCCTGCGTGGACTTCCTCGCGAATGCGCTCATAAATCAAGACGTTCGAATCCACGGCCATGCCGATGGTCAGCACGATGCCCGCTATGCCGGGGAGCGTCAGCGTTGCTCCGAGAAGAATGAGCGAGGCGAAGATGATCGCGATATGCACGAGCAACGCGATATCGGCGAAGATGCCGAAGACGCCGTAAGTCGTGAGCATATAAAAAAGCACCAGACCCGCGCCGACAAAGGCCGCATCCTTGCCCGCAGTGATCGAATCCTGGCCAAGGCCCGGTCCCACGGTCCGTTCCTCAATGATCGACAGCTTGGCCGGCAGCGCGCCCGCGCGCAACAATATGGAGAGGTTGTTGGCCGATTCGACGGTGAAATGACCTGAAATTTGTCCCGAGCCGCCGGTGATCGGGCTCAGAATACGCGGCGCCGAGATCACCTTGCCGTCGAGCACGATAGCGAACAGCCGCCCGACATTTTCCGAGGTGACTTCACCAAAGCGCTGGCCGCCCCTGATATTGAAGCGGAAATTGACGACCGGCTCCTGCGTGCGGGAATCGAATCCCGGCTGCGCGTCGGTCAGATCCTGCCCCTGGACCATAATCTGCTTTTCGACCGGCAGTTTACCCGGCTGATCGGTCTGATCCAGCATGTCGTAGTTGCTGGGGTCCTCGCCCGGCTGGGCGACGAGGCGGAATTCGAGCTTGGCGGTTGTGCCAAGAATCTGCTTCAGCCGCTCCGGATTTTGCAGGCCCGGCACTTCAACCTGAATGCGGTCATTGCCCTGACGCTGGATATTCGGTTCCGTCGTTCCCAGAGCATCGACGCGGCGGCGCAGAACCTCAATCGACTGCTGGACGGCGCGGCGGACCTTCTCGGTGATCCCCGCCTGGGTTATCGTCACCTTGATGAGGCCGTTGCCATTATCCTTGACGTCGATCGACGGTGCGCCGCCACCTGCCCCCATAATGGCGCTGCCGACCGGCGGCTCCATCTGCTGAAGCTTCGGGATAAGCTTGGCGCGCTCCGCGGGATTGGGGACATGCACCTGCACGCCGCGCGGCAGAACGCCGACGCCGCCACTGATCGGAATCTTCTCCTGCCGCAGCACCCGGCGCGTATCGTCGCGCAGGTTCTGCACTTCCGTCTTGATCAAGGACGCGGAATCGACTTCGAGCAGGACATGCGAGCCGCCTTGCAGATCGAGCCCGAGGACGATCGTGCGCACCGGTATCCATTTCGGCATGGCGTGAATCAGCGCGTCACGCGTCGGGATTGGCAGCAGGCTCGGCACGATGATCAACAGGGCGACCGCCGTCATCATCAGGATGGCTACGACTTTCCATCTCGCAAAACGCAGCATGAGAAGGCTTCATTCCCTGGTTTGAACGGCGTCTGGCTGGTTGGCCGCTGTGATTCCGGTTTGCCGGCGGTAACGTGTGGCCGGCCCCGCAATGGCCGGGGGATCTCCGCTAATCTTTTACAGGCTCGCCCTTCGCCCGCACGTCGGAAATCATTGAACGGACGACACGGATTTTCACGTTCGGCGCGATCTCCATCTCGACTTCATTATCGTCGACGACGCGGACCACCTTGCCGATCATTCCGCCATTCATCACGATCGTATCGCCGCGGCGCACACTTCTGATCATATCCGCCTGCGCACGCGCGCGCTTTTGCTGCGGCCGCATGATAAGGAAATACATTATGATGATGATGAGCGCGAATGGCGCGACCTGAACGAGAATATCGGTCGCACCGCCTGGCGAGGAACCAGCGGCCTGAGCGAAAGCCGGAGTGATGAACAATTGCCTTCTCCATGACAGGCCTCTGGGGGCCTCTGCGGATCGGCGCGGACTATAACGGGCGTTCCGCCGAAAGCAATGCCGCACCCTGCGGCTCTATCACCTTGGGGATTACAAAGGCTTCATAATCCGGGATTTGCCCGGATAATCTCCGGATTGGGCCAAGTGGCCTTCGCTGGACGCCGCAGCCGCCTCCGGCTAAAGGCGTTCAAAAACAGGGTTTGGAACATGACAATTCAGGACGAAGCCAGGCTCGCCGGTCTTCAGGCGCCCGAGACCGCAAACGGGCTGGAACGGCAACTGGCCCGGATCGCCGACCTCCTTGAGAGGCTGGCCCCTCCAGCTCCGAAGGCGATGGATTTCACCGCGGCCGATGCCTTCGTCTGGCAGGCGGAAGCCGGCGAGCTGCATCCGGTCGCCAGGGTCAACCGGGTCGATATGAGCCTTCTGCGCGGCATCGACCGCGTCCGCGACATTCTCACGGATAACACCGAGCGCTTCGCCAAAGGCTTCGCCGCGAACAACGCCCTGCTCTGGGGCACCCGCGGGATGGGCAAATCCTCGCTGGTTAAGGCCACACATGCCGACATCAACCGCCGCTTCGCCGGAAAGGCCGGGTTCCGTCCTCTGAAACTGATCGAAATCCACAGGGAGGACATCGAAAGCCTGCCGCATCTGATGGCGATGCTGCGCGCCAGCGTCTTTCGCTTTCTTGTGTTTTGCGACGACCTCTCCTTCGATGCGGACGACACGAGCTATAAATCCCTGAAGGCCGTGCTCGAAGGCGGGATCGAAGGCCGGCCAGCGAATGTGCTTTTTTACGCGACCTCGAACCGCCGCCATCTTCTGCCGCGCGATATGATGGAGAACGAGCGCTCCACCGCGATCAATCCGGGGGAGGCGGTGGAGGAAAAAGTTTCGCTCTCGGATCGCTTCGGCCTCTGGCTCGGCTTCCATAAATGCAGCCAGGAAGAATATCTCGCGATGATCTTCGGCTATGCCGAGCACTTCGGCCTTGCGCTCGACCGCGAGAAGATGACCGCAGAAGCGCTCGAATGGGCGACCACGCGCGGCGCGCGGTCCGGGCGCACGGCGTGGCAATATATTCAGGATCTGGCGGGAAGGCTGGGCAAAGCGACGGATTGAGTGAGAAATTGTCCCCTCAATTGAGGGTCTCCGACACGTTGGATATCATGTACTTCTTTGCTCGAAAATGTGTAACCTCTGGCCGACGATTCCGATATTCGATTTCGAGAGAGGCCAACGTCGCTTGCTCGTCGCTCGTAAGCTGTTTGCGGTAGCGCCCCCCCCCCCGAGTCAGGATTCGCAGCAACCTCAGAGTTTTATGTGTCGCGTTGGTCGTCCTCACCGACCGACATGTCCGGTCCATTTCTATCTTAGCTAGTTCTGCCTGAACGTCTCCAACAGCCTTGTTTAGCCAAAACCTAGCTTGAGGCAGTTGCTTCTGATCGCGATGCCATCGCGCCAAACGCAGGCATGCAGTTCGATCCCCCAGCTCGGCAGCTCTACGGTAATAGGCGATTGCCTTCTCAACGCGAGATTTCCCACCAACGCCATATTCAAGAAAGGTCGCGTACGTCAGAAGCGCGAGACGATGATCTTCGCGGGCCGCTTCACGCATCAGGCGGCGCGCCGTCTGTGGATCCTTGGAAGCGAGCGCAAACATTGCTTTCGCGAAAGGCTGGTCGTTTACCGGTATCTTCATACTCATGGCAGACAAGGATGGCCGCCTCGGCGGATACGAGAAAGTGCGTGGGGAGGCCACGGACGGGGTTCGACACCCGCTGCTGGCTCTCGTGCTCAGGAATTTCTTCCCGGTCGCCGCCAGACCGACTCGCTGCGTTCTCTGCCCTTCCAGAGAAGCCGTGGCCCCAAGCTAAGAAGCCTTCCCGCCGCCAAACTGTCAACCAGTCGAGGCAAACAGGCTAACCTTAAAGCGAAAGAATTTCAGGGAAGCAGGTCAATGGTCCGCCCGCGGAAGTAAGCCTTTCATTTCCTATTTCTCCACCAGCTTCAACGTCAGGCATTTGGCGGCGCCGCCCGCCTTCATAAATTCCGACAGCGGGATTATCTCGGGCGTAAAGCCCGCTTCGCGCAGGCGCGCCTGCAATTTCGGTGATGCGCCGTTCATCAAAATAGCACCATCGAGATCGACGGCATTGCAGCAGAATTTCAGCGCATCATCTTCATCAACCGCAATGCGCAGCGCTTCGGGCACAAGCGATTCGATCAGAGCGCGCGACGGCGCATCGAACGCCGCCGGAAAATAGAGAAGGTATCCGCCAGCCAAAGGACAAAGGCAGGTATCGAGATGATAGAAGCGCGGATCGATGAGGGTCAGCGCGGCGGTTCTGCGTCCAAGCAAGCGTTTCAGCAGCATCGCGACATCGGGATGCGAGCGGAAGCCGTGGCCGACCCATAGAAGATCCTGCCCGCGGTCGAACAGAGCATCGCCCGCACCCTCAAACGGGATATTTTGCGGCCAATCGAGAACCTCGAAACCATTCTCCGCAAACCAGGCGTGATCGTGCGGCTCCTCGCCTTGCCTTTCCGGGCTGCGGAAGCGGCTGACAATCGCTTTCCTCTGCAACACAAGACCGGCGTTCGCGGTGAAGACGAGATCTGGCAGACTGTGCCGCGGCGGCTGCAAGAGCACCTTGGCGTGCGGCTGAATGGCATCGTGCAACGCCTTCCACTGCTGACATGCCAAATCCTTGTCAGTATCGGCGAAATGGCCCTCCATCCAGGGATTGATGACATAGGCGACCGCGAAATAATCGGGCGGACACATCAGAATCGTCTGCGCGGATGATGTCATCGAAGCTTGTCCATCTCGCAAATTGCAACGGAGATAATCGCGTCTGCCTCACTCTCTTTCATTCATATAAGTATCGTCTTTGATCTGGACAGCTCACGCCGGGAGTTTCTGTGCTGCTCTCTCACGTTTGATGAAATCAAGGAACGCGCGCAGCGGCGCCGGCACATGGACGCGGCTCTGATAATAGAGAAATGGACCGGAGAAACTTTGCCACCAGTCCGCGAGCACGGGCTTCAGATTGCCGCTGTCGAGAGACGGCCGCAGAAATTCCTCGAAGCTGTAAATCAGGCCCAATCCCGCGAGGGCGGCGGCCATTTCGATCTCCAGAGTGGAGGCAATGAGCGGGCCATCCGGGCTTACCCGAATGATCTCGCCACTGCGTTCGAACTCCCATGCAGGCATGACTCCGCTGCCGAAACGATGCCGGATGCAGGCATGTTCGAGCACATCGCGCGGATGCGTCGGAGACCCACGCGCCGCGAGATAGGAGGGCGCGGCCGCCGCGACGAAGCGCTGAACCCGCGGGCCAATCGGCACCGCGATCATGTCGCGCTCGATGCGTTCATCATAGCGAATGCCGGCATCGAAGCCCGCGGCGAGGACATCGATGAAGCTGTCATTGGTTGCGATTTCGAGCCTGATCCCCGGATGCGCGGCGAGAAAGCGGTGAGTGATAGAAGGGAGGATATCGCGCGCCACGATCGTCGGCACATTGAGCTTGAGCGTCCCACGCGGACTGTCGCGAAAGCTGTTGATGCCGTCGAGCGCCGCATCGATCTCGGTAAAGGCCGGAGCGAGCCTTTCCAACAATCGTTCACCGGCCTCGGTCGGCGTGACGCTGCGCGTCGTCCGGTTCAACAGGCGCACGCCGAGCCGCGCCTCCAGTCGCCGCAAGGCCTCGCTCAAGGATGAGGCGGAGACGCCTCGGAGGCCTGCCGCGCCGCGGAAGCTGCGCGCCCTGGCGACCGCCACGAAGGCATTGAGGTCAGCGAGATCGGGATCAACCATTGTTCATTTAAACGCACAGATCATTCGCAACTAAACGGATTATCGCACAGACAAACCTGTCTGATAATCCGTTTTCGAAGGGGCAAGCATGATTGCCGCAACGTGGAAGGACATCGGAATGGATTATCGTCAGCTTGGCGCGGCAGGCCCGCGCGTCTCCGCCTTCGGTCTTGGCTGCATGGGCATGTCCGGGATGTACGGACCGGCAGACCGGGCTGAAAGCATCGCCACGATTCACATGGCGCTCGATCGCGGAGTGACGCTGCTCGACACCGGCGACTTCTATGGCATGGGCCATAATGAAATGCTGATCGGCGAGGCGCTGCGAAGCGCTGCGCTGAAGGGCACCAAGCGCGAAGCCGTGATCGTCAGCGTGAAGTTCGGGGCCTTGCGCGATCCCGCCAGCGGCTGGTCAGGCATGGATGCGCGTCCGGCCGCCGTGAAGAATTTCCTCGCCTATACGCTGCAACGGCTCGGGCTCGATTACATCGATGTCTACCGCCCTGCCCGGCTCGATCCAAACGTTCCGATTGAAGACACAATCGGCGCTGTCGCGGACATGGTGAAGGCCGGCTATGTGCGCCACATCGGCCTTTCCGAAGTTGGCGTGCAGACGATCCGCAGAGCCGCCGCGGTTCACCCGATTTGCGATTTGCAGATCGAATATTCGCTGATCTCACGCGGGGTAGAGAGCGGCATTCTCGCAGCCTGCCGCGAACTCGGCATCGCTATCACCGCCTATGGCGTGCTTTCGCGCGGCCTCATCAGCGGGCATTGGCAAAAAGGCCAGGCGCAATCGGGAGATTTCCGCAGTTTCAGCCCGCGCTTTCAGGCGAGCAACATCGACCAGAACCTTGCGCTCGTCGAGGCGCTGCGGAAAATTGCCGACGCCAGGGGCGCAAGCGTGGCGCAAATCGCCATCGCCTGGGTCGCGGCGCAAGGCGAGGATATCATACCGCTGATCGGTGCGCGCCGCCGCGTTCAACTGGATGAATCGCTCGGCGCTCTCAATGTGGCGCTCAGCAAAGCCGATCTCGCGGCCATCGAAGCGGCGATGCCCGCCAATGCCGTTGCCGGAAGCCGCTACGATGCAGCCCAGATGGCGCATCTCGACAGCGAAACACGCGCCTCCTGAATGGGCCATACGCTAAGCTGAAGCATGGGCGCACCGGAGCTTTTCGCAATCGAAGGCGATGCTGGAACGATAGCTTCGCGCGAACGTTCAGAAGCTTCAGCGTCATGCTTCCGCGCAGTGCTCGGGCATGCGCCAAACTTAAACTGGAGCAACCTGATGTCCGCAGAAGAAGAAACCGTCCACTACGAAGGTCCCGCTGGAGGCTGGGGCTCGCTGCGCGGAATTGCACGCATTTTCGGCAGGGAGTGGAATTCGCCGGCGGTCACGCGGACGCTGATGCGCCAGAACAAGCCCGGCGGCTTCATGTGCGTGTCCTGCGCCTGGACCAAGCCAGCGAACTATCATGCTTTTGAATTCTGCGAGAACGGCGCGAAGGCCACGCTCTGGGAACTGACGACGCTTCGCTGCACGCCGGAGTTCTTCGAGAAGCACACGCTGAGCGAACTTCGCACCTGGAAAGACTACGACCTTGAACAGCAGGGCCGCCTGACGCACCCGCTGCGCTACGACGCGCAAAGCGACAAATATGTGCCTTGCGAATGGGACGAGGCCTTTGCTGCAATCGGTGCGGAACTGCGCCATCTCGATCCGAAATCCGTGATCTTTTACGCCTCGGGCCGCGCCAGTCTTGAGACGGCCTATCTCTATGCCCTCTTCGGCCGCCTCTACGGGCACAACAATCTGCCCGACAGCTCGAATATGTGCCATGAGACGACGTCGGTCGCTCTCAAGAAAATCATTGGCGCGTCCGTCGGCACTTGCATCTACGAAGATTTCCAGAACTGCGACGCTATCTTTTTCTTCGGCCAGAACCCCGGTACGAATTCACCGCGACTTTTGCATCCGTTGCAGGATGCGGCCAAACGCGGGGTAAAGATCGTCACCTTCAACCCGGTTCGCGAACGCGGACTTGAAACCTTCGTCAATCCACAAGACCTGGAAGAGATGATCACCGGCGACGCGACGAGAATTTCCTGCCAGTATCACCAGGTGAAAGCCGGCGGCGATATCGCCGCGCTTTTGGGCATCTGCAAATATGTGCTTGCCGCCGAGGAGAAGCTTTGGCGTGAGAGCAACCGCCATGTGCTCGATCTCAATTTCATCGAGGCGCACACACATGGCTTCGGCGAATTCGCGAACAAGCTTCGCGCGCTGACATGGGAAGAGATCGAAGCGGAATCAGGGCTCCCGCGCACCGCGCTCGAGGAAGCTGCTCAAGTCTATATCGATTCAGAACGTGTCATCGGCATCTACGGCATGGGCCTGACACAGCATGTGCATGGCGCGGAAAACATAGCGATGCTCGTCAATCTGCTGCTTATGAAGGGAAACATCGGCCGCGACGGTGCTGGCGTCTCGCCCATCCGCGGGCACTCCAACGTACAGGGCCAACGCACAGTCGGCATCAGCGAAAAACCGGAACTTGTGCCGCTCGACAAGCTTGGCAAAATGTTTGGTTTCAAGCCGCCCCGCGAGAAAGGCATGAACACGGTCGAAACTTGCGAAGGCTTGCGCGCCGGCAAGGTGAAGGCCTTCATCGGGCTCGGCGGAAACTTCGTTCGCGCAATCCCCGAACGCGATGAAATGGAAGCGGCCTGGACGAAAATGCGGCTGACGGTGCAGATTGCGACGAAGCTCAATCGCAGCCACATCGTCCATGGCGAGGTCGCCTATCTTCTGCCCTGCCTCGGACGAAGCGAGGAGGACATCCAGGCGAGCGGGCCACAGGTCGTCACCATAGAAGACAGCCTGAGCTGCATCCATGGCTCCCGCTCGACCTATAAGCCCGCGAGCGAACATCTGAAATCCGAGGTCGCAATCGTCGCCGGACTGGCCAAAACAACTTTACCGCCAAATCCGAAAGTGAAGTGGGATGAATGGGTAGATGATTATGCGAAAATCCGCGATCTTATCGAAGAAACCTATCCAGAAGAATTCCGCGACTTCAACGCGCGCATGTTCACGCCCGGTGGCTTCTATCGCGGCAACAGTGCCCGGGAGAGAATCTGGAAGACGGAGAGTGGGAAGGCCGATTTCACGACGCCATCAATGATATCGGCGTCTGGCATCGGCAATGCGCCCGGTCGCTACCGGCTGATAACGATGCGCAGCAACGACCAGTTCAACACGACGATCTATGGCAACAGCGATCGCTTGCGCGGAATCGAAGGCAGCCGCGACGTTCTGCTGATCAATCCGGATGAGATGAGGAATGCTGGTCTTCAAAGCGGACAGATCGTTTCGCTCGTCAGCGATGCGGAAGATGGCGTCCATCGCGAAGTCGGCGGCCTTGCCGTGACGCCTTTCGCGCTGCCGGCTGGCTGCCTCGGCGCCTATTATCCTGAAACCAACGCGCTCATTCCACTCTGGTATCACGACCAGGCGTCAAAGACGCCCGCAGCAAAAGATGTGCCTGTGCGAATCAGGGTCTGAGCGAATTCAGGCCGCGGCCTCATTTTCCGCGGCCTGTTCCGCACCGCACACAAAGCGCAGCGCGGCGCGCAGAACCTGAGCGTCAGCACGCGGCTTCACCGCTTCCGTCGCCAAATGGCGGCGGAATGCGCGCGCACCCTTCAGCCCATTGAAGAGTCCCAGAATGTGCCGCGTCATCGCGGCAAGCGGCACGCCCGCGCTCAGTTGCGCCTCGGCATAGGGGATGAAGGCCTCGGCCGCCGCGAGGCGGCTTTCACAGGCTGGCGCTGCGCCGAAAAACAGCGGGTCGATCGACAGAAGCAGCGCAGGATCCTGATAGGCCGCGCGCCCGATCATAATGCCATCGACTCCCTGTATTTCCGCCCGCATCTGCGCAAGATCGACAAGACCGCCGTTGAGCACAATCGGCAAAGCCGGATGCCGCTGCTTCAACGCGCGGACAAGCGCATAATCAAGCGGCGGAATCTCGCGATTTTCGCGCGGCGAGAGCCCCTTCAGCCACGCCTTGCGGGCATGAACGATCAGCGCATCAGCGCCTGCATTGACCATGACATCTGCAAAATCGAACAGCGCCTCAGACGGCTGATCATCGACGCCGATACGGCATTTGACGGTGACCGGAAGCTTGACGCGCGCCTTCATCGCCGCGACGCATTCAGCGACGAGTTCCGGTTCGCGCATGAGACAAGCGCCGAAAGCCCCACTCTGTACGCGCTCCGACGGGCAACCGATATTCAGGTTGATCTCGTCATAACCGTAATCCGCCGCAATCGCCGCTGCTTCGGCAAGAGCAGCAGGCTCGCTGCCGCCGAGTTGCACGGCGACGGGATGTTCGGCGGCATGAAAGCCGAGCAAGCGCTCGCGATGCCCTCTCAACACAGCCGCGCTTGTCAGCATCTCAGTATAGAGCCGCGTCCGGCGCGTCAGCAGACGATGGAAGAAGCGGCAATGCCGATCCGTCCAATCCATCATAGGCGCAATTGAGACCTTAAACTCCTGATTCAATGCTTGTTTTCCACAATCTCTCAGCGCCGCGCCCGCGCTTGCGAGCCCCGTTCAAACTCAACTGATCTGATTGGAGAGCCTTATAACAGCGAAACCCTGCCACGTCTCCCGCAGGGGCGGATCGTGCTGAGACCCGCCTTCAACCTTGCGCTGCCGTCATAGCTGAAGCCGGACCGTCAGAATCGAAATAACTCCAGCCACAACATTCTGGCACGCGCGCTGCTGCTAGCCCTCCAGAGGCGGAAGTTGGCGTCCCAAACGTGCCATTCTGGGTCAGTCCTTCCGTCCGGGTCTCGAAACGAGCCGACCGAGGACTGCGATGCGACACCAGACAACCCGTGAGCTCTTCCAGTACTGGAATGCTTTGCGCGGCCGTCGCGCGGCGCCTGATCGGGCTGACATCGATCTCGCCGCCATCCGCAGCCTCATCGCGGATATGTTCATGCTCGAGGTTGATGCGGCCCATCGCTTTCCGTTCGTCCTCGCGGGCACGCGCGTCAATGCGCTTGCATGCGCCGAACAAAATGGCCGCTCGTTTCTCCATCTCTGGCCGGCGCACGAGGCGCGCAACATCGCGGCTATGCTTTTGACGGTGATGGATGCCTCCCGCCCAATGGTCGCGACGGCGACGGCGGCCCCAGCGGGCGGAAGCAATCTTGAAGTCGAAATCCTTTTTCTGCCGCTTGGACGCCACCGCCAAGCTCGCGCCAGAATTCTGGGATTGATCGCGCCCGACGCGCCGACCTCATGGCTCGGGCTACGCCCGATCGAGGAGCTGAAGCTCCAGGCGCTTCACATGATCGAGGACTCTGTAACGTCACGCGAATTCGATGTTCGCACGCAGTTCAGAACGGCGCTCGCCTCAGCTCAGGCGAGACAGGGCGACAGACCTGCTCGAAACGTGCGGCATCTGCGGGTTATCGAAGGCGGCCGCAAAATCTCGTAACGTTATATCCACTTCTCTTTATTGACGATAACGCAGCCTTAACTCGTCATGCGCCACCTTTACGGTCATTGCTTGCAGCCGGCGCGATATTTATGGAATTGAACGGCACACCCTTCCAAAAGCCTGTCGAGCGCCGCCGACATCAGCGCGTCGAACTCTCGCTGCTTGGCCGTTACATGCTGGAAGACCAGCGCGAATACCCCTGCATCACAACGGATATCTCGCCGGGCGGCCTCGCCTGCGTCGCCTCGGTACAGGGCAATGTGGGCGAACGGGTCGTGGTATACCTGGACCAGATCGGACGCCTCGAAGGCAAGATCGCGCGCCATACGGATCGCGGCTTCGCGCTCGCCTTGAACCTTCCCTATGTCAAGCGCGAGAAAATCGCCAATCAGCTAACCTGGCTCGCCAATCGCGACATTCTCCGCCTGCCTGAAGATCGGCGTTCCGAACGCATCGTGCCATTGCGCCGCCACGCGATTCTGCTGCTCAACGGCACGAACGAGCATGTCGTCAAACTGATCGATATTTCGATGTTCGGCGCTGCGATCAGCACCGGCTTGCGGCCCGCGATCAGCGCCAAAGCGATGCTGGGAAAGACGAGCGGACAAATCGTCCGTCATTTCGATGGCGGCTTTGCCATCGCCTTCGATCAAATGATCGAGGCAGACCGCTTCGACGAGAACATCAAGCTGTAGAGCTGTTTCCGTCCAGGCGAATCCAACCTCAAACGAGATGAACTTCAGCGACGGGTTCAAGGCCGCGCGCAAAGCGCCGCCAGTTGCGCACATAATGCGCCGCGTTCTTCTTCAGTTTTGCAACGCCCTCATCGTCGATATGGCGGATGACGCGGGCCGGACTGCCGACGATGAGAGAATTATCGGGGAAGACCTTCCCTTCCGTCACAAGCGCATTTGCACCGACGAGGCAGTTGCGACCGATTTTGGAGCCGTTCAACAAAATCGCACCCATGCCGATCAGACTGTTTTCGCCAATGCTGCAACCATGCAGAACGGCATGATGCCCAATCGAACAATCGGCTCCGATGTCCATCGGATAACCCATATCAGTATGTAAGAGACAGCCATCCTGCACATTCACGCGCGCGCCAAGGTGGATGCGCTCATTATCGCCACGCAGAATGGAGCCGAACCAGACGGATGCGTCTTCTTCCAGCCAGATATTGCCGATGATCTGGGCATCTGGAGCGATCCAGTAACGTCCCGCCTCCGGCAATGTCGGGCCAATTCCGTCGAGCCTGTAAAGGGGCATAGTGAGCTAGAACTCTTCGAGATCGAAATCGAGAATGGCGATTTGCAGCGTGAAGCTCTTGCCTTTCGGATCGTCGGCAGAGATGACGCCGAGAAAATCATCACCTGAGTTCAATTCGACCGAATCCGTTTTCCTGGGACGCGGAATGATCTTGAGTTTTTCATTCTCGAACAGGCGCCGCAAATAATCCTGCAAGACCGGTCGCTCGACCGGAATTTTCATGGCGAATGCAAACGAGCGGTCGCCGTCTTCATCATCGACAACGATTGAACCGATCACGCGTTCACCGAAATGAACCTCCGCATCGTCGGGATTGCGCTTTGCGGGCGTGACCTTGATTCCCTCAGTGCCAAAGGCCCTGCGCAAAAACGCTTGCAATTTGCGCAATTCGACTTTGTCCAACTTCAAATCTCCAGAAAAAAATTTCGCTCAATCCTGCTGTATCTTCGCAGCAAGAATCTGATCCATGGTGCGGCCGGGTTCCGCGCAGCCGGCCTCTCCGACGACGCGGGCAGGAACGCCAGCCACAGTTTTATGATGAGGCACCGGCTGCAACACCACAGAACCGGCGGCGATACGGGCACATTTGCCCACCTCGATATTGCCGAGAACCTTGGCTCCCGCGCCGATCAGAACCCCATGCCTGATCTTCGGATGCCGATCGCCGCTTTCCTTTCCGGTGCCGCCAAGCGTCACATCCTGCAACATAGACACATCGTCCTCGACGACTGCGGTCGAGCCGATGACGAGCCCTGTCGCGTGATCGAGAAAAAGCCCGCGCCCCAGTTTCGCGGCAGGGTGAATATCCGTCTGAAACACTTCCGACGAGCGGCTTTGAATATAAAGCGCAAGATCGTTGCGCCCCTGCTGCCATAAAGCGTGCGCCAGACGATATGTTTCGATCGCATGGAAGCCTTTGAAATAGAGCAGCGGCTCTATCAGCCGCTGGCACGCGGGGTCACGATCGAAAACAGCGAGCAGATCAGCGCGGAACGCAGCGCCGATTTTACGATCCGCGGCGATGACATCGAGATAGGTCTGACGGATCAGATCGGCGGAAACCTCTTCGCGCCCGAGCCGCGCCGCGATGCGATGGATGATCGCGGATTCCAGAGTGTCGTGGTTGAGAACAGTCTCAAGAATCCAGGCGGTGAGTTCGGGATCGCGCGCAACGATCTCTTCCGCTTCCTCGCGGATGCGCGCAAACAGCTCATCCGCAGGCGGAACGCTCTGTAGCTTGGCCTCCGGCTTGATGGATTTGCCGAATTTCACGCATGCTCTCCAAAAGCTTCAGGCGGGCGCCGGTCAGACATTCCCGTCATTGGGGCCGGTCCCTATCACATTTCCGCTCGCGGCGCAGCAAGGCTTTTGCCGGGCATCAGCCTGCCCCATCGAGGAAGGCGAGCGCGCCGCGCTTGAAAACGCTATCGCCGACCGCGCGATTATGATCGCGGTCAGGAATGTCCAGCATATGGGCATGCGGAAACAAGGTGCCAATCCGCTTTGGATCGCCGGCAATGTCATCTTTGGTTCCCACCGCAATGAGCACCGGCAGGTTGATGCCCGCAAGTTCACTATCGCTGAACTTGTAGCGCGCGCCGCGGCTGCACGCTGCCAGCGCCCTCAGATCGCTCTTCGTCGCCTCTGCGAATTGCCGGAACATCTTCTGCACCGGATCGGTCAGCATCTCGATCGACGCCACCTCCATAGCGTCGGTGACGCCATAAGGAATGCTTGAGCCTTCGATCAGGTTCTCGCCTGTGCCGCCAAGCACCACCCGGCCCAGACGCTGCGGGTGCGTTTCGGCGAGAAACGTCGCGATGCGCGCTCCGAGCGAATATCCAATGACATCAGCACGCTCAATCCCAAGATGCTCAAGCAGGTTGAAGGCATCCCCCGCCATCAGCGGAATTGCGTAATCCTCGGGATCATAAAGCTTTTCGCTGCGTCCGTGGCCGCGATTGTCGAAGGCGATCACGCGCCGCCCGGCTTGCGTCAGAGTCTTGACCCATTGCGTGAGGACCCAGTTGATCGCATGCGTCGATCCAAAGCCATGGATCAATAAGACCGGATTGCCATGCGCAGCCGAGGCGGGCGGCTCATCGATATAGGCGAGCCGCACATCCTGAGAAATGAAATGCTTCATGTTTTTCCTGTCGTGCGGCCCTTGGGTTTTCATGGGATTCAAGAACCGCGGCTCTACTTTCTTGTTTTTGACGCGTTTTCTTTATGCGAACCGATAACCGCTTCTCTTGAAAACGCTATACAGGCATACCAGCCGCCGTTTCAAGCATCCGCACAGCTCAAGCGCAACCATGCCAATGGCGGATGGCCCACAAGGAGCGTTGCTGCACTGGAAACCTCGCAAAACCACTGGACTTTTGCGGCGCGGCCATGCTCTAACCCGCGGCAGAAAACAGCCCGGGCGCGTCATTATGGCCGATCACGTCACACCACATTTTCACAATCAGCCGGGTCTCGCCCAAGTGCGAATCGGCGCGAAGGAATTCATGTGCGTTGGCGCTCTGCCGCCGTTTGACCACCCGCATATCTTCATAGACATGGGCGATGAGACGGAAGCCATCTGCCCTTACTGCTCCACCCATTATGTTTATGACGCTTCGCTTCACGGCGGCTGCATGCCGCCCGAATGCGCTTATGATCCCTCACAGGACCGCTCTGCCCGGCGATCTCTCGAAATGAGATGAGGTGAGATGAGCGCGGCGCCGCATGCGCTGATCGCAGGGGCCGGAATCGGCGGCCTCGCAGCCGCGCTGTGCCTCGCCCGCTCCGGATTTCGCGTCAGCATCTTCGAACGCGCCGCGTCGCTCGAAGCCGTGGGCGCGGGATTGCAGATCTCTCCCAATGCCAGCGCCATTCTGCGCGACCTTGGCGTACTGCCGCTGCTCAACGGCTCCGCGCTTGCGCCTGTAGCGCTCAACATCAGGCGCGGCCGCGATGGCGAACTGCTGCAACGCATATCGCTCGAAAATGCCGAACGGCATTGGGGAGCGCCATACCTTCTCGCGCATCGCGCCGATCTCCAGAAGGCGCTTTTCGAAAGCATCACGCGCGACAGCAGGATCACGCTCGCGCTCGGCCATGAACTCATCGGCTTGAACACCGGCTGGCGGAGCGTTGAAATCTCTACGCGCAACGGCGCGGCGAAGACAGCACACCGTGGCGATTGCCTGATCGGGGCCGACGGGTTGCGCTCCTTCGTCAGACAACGGCTCGATGAATTGCGGATCGAGAAGGGCCGCACGGCGCAACCTTCTCTCTTGCCAAAACGCGCCAGTCAAATCGCCTGGCGCGCGCTGGTCGATGCCGATCAAGTCGAGCCTGCTTTACGTTTGCCACAGACCAACCTCTGGCTCGGCCAGGGCGCGCATCTCGTCCATTATCCTTTGCGTGGCGGCAAGGTCGTCAACGTCGTGGCCATCGCCGATGCGCCAGCCAATATCGACTGGACTGCGGACATCTGGTCAGAGCCATCCGACTGCAATGAAGTCCAGAATCACTTCGCATCCTGGCATGCACAGGCTCGAACGCTTATTTCAGCCGCGAGCGAATGGCGCAAATGGCCACTCGTGGCGCTTCCTCCTCTACCGGAATGGACATGGGGGCGCGTCGCGCTCATGGGCGACGCGGCGCATCCAATGCTGCCGTTCCTCGCGCAAGGCGCGGCTCAGGCGATTGAGGACGCCGCCATGCTCGGCGCGATGCTGTTGCCTGATGCGCCCATCGCACCCTGCCTCGCCGCCTATGCCGCCGCTCGCCGGACGCGCGCCAATCGTGTGCAGGCAGCCTCGCGCCGCCAAGGCTGGATCTATCATCTCGGCGGACCTGCTGCTTACGTTCGTGACCTGCGCTTGCGCATGCTCAACGAACGGCAGTTCTTCGCCCGTTACGATTGGCTGTACCGGCCACGGCCGGATCTGACAAACTACAAGGTAGAAAACGAGAATTGATTCGCGGCGCGCAGGCTTATCGCGCACTGAAAGCCCGATTTGGCGACATTTCAGCAAGTCAATCGAGCTCTGCGGCAGGAAATCCTCTGCTTTTTTCGATAATACGACGGACTTCTTCGCGAAACGCTTCCCCAGAGCATGAAAATCCTTTTACGTTGGGATTGATTTGTCGAGATGGTGCCGGACTCCGGCTTTACATTTCGGGGCGATGCACGACGAGACGGACGCATGGGCGCGCGAACCAAGATGCCAGAGCCGGAGTCGGAAAGGCCCGACCTGCGCACCGCGCATGTGATCGTTGTCGCCAACGAAAAAGGCGGCACCGGCAAATCGACTCTTTCGATCAACATCAGTATCGCGCTGCTGAAGGCGGGGTTTCGGGTCGCGACGATCGATCTCGACACACGTCAGCGCACGCTGACGCGCTTCTTCGAAAATCGTCATTCCTGGGCGCTCACGGCGCCATGGGAAGTCGAGTTGCCGTTTCATGCGGCGCTCGATCGCGGCAGCTCGACCGATGTTCGCGACAATGAGACGACGGAATTCGGCGCGTTTGCCGCGGCGATTGCGGACGTCGAACATTCCTATGAATTTGTTGTCATCGACACGCCGGCTTCCGATTCCTATCTCATGCGGCTTGCCCATTCACTCGCCGATACGCTCGTTTCGCCGGTGAATGACTCCTTTATCGATGTCGATGTGTTCTCGCGCGTGCATCACGACAAGACGCAGCGCGGCCAGGTCGCGCAATATGCGGACCTCGTGCTCGAAGCACGGCGCAAACGCAAGCTCGTCGATCAAGGCATCATCGATTGGGTTATCGTGCGCAACCGCATGTCGTCGATCCATTCGAACAATGCGAAGCAAGTCAATGCGAGCCTCACAAGGCTTGCGACGGAACTCCGCTTTCGTCCCGCCGAAGGCCTGCATGACAGGGTGATCTTCCGCGAATTGTTTCCGATAGGCCTCACCGCGCTCGATCCGATCGAGGAGGCCATGCGCGGCGGCACGCTTTCGGCCTCGCAAAGCTCTGCTCGCAAGGAGATCGATACACTCATCGACACGCTGCGCCTGCCGGAGCGCGGACGCGGTTTCGGCCATCTCCAGGCGCGGCACGAATGGTATGAGCGCATCGCGCGTTATTACCGCGACCTTGGAAAGACCGGCACGGGGTATTGAGCGGGCCACCCATTGCC
Organism: Beijerinckiaceae bacterium; assembly: GCA_004298435.1. Classification (GTDB taxonomy): domain Bacteria; phylum Pseudomonadota; class Alphaproteobacteria; order Rhizobiales; family Beijerinckiaceae; genus Methylovirgula. The sequence goes on from SCSF01000108.1 coordinate 33,687, forward strand.
GCGTCATTCGCGGGCTTGACCCGCGAATCCAGACACTGACTCTCAAATCCAAATGGCGCTCCCTGGATGCGCGGATCAAGTCCGCGCATGACGGTGGCCGGGAGAAGGAGAGTCAGCGGTCACACGTCATTAGAATGGTGCGGACGACGGGACTCGAACCCGTATGACTTGCGTCGAGGGATTTTAAGTCCCTTGCGTCTACCAATTTCGCCACGTCCGCCAGAGCCGTTTCTACGCGTTTTCTTCACGCGAACCGGTAGCCACTTCGCTCGAAAACGCTATAAGGCGCCGCCTGCTATATCCAATATCCTGAAGCATTTGGCCAGAGGGCGGCCCGCCCTCTTTCCCGGACGAAGCGCAGCTTCGAGCCGGGATCCAGGAGCCGCAGGTGCGTGTCATAATTCTGGCCCCCGGATCTTCGCCCGCTTCGCGGGCTCGTCCGGGGAAGAGAAGGCGCTCTGCTCGAAAGCGCTACACCGCGAGAGGATAGGACCCATCCTTTATCAGTCGCAGCAAACGCTCGGTCGCGTCCTTCCAGCTCAAGGCGGGCACGGGCGATGCCGGGCGCGGATTTGTCAGCGCCTCTTTCACCAAAGCCGCAAGTGCGCCGGCATCCATCGGATCGAAGTAGCTGACAGCGTCGCCGCCGATCTCGCAAAACACACGAATATTGCTCGCGATCACGCGCGTTCCCGCATGCGCGGCCTCAACGATCGGCAAACCGAAGCCTTCCGCAATCGAAGGCTGGATCAATGCCGCCGCATGGCGATAAAGAAAGCTTAAATCATCGTCGCCGGCGCTTTGCAGCCAGAAAAGCCTCCGGCCGAATTCGGGATGCTGAATGATGCGATGGCGCAGGGCTTGTACAATCCAGCCCATTTTTCCGACGATGACATAGCGGACATCGATTCCCGCAGCCCATAGCAGATCGAAGGCCTTGAGCGCGATCGCATGGTTCTTCCGCGGCTCAAGCGTCCCGACCGTCAGAAAAAACGGCGTTCCCGTGCAAATGGCGCGAACCTGCGAGGAGACAGGGCCGGACGCCTCCGTCTTGAAATCCGCGCCGAGGTGAAACCAGCCCACGCGAAGCGCTGGGTTGCGGGGCAACGCATGTTCCGAAGCATAGTTGATGAAATCTTCCGCGACGCTTCGGGAAATCGCCACGACGGCTTCGCAATGCGGCAGGATCGCATCAAGCCAGGATCGGAAAATCCGTGTTGAACTGCCGGATACCGTACCGGGATAAAGCAGCGGAATAAGATCATGGACGCAGCAGACGTTTGCGCCGCCTCGGCGCGCGACATCCTGCACCACGGGCAAATATTCATCCAGCAGAAACCAGCCGGCGTCGAGCAGCAAAAGGCGATCCCCCGGCTCGATCTGTATGACATCCGGTAGAGTCGAATGCCGGAAATAGGAAACAAGCTGCCCGTTCTCGATGATGACTGGAAACACGCCGGGATGTGCGATCGATGCCTGCGCGATCTCGCGCGCCACTCTCTGAATGCCGGTTCCATTATCGTTGCGATAGGTCAGGGTCACATCGATCAATATGCGCGGCCCCGAGGCAGGCACAATGTCCGTCCGCTCCAGCACAGGCCGCACGGGAGGCTTGAGCAAAGGCCGCTTGGGAGGCTTGCTTGCGGACCCATCGTGAAGACGGCCAAGACCTACGAGACGCGTCACCGTCCAGTAAAATTGCTGAATGTGCCGGCCTAGAAACTGAACGTCGGGACGATTGCAGACTTTCCCTGCAAGACTATCGGCCAGCCGCTGCGTATAGCTGAGCTCGCTCAACAGGTTCTCTATTTGATAGGCGTGATAGGTGTCATCCGCACCCGCCGAGGCGGGCTGGTCTTTCGAACGCATTATCGTTTGGCCGTGATTGGCGCCTGAAAGGCGAGGCCCAGATCCCATGGAAAATAGATCCAGGTATCCTGCGAGACTTCGGTCATAAAAGTATCGACATGCGCGCGCCCGAGCGGCTTTGCGTAAACGGTCGCAAAATGCGCTTTGGGCAAGAGCGCCCGCACGATCCGCGCCGTCGCGCCGGTATCGACGAGATCGTCGACCACGAGGATTTCCGCGCCGCCTTTCGTCCCCGCCACTTCTGCGGCGATCGGTTTCAGAATCTCAAGCGAGCCCTGGCGATTGTCGTCACTATAGCTGGCGACCGATATGGTTTCGATCACGCGCAGATCGAGTTCGCGCGCGACAATCGCCGCCGGAACAAGGCCGCCGCGCGTAATCGCTACAATCGCTGCGAAGGGTCCCGCATCGGCAAGCCGCCATGCGAGCGCGCGGGCGTCGCGATGGAACTGGTCCCAGGAAACGTGAAAAGCTCTTTCAGCAGAAGGTTCAGCCATCGCGACTCACATTGAATTTTTTTAATTCTTCTGCATGCGGGCAAGGAAAGCTCCGATTGCGGCAACCGCTTCCACAACTTTGCTTTCATTCTTGCCACGCACGACAATCTCATTATCAAAACGGCCGTCCACCATCGACGGATATGAACCGATGCTGAGGTCGGGGTAGCACTCGGCAAGGGCGCTCAACTCCGACGCATAGGCGCCTTCCGCTATGCTGCCGGCGCGGATGGTCCGTGAAACCGTCGGCAGCCCCGTCTCCAGCTTCGGGGCAACGGCGGCGAGCATCGCCTGCATGATGCCAGGAACGCCCGCCATGACAATGACGTTGCCGATCCAGAATCCCGGAACTTTCGAGACCGCATTTTCAACCAGCTCCGCGCCATGCGGAACGCGCGCCATGCGGCGGCGCGCCTCGTTCATATCTTCCGGCTTGACCCATTGGCTTAGCAAGGCAATGACGCGCGGATCCTCGGAAATTTCCACGCCAAAAGCAGCCGCGATTGCATCGGCTGTCATATCGTCATGCGTCGGCCCGATGCCGCCAGTCGTGAAGACATAGGTATAGCGCGCCCGCATCGCGTTGAGAGCGTCCACAATCTCCGGAACGACATCCGGAACGACACGAACCTCGCACAAGTCGATGCCGATGCCGGTCAGATATTCGGCAACGAAGCCGATGTTCTTGTCCTTCGTGCGTCCGGACAGGATCTCGTCTCCGATAACGAGGAGCCCTGCGGTCACGCATTTTTCGGTTGCGACTTTGGCTTCGATCATGGCTGCGAGTCTACGGGATCGTATGTGCGAAAAATATGCTTTGTTGTCTTCTCGCGAAACGGAAGCCACTTCGCTCGAAAATGCTCTAGCATGAAGCCGTGAGCATTTCGACGGAAGTTTGGAGATCCGCTGCCAAGGGTGAAAAGCCTGTATTTTGTTCCCCTTATGGGGCGCGGGAACCGTCAGGCTGGCATTTGTCCGCTACGGCAGGCTCTTCCAGCCATGACGGCTTTGGGGCTGCCGGCTGCGCCACCATGCGCTCGTCGAGTGCGACGGTCTTGATAAGCGCGAATATGCTCTCGCCCCGTTGCAGGCCCAAGTCCACAACGGCGCGGCGGGTCGCCATAGCGTAAAGCCTGCCCTCGCCTTCGAGAGCAATCCCGACGAGCGCGAAAGGCCCATCGGCGGCGATGGCTTCGACCGTGCCCGCGAGCGTGCCTTGCACGCTCATCTGGCTCGGTCTTGCCTTCGAAAGTGTGACGTCCGTTGCCTTGATGATGATGCGCGCCGTTGAACCTTGCGCCCCTGCCCTGCCGGCAAGCCAGATGTGCCCCGCCGGATGCAGCAGTTCGGTCAGACCAAAGGCTGCGTCAACCGTCCCGACACGCGCCGTCAAAAGGCTTGAGCGGCCAAAGCGCGGGTCGTCGCTGACGCTCGCCGTCTCGCTGAGGACAAACTCAGGCGGACCGCTGGCCTTCACGCGTCCATTTTCCAGAACGATCACGCAGGCAGCAAGCCGGGCGACCTCCTCGATCGCGTGCGAGACATAGATGATCGGAATTTTGAACTCGTCGCGCAGAGTCTCGATGAGCGGCAGGATTTCGAGACGCCGCTGAACATCGAGCGCGGCGAAAGGCTCATCGAACAACAGAAGCTGCGGGCTGGAGAGAAGCGCGCGGCCAATCGCGACCCTCTGGCGTTCGCCGCCCGAAAGCCGGTTCGGCCAGCGTTTCAGCAAATGGCCTATGCCCAAGGTTTCGACGACGGCGTGAAAATCGATGCTGCCCGCCTGTTTCGGCGCGAACCAGCGCCCGAACCGCAGGTTCTGCATGACATCAAGATGCGGAAACAGATGCGAATCCTGAAACACGAGGCCGATGCGGCGACGATGCACAGGCACGAAGCGTTTGCGCGCTACGTCGGTAAGGACACAATCGTCGAGGATGATGTGGCCGGCATCCGGGCGTTGCAGCCCGGCAATCAGATTGATCGTCGTCGATTTGCCCGAGCCGGAGCGGCCAAACAGGGCCGTGATGCCCTCGCCGTTCTTGAAGGCGACGTCGAGATTGAAGGCGCCAAGGCGGCGGGAGAGCGCGACATCGATCATTTGGCTCTCGCGAACCGTTTCTCGGCGCCACGCTGAACCAGTTCCGAAACGAGCAATGCGGCGAGCGCGATCGCGATCGAAACCGCCGTCAGGCGCAAAGCGGCCGCATCGCCCTCGGGAACCTGGGTTAATGTGTAGATCGCCGACGAAATCGTTTGCGTCTCACCCGGAATATTCGAGACGAAGGTGATCGTCGCGCCGAATTCACCGAGCGAGCGCGCGAAAGCGAGAATGCCGCCAACGATGATGCCCGGAAGCGCCAGAGGCAGGCTCACCAGAAAGAACCTCGCGAAAGGCCCCGCGCCCAAAGTGCCCGCCGCATGTTCGAGCCGCTGATCGATCGATTCGAATGACAGGCGCATCGCGCGCACCATCAAGGGAAAACCCATGACCGCGCAGGCAAGCGCCGCGCCTGTCCAGCGGAAGGCGAAGACGATGCCAAAGTAATGGTAGAGAAAGGAGCCGATCATGCCGCGCCGGCCAAAGCTCAACAGCAGAAGATAGCCGGTGACGACCGGCGGCAGCACGAGTGGCAGATGAATGATGCCGTTGAAGAGCATCTTGCCGGGAAATTCCCAGCGCGCGAGCACGAAAGCAGTAAAAACGCCGAACGGAAGCGCGCAAAGCGTTGCAACGACCGCGATCCGCAGGGTCAGAAAAATCGCGGTCCACTCAGCGGCCGACAGATGCAACACTGCTGTATTCCCTGAGATATTGCTGATGCCTTGTCGTCCCTGCCTCTTGATCTGTCAAGCTTTGCTGCCGCAACCGCACCGAGATCAGAAATCCGCGTCTGCAAGCTCGACGGGTTCGATCTTTTCTACTTCGCCTTCGAGCGCCTTTCCGGCGAGTTGCAACTCGTAAGCAGTCTGTAGATTCATCCAGAAGTCAGGCGTCGTACGGAAAAACTTGCCCAGACGAATGGCGGTGTCGCCGATAATGCCGATCTTTTCCTCGACTATGCGCTCTATCCTCGCGCGTGGCACGCCGATGGCCCTCGCCCCCTTACCCGCGGAAAGCTTCAGAGGCTCGATAAACTCCAGCCGCAGCACCTCACCCGGATGGAGCGGGGGCAGTTGTTTTGGCATTGTCATCCTCCATAGCGCTATTGGAGCGAAGTGGCCTCTGCTTCGCTTGAAAACGCTCTAGTGATAATCCGCAAACTCAATTTCCGTCGCGCCTCCTTCTAACCACCGGAAGCAGATTCGGAACTGATCGTTGACCCGGATAGTATGTTGGCCGGCGCGGTCGCCGCTTAACGAATGAAGCAGATTGCCGGGCGGCGATTTAAGATCATCAAGATGTGTAGCCGACAGAATCAACGCAATCCGCCTTCGCGATCAACACGCAGGCTCAAGGCTGATCGCCAAGCGAATTATCGCGCCCCTATCCGCTCAATCTCCCATTCGAGCATGATCCCGGAGCGATCAAACACCCGGCGGCGGACTTCATCGCCCAGATCTTCAATGTCGGCAGCGCTCGCATTGCCGCGGTTGACAAGAAAATTGCAATGCAATTCGGAAACCTGCGCATCGCCGAGCACAAGCCCGCGGCAACCGGCCTCGTCGATCAACTCCCACGCCTTGCGTCCCGGCGGATTGCGGAACGTCGAGCCGCCGGTCCGCGTATTGACCGGCTGGGTTGCACCGCGCGCCCTCGCGATCTCCGCCATTTCGGCGCGGATTTCCTCCCGGTCTCCCGGCTTGCCGGCGAAATGGGCCTGCGTGAAGATCACATCCTTCACGCCGCAATGACGGTAGGTGAAATCCATTTCCGCTGCCGTATAGCGCCGCATAACGCCGCCCCGGTCGATGCCTGTGCACGAAACGAAGATGTCTTTGATCTCGCCGCCATAGGCGCCTGCGTTCATCCGCAACGCTCCGCCAATCGCGCCCGGAATGCCGCGCAGAAACACGAAACCGGAGAGCGCGGCAGCCGCGGCGGCGCTCGCAAGCTTCACATCGGCCGCGCCGGCGCCGGCGCTTACGGATTCACCTTCAACCACTATGGAGTTGAAGGACGATCCGAATACGATGATGACTCCTTCTATGCCGCCGTCGCGCACCAGAAGATTGGAGCCGAGGCCGAGCGGCAGCACCGGAATTGCCGGATCGAGGCGCGCAAGGAAATAGGCGAGATCCTCAGCATCTTGCGGCTCGAACAAGGCTTGCGCCGCACCACCGGTCTTGAACCAGGTGCGCGAGGCGAGCGGTACATTACCGGCAAGCGCGCCGCGCAGGCGAGGCATAGAACGAGAGAGAGCGGCGGCAATATCTGGAAAGGCCATTGCCCGCTGTCTCACGCCGGCGCCATCGCGGCAAGCTGCCCCGGCAGCGCATAGGCCCATTGCGTGATATTCCCCGCGCCAAGGAAGATCACATAGTCGCCGGGCTTCGCGAGGCCGCGGATCAGTTCCGGCAAATCCTCGGGGCGCGACAGGGCAAGCGCCTGACGATGGCCATGCGCCTTGATCGCGGCAACCAGGCCGTCGCGATCGGCGCCTTCGATTGGCGCTTCGCCAGCGGGGTAAACATTGGCGATGATCACCCGATCAGCGTCATTGAAGCAGGTCGCGAATTCGTTGAAGAGGGAGGCGAGGCGCGAATAGCGATGCGGCTGCATGATCGCGATCACCTGCGCTTTGGTGGAGGCGCGCGCGGCGCGTAGCACCGCAGCGATTTCCACGGGGTGATGCGCGTAATCGTCGAAAATCCGCGCACCGTTCCATTCGCCTGTCGGCGTGAACCGGCGCTTGACGCCACCGAACTGGCCGAGCGCTGAACGGATTGTATCGGCGCTCACCCCAAGCTCATGCGCCACCGTCAACGCCGCCGTCGCATTCAACGCATTATGATGACCAGGCATCGGCAGTTCGAGGTTGTCGAACAGGATCTCCCGGCCTGTCTTGCGCTCGCGCAGCAGGACGGAGAAACGCGAACGGCCATTTGCAAGATCAACATTAACCAGCCGCGCGTCGGCCTGCGGATTTTCGCCGTAAGTCAGAACGCGGCGGTCCTCGATGCGTCCGACAAGCTCCTGCACCACTGGATGATCGAGGCACATGACCGCGAAACCGTAGAACGGCAGGTTCTCGACGAACTTCAGAAAGGCGTTCTTGATCGCATCGAAGGTCTTGAAATGATCAAGATGCTCCGGATCGATATTGGTGATGATCGCAATATCGGCCGGGAGCTTGAGAAAAGTGCCGTCGCTTTCATCGGCTTCCACCACCATGAAATCGCCTGCGCCAAGCCGTGCATTGGTGCCATAAGCATTGATGATGCCGCCGTTGATAACGGTGGGATCGAACTTCCCGGCATCGAGCAATGTCGCTACGAGCGATGTCGTTGTGGTCTTGCCATGCGTGCCGGCAATCGCCACACACTGCTTGAGACGCATCAACTCGGCGAGCATTTCCGCGCGCCGCACGACAGGCAGACGCCGCTCCCGCGCCGCAACGAGTTCGGGATTGTCGCGCTTGATCGCGGTCGAGACGACAACGACCGTCGCCGCGCCAAGATTCTCCACGGCATGTCCGATTTTTACATCAGCCCCCTTTGCGCGCAGGCGCAGGACATTGGCGTTTTCGTTCTGGTCCGAACCCTGCACGCGATAACCGAGATTGATGAGCACTTCGGCGATGCCGGACATGCCGATGCCGCCGATCCCGACGAAATGGATGGGACCGAGTTCACGCGGCAGCTTCATTTTTGTTCTCCAACTTGGCGACATGCAGCACGAGATTGGCCAGCCGCTTTGCCGCATCGGCGATGCCGCTTGCGCGTGCCGCCTCCGCTCTTTGCGCAAGGGTCGCCGGATCATCGAGCGCCGCCTTTAGGGCAGCAGCGAGCCATTGCGGCGAAAAATCCGTCTGCGCGACGATAAGCGCCGCGCCAGCCGCCGCGAGATGCGCGGCATTAGCCGCCTGATCCTGATCGATCGCATGCGGAAAAGGAACCAGAATCGAGGGACGTCCAATCACGGCGAGTTCAGCAACCGTCGAAGCGCCGGCCCGCGCGATCACCAGATGCGCCGCCGCAATCCGTGCCGGCAGATCCTTGAAAAAGCTTGTGACCTCGGATGTGACGACAAGCTCCGCATAGGCCTGCCTCACCCTCTCCTCATCCTCGCCGCGCGCTTGCTGAACGATTGAAAGCCGCCGCCGCAGCGCCTCTGGCAAAAGCGCAATCGCCGCCGGCACGACATCGGACATGATACGCGCGCCTTGCGAGCCGCCAGTAACGAGAACACGAAATGGCTCGGCGCCATCGATTGCGTAGGGAATGGTCGCGGCGTCGATGACCGCCGGCCGCACGGGATTGCCGGTCAACGTCGATTTTGCATCGAGAGCAGCGCTATGCGGCCCCGGCAGGCCGCGCGCAACGGCGTCCACACGCGCCGCGAGGAAGCGATTGGCGCGCCCCATCACGGCGTTCTGCTCATGCAGAATTGTCGGGATGCGCAGCAGGCCAGCCGCGACCATCGGAGGCACAGTCGGATAGCCTCCGAAACCGACAACCGCCGCGGGGCGCTTGCGCATGAGCAGCAGCAGGGATTGCAGAGTCCCAAGCCCAAGGGCCGCGACCGCCCGCAGCCGCGCAACCGGCGAAACGCCGCTTGGCGTCGCCGCTGAAATGCGATGAATGGCGCGCGCCGGGAAACTTCCCCCATAGCGCTGCGCACGCTCATCGGTAATGAGTTCTACGGCAATCCCGCGGCGCCCCAGCGCATCCGCAAGCGCTTCCGCCGGAAACAGATGTCCTCCCGTGCCGCCCGCAGCCAGAAGAACAAAAGGTTCTGAACTCATCCGTGTGCGCCTTCGGGCTGCATGAACATGACCTCCGTGCGCGGCCGCTTGCGCATCACGGCGATCAGGAAGCCCATGCAGAGCGCCAGAGAGATAAGCGACGAGCCGCCGTAGGAGATGAATGGCAAGGTCATGCCCTTGGCCGGTATCAGGCGCAGATTGACGGCCATATTGATAGCGCTCTGAATGCCGAAAAGCATCGCCAACCCGGCGGTTGCGAAGCGGCAGAAAGGATCTTCATTGCGCGAGGACGACAACAGGCACCGGATCACGATGAAGCCGAAGATCGTTACCAGAAGAAGGCAGGTGATGATGCCGAATTCCTCCGCCGTCACAGCGAAAATGAAATCCGTATGTGCATCGGGAAGAATGCGCTTGATCGTCCCTTCGCCCGGACCTTTGCCGAACCAGCCGCCGGCGTGAAAGCTCTCGATCGCAGTATCGATCTGAAACGTATCGAGGACGCCATGCGCCGAACTCGGATCGATGAACTTGATGATGCGGTCGCGCACATGCGGCACGAATTTATAGGCAATGAAAACGCCGCTGATGCCTATTCCGCCGATACCGGCGACCCACAGCCAATGCAGCCCCGCCATAAAGAAGAGCGCTGCCCAGACCAGCGACAGCAGCATGGTCTGGCCGAAATCAGGCTGCAAAATCAGCGGAATAATCGCCGTCGGCAGCAACAGCACCGCAAGAAAATTGCCCGGCACGTCGCTGCGCTTGGCGCCCTCTGAAAACGCCCAGGCGGCGAGAACGACGAAGGCCGGCTTCAGAAACTCCGATGGCTGAACGCCGAAAATCCAGCGCCGCGCTCCCTTCACTTCATGTCCGAAAACAAGCGCGAGAAGGATAAGCACCAGCGACACGGCAAAGATCACTAGCGCAGCGCGCCGGACGTGGCGCGGCGAAAGGAATGACGTGAAAAGCAGCACGCCAATGGTCGGGATGAAGAAAATGATCTGCCGATTGACGAAATGGAAGGGCGGATAGCCAAGCCGCTCGGCCACGGGCGGGCTCGCGGCCAGCGTCAGGACAAGACCGGCCACGATGAGGACGCCGATCGCGCCAATGATCCAGCGATCGACCGTCCACCACCAGTTGGCCAAAGCCGAACGTTCAACACGCGAGACCATCGCCGCCCCCTCGAGTTCATTTTGGTTCGTCGAGCTTGGCCTGAACCAGCTCACGGAACTTGTCGCCGCGCTTCTCGAAATCCGGGAACTGATCGAACGAGGCGCATGCCGGCGAAAGCAGAACGATCGGCGCCTCGTTCGACGACTCTTCGGCATCACGGGTTGCGCGATCGACAGCCTGATCGAGCGTGCCGCAAAATTCATAAGGAATTGCATCCCCGATCGTCTTTGCGAACAGATCCGAAGCTTCGCCAATCAGATAGGCCTTGATCACTTTGGAAAACAGCGGCTTCAGAGGCTCGATCCCGCCTTCCTTGGCGCGGCCGCCGAGGATCCAGTAAATGCTTTCGAGGCTGAGCAGCGCCTTTTCCGCAGCATCGGCATTCGTTGCCTTGGAATCATTGATGAAGAGGACCTTGCCGCGCCGGCCGAGTTCTTCGAGCCGGTGCGGCAGACCCGGAAATGTCGAGAGACCCTTCGTGACAATTTCAAGGCTGAAGCCATGCGCGCCGAGCGCCGCGACGGCCGCAGCCGCATTCTGCCCGTTGTGCGCGCCGCGCAGCGAGGGGATGCCTGCAAGATCGGCGATGGTCAGGGAACGGCCCTGAACACGGCGCACGAGCCTGGTGCCATCGAGAATAATGCCGTCTTCGATTTTCGGCCGGGTGATTGAAACCGAGGTGCCAACCTTGCCCCTCCGGCGAAGCCGCTCGGCGATCTTGACCGTCACGGCGTCATCGATGGCGATGACAGCCGCATCGGCCCGTGTGACCAGCCGTTCCTTGATCGCCGCGTAATTCTCCATCGTGCCATGGCGATCGAGGTGATCCGGCGTGACATTGAGGAGAACGCCGACCCAGGGATCGAGTGTCGGCGCAAGATCTATCTGGAACGACGAACACTCGATGACATGCACGACTTCCGGCGACGGAGGCGACAGCGTCAGGATCGGCGTTCCGATGTTGCCGCCGACTTCGACCTTGTAGCCGAAAGTCGCAAAGAGATGCGCGACGAGCGCGGTTGTGGTCGATTTGCCGTTGGTGCCGGTGATGGCGACGAAAGGCGATTTCGGTGCGATGGCGCGGCGCTCGCGGCAGAAAAGCTCGATGTCGCCAATGATCTCGACGCCAGCCTGCTTCGCTTTTTCAACGATCCAGTGCGGCTTCGGATGCGTCAGCGGCACGCCGGGAGCAAGCACGAGCGAATCGAACCCCTTGAGATCGAGGCTCTCCAGATCCGTGAGAGCGAGGCCCAGTGCAGCCGCTTTCTCGCGCGCGGCGGGCTTGTCATCCCATGCAGCGACCTCCGCGCCTCCAAGTTTCAGCGCTTCGGCGCTCGCGCGGCCCGACGCGCCAAGGCCGAAGACGGCGACTTTCTTTCCAGCGAATGATGTGAGCGGAATCATTTTCATCTCAGCTTGAGAGTCGAAAGCCCGACCAGGGCGAGCACGAAGGCGATGATCCAGAAACGGACGACCACCTGCGGCTCGGACCAGCCAAGCTGTTCGAAATGATGATGGATGGGGGCCATGCGGAACACCCGCTTGCCGGTGAGCTTGAAGGAAACGACCTGCACAATGACCGAGAGGGCCTCAAGAACGAAAAGGCCGCCGACGATTGCAAGAACGATTTCATGCTTGATGGCGACGGCTATCGTGCCAAGAAGGCCACCGAGCGCGAGCGAGCCGGTATCGCCCATGAAAATCTGCGCCGGCGGCGCGTTGAACCAGAGAAAGCCGAGCCCCGCCCCGATCACGGCGCCACAGACGACCGCGAGTTCTCCAGCTCCTGGGATGAAATTGATGCCGAGATAGGCGGAGAAGATCGCATTACCCGCGAGATAGGCGATAATGCCGAACGTTGCACCGGCAATCATCACCGGCACGATAGCAAGTCCGTCGAGACCATCGGTCAGATTGACCGCATTGCCCGCGGCGGTGATCACGAAGGCGCCGAAGATTGGATAGAAAAGCCCGAGATCGACGACATAGCCGTTGATCGCGGGCAAGGCGAGTTCCGTCGCATGTGGAGGACCGACAACCATCATCGCATAGCAGGCGATGAGAGCGATCACACCCTCCAGCATCAGCCGCAAACGGCCGGATACGCCATTGTGCGTCTGCTTCGTTACTTTGAGATAGTCGTCGTAGAAGCCGATAAGGCCGAACCCAATCATTACAAGCAACGCGATCCAGACATAGCGGCTTGCGAGATTGGCCCAGAGCAGCGTCGATACGATGAGCCCTGATAAAATCATCAGGCCGCCCATGGTGGGCGTGCCCTTCTTCGTCAGAAGATGGGATTGCGGCCCGTCGGTACGGATCGGCTGGCCCTTGCCCTGCTTGATGCGCAATGCCGCGATGCTGCGCGGCCCGAAGAAAAACACGAAGAAAAGCGCCGTGGCCGTGGCGCCGCCGGTCCTGAACGTGATGTAGCGAAACAGATTGAGCGGACTGAAGTGATGTGAAAGATCCGCGAGCCAAGTGAGCATAAGAAAAAAATCCTAGGAAGCAGCGGCAACGCCCGCATAGCGGCTAATGAGCGCGCTGACGATGAGGCTCATCCGGCTGGCGTTGGAGCCCTTCACAACTACTATGTCGCCGGCACGCACCATATCGGTCACGATCGGCGCCAGTTCCGCCGGAGTGTCGCGCCATCCGCCGCGAATCGCTGCTGGCAGCGCATCGAAAAGATGCTTCATCATCGGGCCGGCCGCAAAGACGAGGTCTATTCTGTTGCTCTCAACCTCCGCAGCGAGTTCCGCATGCAGTTCATTGCTGCGTTCGCCAAGTTCGCGCATATCGCCGAGCACGGCGATCCGCCGGCCATAGACGCCATGCATCGGCAACCCGCCGGCAAGCGCGAGAGCAGCCCGCACGGAAGCGGGGTTGGCGTTGTAGCTCTCGTCGATCAGGGTAAAAGGCCCCTGCGCCGTTTCGAGCATGAAGCGGCGGCCACGCCCCTCCGGCGCCTCGAAGCGGGAGAGTGCCCGCGCCGCCGCTTCGAGATCGAGGCCGAAAGCCTTGGCTGAAAGCAGTACGGCCAGCGAATTCAGTGCGATGTGGCGTCCCGGCGCGCCGATCTGGTAGGAAATGGGTTCTCCAAGGATTTCCGCCGTTACTTCCGTGGAATCATCTGCGAGTTTGGCTTCGATCAGCCGTGCGTCTGCGTGCGCATCGGCTCCAAATGTCGCGATATGACCGGCCTGAGAGGCGCGCGCTGCTGCGCTGAGGCGATCGAAGTGCTCACCATCCCGATTGAGAATGGCGATGCCGCCCGGCACAAGTCCTGAGAAAATCTCGGCCTTCGCATCCGCTATGGCTTCGACATTCGGAAAGAATTCGAGGTGTACCGGGGCAACCGTGGTGATGATCGCTACATGCGGCTGCGCCATCGCGACAAGCGGCGTGATTTCACCCGCATGGTTCATCCCGATTTCGATGACGCCGAACTGCGTCTGGCGCGGCATGCGGGCGAGCGTCAAAGGCACGCCCCAATGATTGTTATAGGAGGCGACCGACGCATGCACTGCGCCCGCCTCGCCAAGAACCAGACGCAGCGCTTCCTTGGTGGAGGTTTTGCCGACAGAACCGGTCACCGCAACGATGCGCGCACCTGTCCTTGCACGCGCGGCAGCCGCCAGCCGCTCCAGCGCGGGAAGGACCTCATGGACGACATAGAGTGGACCAAGGCCAGCGAGCGAGTCGGCTCTGGCTTCGGAAACCACGGCCGCCGCAGCACCCTTCTCAAGGGCAGCGGCAACATGATCATGGCCGTCGCTCTTGTCGCCCCGGATTGCGAAGAACAAATCGCCTTCCGCCAGAGTGCGGGTGTCGATCGAAATACCGGTAGACGAACGCGGCAGGCCATAGCTGACGCGCGCCTCAAGCGGACCGATAAGCCCCAGATTGGTCCACAACGGTTCTGGAGACGCCTGCTCTTGCGACAATTCGGGCCTCATGCCGCGAAATCCCTTAAGGCGGCGCGGACGCTTTGTTGATCGGAGAAAGGAAGCACCTTGTTTCCGACGATCTGGCCCGTTTCGTGACCTTTGCCCGCAATCAGCAGGACATCTCCCGGAGCCAGCGCGGCAATGGCCTGTGTAATGGCCGCGCCACGATCGCCGATCTCGCGCACATCTCCGGTTTCGCCTGA